>NZ_JBWKZA010000003.1:0-96430 GCF_059424045.1 Pseudomonas sp. GW456-L12
ACATAACAAAATCAATTATTTGAACCCTATAATTTCCTTGCATTAGTACAAGAATCATATAAATTTTCAACGCGTCCAGGCTATCCAGGCCAGACCTACTCATAGCGGATGCACAAACACTAAACAATGAGGGACTGCGTAATGTTAAGGCTGACAAAAAATGTTTCTTTAGACAGCAATCTAAACAAAATTTCCCATGGAGATAGTGTCTTCCCAATTACAGAGAAAGAAAAGCAACTGCTACTAGCGCTATGGGAGCATGCACAAGAAGGGAACATATTAAGTCGCGAACAATTGATTCAGTTAGTCTGGCCTGAGCGTAAGAATGGCGTCGAGGAAAGCAACCTATTACAGCTGGTCTGTAAACTACGCCGCACATTACGCTACTGTGAGCTGGGTGAAGCTATACATACCGTATATCGCCAAGGTTATCGCTTCATTCTGCCTAAAGAGGATGATGAGCAGATAAAGGCGGATGATAGTTGCTCTGAACAGAGCGTATTCCCCCTCCTCCCCTCACCTTCGCCCGATAAACCATCCAAACGACACAGAGTCCGGCGTGTTGCCTTTTTCATCACACTGAGCTTCTGCATTATATATGCTTACCAGATATTCATATCTATCACACAGGCTCCCCTTCTTGTTGATTTAGAGCAGCTTCCTGTCGATGGGGTTGAAAGTGTTTACGTAACCAGAACGATAAATGGATATGACTTATGTTTTAAAAATGAGAAAAATACCGATGAACATATGACTATAAGCTTCTAGCCTTATGGACACCTGCCGAGAAAAACCACATTAATACTGAGCAAACTATGCTGCACGTGTGACATCTACAAGCTTGCCTCACGTGAGGTGAAGCATAGTTAGCTCATCCATCTCATTCAACCACCTCCCCTCCCAATGCTCGAAGCACTTAAAGCCCACCCAACTAATAATTATATACAATATATAGATTGCCACTACACACATCGCGCCTCTACATTTTCCCAGGCCAACAATATAGAGGTGACAAAATGCTTTCCTTATTTAATGACATTAGCATTGTCTGCGCTGGGTTATTTGCCATTTCCATTTGGAGCGGCATTGTGGCCTATATCATTCATATACGAGACACCCATGAAAAAGCGTCATGCGCTTTGCTTATTTCTCAAATCTTTGTCTCCTGCTTTACAGGGATCCTGGGTGGGCTATTGGCATTGGATAACCATCTATCCATTCCCATTACCTTTAGTATTGCCGGGATCTCCGGCACCCTGGGTATCGCCCTATTAAAAGCCCTACAAAAGAAACTGCTATCGATTATTCAACGCTATACGCCAAAGGAGTCATAAGCATAATGACCTACACACTATCCAAACATGGCCTGTCTGCTATTAAGGCTTCTGAAGGTTGTAAGCTCAGCGCTTACCAGGACAGTGCCGGGATCTGGACCATTGGCTATGGCACGACAGGAAAGGTGAATGGCCAATCTATTAACCGTGGTATGGCCATTGACGAAGAGTGTGCCGAACGCTTACTGAGAACTTCATTGCTAACCTTTGAAAAAGATGTCAACCGCTTAGTGAAGTTTATTGGGTTAACCCAGAACCAGTATGACGCCTTGGTTTCCCTGATCTATAACATCGGTACCACTAACTTTAGCCAATCAACGCTGCTGAAGGAGTTGAATAAAGGAAATGTTCTGCAGGCCGCGGAACAATTTTTAGCCTGGTGCAAGCTGACTGATGCGAAGACGCGACAGAAAATCACCTCTGCCGGCCTACTTAACCGCCGACGGCTCGAGCGCGAGCTATTTCTGCTATGAGCTGGCTATTACGAAACTGGTCCTGCGCCCTGCTGGGCGTAGGAGCCATTGTCATCGGCGGACTATGGCTGCAGCTACGCTGTGAGCAGGCAGATGTTCGCACTCTGCAACAAGAAAATCTTTATCTGACAGAACAGCGGGATGAAGCCCAAGCACAGCTGGAGCAGCAGCTAAAAACCCTGCGCTTCTTCGATCAAATTACTCAGGCGACTGAAAATGCCAAGCTACAACGCCAACAACAGAGTGAACAGGTGCAATCCATTATTAAAACCGTGCTGGTTAAAGAGTCCTGCGCTCGGGAGCCTGTTCCTGCTGCTGTTGTTGAGCGGTTGCGCCAGCACGCCGAACACACTCACACCACCGCCTCCAATTCCGCTGCCCGCCAGCCTGCTGGTTGAATGCTATGGGCCGACTATCCCTTCAACCATGACCTACGGAGATAGCCTGATACTGAATGAGCAACTGCTCAATGCGCTGGAGCGCTGCAACCAGCAGATTCAGGGGATCAGGCGGTTAGAAACCTATCGCTCGTCCCACTGAGCAAATCCGAGCAGGTCCAAAGGTACTGATGGAGTTGCTTGTCTGATGCTAACTAAAGTAAGCCGGTGGTATTTTACTCAGGCTATAAACGACCTTAATCCGACCCTGCCTCTTTCTTGAGTATCAGCTGCTACCAACTCAAAACAAGCTCTACGTGCAAATATGCCAATATATTATCAACAACAATTACAAAAACCTCTTGCCACTTCAAGGCCTTTTCAAAGCGAAAATTCTGAATCTGCGCAATTAGGAAAAACTCAAACGCAAACCATTCCATCAGCCCTCCACTGAACAGCCAGTGTACTTTATAGAGAACAAATAATGTACCATGCCAAAGATGCTATAGAAGAGTCTCCTACCAAAACAAGACCTTCAAACAAAGATGACTCAGAAGAGTGGATGAGCGACGTTTTGTTTCGCTACAAAGAAGAAACAAATAAAAAAGACGGCTATTTATTCAATGAAAAAATGGCGAATTTTGTAGAAACAAAACTCAGAATCATAGAAACTCTGCAGCGTGCGAAGAAAACAGAAAGCACTGCCGAGAAAGTCAAACAAACGATAGAGAGCCACATGGATGATTTATTAACAATCATCCCCGAACCAGTAATAGATGGAATGACTGCAATTGAAAATAAGGGTGATATTAGAAAAAAAGAAGCATACAAAACACTTTCTATCGAAAATGGACGATATCACATCGACTCAAACTCTCTAGCGGACGGCTGGTTTTGCTATACTATTCTAATTAGCCGCCCCTGGGAGGTTAGGCTGGGGGAGCGCATAAATGGCGGACACACGGCCATCTCCAGAGGTGCAGCAGTTTATTATGCCGGAGAAATAGAGTTTGCAAATGGCAAACTTATCTCATGGAATAACTCAAGCGGCCACTATATGCCACCCGAAAACCTCCACAAACAAGTCCAACGACTTAAAGTAGGCCACCTACTCCCAGAAGACAAATTTAAAAACTACGGAGAATAGTTTTCACGAAGAGGTGTCTGGATAAAAATCGCTAAAAAAAGAGTTTATTTCATAGTGGACACCTCTAACTTACATGCCAAACCCTCTTAAACCCCATGCCCCTGAAAAATCTCTCAGTTTAGATTGACAACCATTAAACCTATCTCTATTGTCTCATGCACCTCTCAAAAACAAATGGGAGAGGTATTTCTCATATCCGAATGAGTGCGCCACTCATATGATCCAAGCATATAGCTATTAACTTCTCATGACCCTCGGGATAGAGCAATTCTCTTTGACTATCAAACACCACAAGAAAATTGTATTAAATTTCTGCACATCGTTTTTAATAGGCCTATTTCCAATAGCTTGCGGTATAGTCACCCTCCACTCATTGGCAAATCGAACATTAGAGCAACAATCCGAGTCGGTCGCCAAAGCAGCTATTCAACAGTTCAACTCTATGCTCGACAACGCCGAGGGAGCCACATCAAACACTTATCGTCTGGCTGGAAGCTCTTGTGACGATGTTCAGTTTCTGCTGAGAGAGCAAACTACTCAACGACTTTTTGTTCGAACAGTTGGGGTAACATTGAATGATAAATTTTACTGCAGCTCACTATTTGGAAGCTTTTTCGAACATATTAATTCAAAAGATTATGTAAACGGGCAGCTTTCTTTGTCACCTGGAAATGTAGCAACTCCTGATATCCCAGTATTAACATACCGAAAGAGCGAAAATGAAAAAGGCGCGCTTGCCGTCATTGATGGACGCTACTTGAAGGATGTACTTCAGTATGGGAGCAAAGGCAGTCATCCAGTCCTGATCGTGGGATCAAAATGGATGTCTTCCAATGGCCATGTATTTGCCGCAGAGCGCAAAAGGTACCCCGTAGCAGAAACACAGATCACCTCAAAGAAGTATGCTTTTAGTGTCGCTTCAGGATTCGAAAATGGGGAAGTTTTAAAATATATAGAAAAAAATTATATTGAATTGTTTGCAGTATTTATCTTCCTTGGCCTATCAACTGGTGGGGTCATCTACTGGACTCTCGGGCGCACCTCCCCGCTCTCCCAAGAACTAAAAAGAGCATTGAGCGCTGGAGAGTTCATTCCGTATATGCAACCCATCGTTAGTGCCGAAGACGGGACCTGGATAGGGGCTGAAGTGCTGATGCGCTGGAATCACTCTAGAGATGGTTTAGTGCACCCAGATCTATTCATACCTTACGCTGAACATTCAGGTCTTATCATTCCTATGACACAATCAGTAATGATGCAAGTCACTAAAAAATTAGCACCTATAAGCAAGAAACTCGGCAAAGGCTTTCACATTGGTTTCAACATAAGCAACCGTCACTGCCACGATCTTGAGTTGATTCATGACTGCCAACTTTTTTTAAACGCCTTCCCCAAGGATTCGATTACCCTAGTGTTAGAAATCACCGAGCGCGAAATCATTGAGCCAGGCGCAACCACCTATGAGCTGTTTGACAGGCTTAACAGCGCAGGAGTAAAAATTGCATTAGATGACTTTGGGACCGGGCACTCTAGCCTTGACTACCTTAGAAAATTCAAGGTTGACTATCTTAAAATAGACAGAAGTTTTGTATCGATGATCGGAATGGATTCGTTATCAACGCACATAATTGAAAGCATCTTGGAGTTATCAGAAAAAATAAATCTCTCAGTCGTTGCAGAGGGAATAGAAACACCAGAGCAACAGAAGTACCTAAAAGAGCGAAAAGTCAAATACTTGCAAGGATATTTGTATAGTCGCCCTTTGCCCCTTGATATATTCATTGAAAAACTCAACCAAACAGGCACAGTAAATTAAGTATTAGCGATTCATCAACCCCTTAGATGCCTCGCAGTGAGGGCAAGTACTTCATTAACTGCAACAATATGCTCTTCAATTTTCAAAATCAGTTTTTCAACAGCTGGCAAGGATTGACTCTGCGCACAAGCACTTTCCAGTTCCTGGCAACATTTTATTAACTCGGTAGCAGTTACAATAGTTGCCCCCCCTTTTATTTTATGGGCCAAACAAACTATTGAAGGATAATCGAAGGACTCTGTTAGCCCATGCAATATAGCCAAGTCCTTCTCATTATAACTAGCCAGACTTTCCAGAAGGCTCGCCACCATTCCTGGGTCGTCGCTCAACAGGTGCTTGATTCCATTTAAATTTATGACCTCCGCTGTCTCACCTCCCTCCCCCTGATCAGAACCCGAAATACTTTGTACCGCCAGTAGTTTTTGACTTAAATCTGAAAGACTGATCGGTTTAAACAAACAATCATTCATACCAGACAGCAAACAACGCTCCTTCTCTTCAGTTTGCGCATTTGCCGTAAAACCAAAAATGGTACAAGGAGCTAAAGCACGGCATACTTCATCATCACGAATAGCTTTAGCCAATTCATAACCGCTCATATTCGGCATGCTGCAGTCCGTAATAACAACATCAAAGTGGCTTGACCGCCAGATACTCAATGCTCTTTCAGCATTGTCAGCCTGGCTTACAAAACAACCAAGATATTCAAGTTGCCGGTTTAGCAGCAACAAATTTGCCATATGGTCATCAACAATCAATACTTTCAGCTTTTGAGTGGTTGCAATTTTGTTGTCCACATCAGGGACAGCTACAATCGGCAATGGATCCAGAGTCGTCAAATCCAGAGAAATTTCTACGCTTGTGCCAATACCCAAGGTACTTGTTAAAATCAGCGTTCCTCCCATTATTTCGCAGAGAGTACGACTGATCATTAACCCAAGACCCGCTCCATCTTTCCTAGCTCTTTCCGAGCCATGTACTTGAGAAAATGCAGAGAACAATTTCAATTGGTCCTCAGCAGAGATTCCAACGCCTGTATCACATATAGTCAGTTTTATACAGATTTCATTAATGCTTTTATCTTTAGAGGGTATGACATCAAGCAGGATCTCAACCTTGCCATGCTCAGTAAACTTGATCGCATTGCTCAGGAGATTAGAGATAATCTGTTTGAACCTAAGCGCATCGATAAGAACATCAGTCTGTAGCGTAGGATCAGTATCGAATAGCAACTGGATCCCTTTTTGCCGGGCCAGACCGTCAAAAACCCCAACTACCGACTCAATCAAGCCTCTTAGATTGGTCCGTGCGGGACACAACTCCATGAGGCCAGACTCGATGCGAACCACATCCAATATGTCCCCAATCAACCCCAGCAGACCATTCGCGGAATCGTAAGCGACTTCAAGGGCCACGCGGTCAAACTCTCCCTGATCAGCTTTCCTTAACGACATTTCCAACATTCCGATTACAGCATTAAGCGGGGTTCTTATTTCATGACTCATGGTAGCTAGAAACGTAGTCTTGGCACGACTGGCCAAGTCGGCTTGATCTTTTGCGAAACGCAAGTTTTCTTCCATTTTTTTTCTGTCTGTTATATCTATCCACCCACCAATTATGCCTTTAACAATCCCTTCGGAGTCATGATATGGCAAGATCCACTGATATATGTCAAGTACCTGATCTTTTGTGGGCACGTAAATACTGCGGTCGGACACGAGAGGCACTTGATCTTTCATCACGCGCTTATAATCAGCCTCATACTTGGCTGCTTCCTCCTTATTCACACCCGTGACTTCTGTAAGGCGTCTGCCAACTACATTGGTTCTGTCAACCGACAATGACTCCAGATAAGACATATTGCATATTACCAACCGCCCAGCTCTGTCTCTTACATAGATAGGATTTGGCGTTCCATCAATTAAATCCTGCATAAGCTTCAACTGATCACATAACTCTTTCTCTACCGCTATACGCCTAATCACTTGGCATCTGAAATAGACGGCCCAAGCAATAGAGATTGCTAATAACAACCCGAATAAAAAAATTAGCTCTATGATCAGCTTTCTATATCTCTCCCAAAAGCCCGAATCCCTCCGAGAATCAGCAACCCAATAATCAATAATCGAGTTTATTTTAGAGGCTGGTAGACTGACTATTACCTTATCTAAAATCGATCCCAATATTTTAGATTTATCCGACATAGCGAATGCAATACTTTCTGGTCCCTCCCCTAAAACCGTGACAACTTTCAACTCCCCCTTGTACGAGTTCGATATTTTATAGTCAGCCGCCATCCTATAATCTATTGCCGCATCAACCTTTTTTTGTACAACCAATGAAAAGGCTTCCGCCGTCGACGCTACTTCGACAAACTTTATACCTGGGTACTTATTTTTTACATACTCAACTGCTGCCCTATGCCGCACTGATGCGACTGTCCTCCCAAGAAGCCCCTCTAATGTTCTAATATTCACATTGCTTACATTTGAAACCAAAACCAAAGGATCAACTAGATAAGGCCGACTAAAAATCCTATTGAGCTCTCTCTTCTCATCGGAGGATTCAGCCCCGATCAAGTCTACTCTTCCCGACTCAAGGCTTTGTAACACATCCTCCCACGAATCTACTGAGACAAACTTGAACTTAATTCCTGTTTTGAAGCTGACTTCGTTGAGTAGGTCCTTGCTTACTCCTTGAACCAGGCCATCTTTTTTAAATAAAAATGGTGCGTTCCCAGCATCTACGGCAACATTGACTATCGGGTGCTTGCCTAGCCATTCTCTTTCAATCGCACTAAGCTCAATCCGCTGATCGCCGAAAAAATATACTCCATTGTGATCCCAGCGCCGAACAATAAGCATCTTCTCATTTAATGGAATAGCCTTTAGTGCTCGATCGACAAGTCTTTTTAGCCTTTCACTCCCCCTCAATAAAGCAAACGAAAAGTTCGAAACCTTCATCTTTGAAAAACCAGCAGGCTCTATATCTTTAAAAAAGCTATTGCTTGCCAAATAACTACTACTAACAATATCACCAAGATAAACATCTGCCTGACCAAAAACTACCGCTCCAATTGCGTTGCTTGTCGAAGTAAACAATTCCAATTTTGATTTTGGATAAAAACGACATACAGCCTCTAGAGGTAAATAGTGGTTCAGCATAGCAACTCTTTTCCCCTCGAGTTTGGAGTCAACCAAATGGCTCTCTCCTACCCGAGTGAATAGCACTGGCTGGTCATTTAAGTAAGAATTACTTAACACAACATCAGAATAGGCGACATCATAATTATTAGCGCCGCCTAGAATGTCAACCTCACCCAACTTGAGAGCTTGTATTGCCGCATCACGAGACCGATACTGTCGAACGACAATATCCACATTTAACATCTTTGCTATGAGCACTGCATAATCAGCGGTGATCCCCTCGTATAAAACCCCATTAACGCTCATATTCAACGGAGGATAGTCCGGGTATGAAGTACCCAAAACAATTCTCTTCTTACGGCTTAGCCAGAGCCTATCACTAGCTGACAAATCAACTTCAATATTCGCTGAAGATCTTCCCGATACCTGCAACTCCTTATAACTTAATCCCTCAGCCTTTGAATGACTCACAACACACGACAACGACAACGACAACGACAACGACAACGACAACGACAACGACAAGATGCTATTCCGTAAGCGCTTGTTGTTCATATTATACCATCTCGCTTTGCGACCTCGACCAAGTCAATCAGGTTATTCACTTTTAGTTTATCCATAATCCGAAACTTATAGCTACTGATAGTTTTATTGCTCAAACTCATGGCTTCGGCTATTTCCTTGTTCGAGGTTCCAGAAGCCAACTGCCGGAGAACTTCAATTTCTCGATCAGTGAGCCTATTGCAGGCGCCACTATTAGCACTATTATCAAGTACATTTTCAAATGGCAGATCTGGAAAGCAAGTATACCCTGCTTTCATCGCAGCCAATGCGCCGACCAACTCATGCATACCCCCGGTTTTACAAACAAACCCTGCAGCACCGACCCGGATACAACGTGGTAGAAAAATAGCTGCGGGCTGAGCGGTCAATACCAAAATTTTGACGTTTGCGCCTTGAGCTTTCACCCTTTCAATAACAGCCAGGCCATCCAGATTTGGAATGCCTATATCTAGAATCATTAGCTGAGGAACTAGCTCGCGATTCATTCTGAGGGCATCAACACCATTATCTGTTTCGCCAACAACCAAATACCCATTCTGCTCCAATACCATCCTAACCGCCATTCGTATGGCTGGATGATCATCAACAATCAATACATCTCTCATTTTGCGCTCCCATACAACTGACACGCACAGCTCTGGCGCCCAATTGAAAGTGTTACTGATTTTCCTAAGGGGGGGCAGATCGACATCTTCCAGCCTTTCTTTGAACTGACAAGCCCTAAAATTAAAACCTTACTTCATTGACTAATAAAAATCTCTTTCTCTCCATCTTAATTCATGCACGGCTCCGCTCACGCTTAATAATACTCCACCGTATAGTCAGTTAACACCTTCATATACCGCAAGAACATTCACTCTGCTTCTTGTAGCGTACCTCGCCATCTCGACACTCACTAGGAGGCGATTCTTTTTCAATATACACCCCCTGACTCGGCCCGACAAAAACTTATAACTTATCAGCACATAAACTCCAAACCAGAGACTTTCTTACCTACTAAAACTCTGCCCCCTAAGCAAGAAGTATTTTTCCAGGCCATTTTTTGTTGAGGAAATTTCTGCAACTATCTATAGAGCATTCCTCAGCTAGACAGAGAAAAGCCCCACTGAATCTATTCGAGCTCCTTACGACAATTACCCCTCCTTGAAACATGCGGTCCTATGCGGAATGCAATTTATCAAGCGATTAAAGCCCAACAGATTTCAGAACATTTCACAATTTGGATAACGTTATGAGAAAAAACTCTCTCAAGCCCCTATGTACCGCACTTATTCTTGCCGCGAGCTCCGAAGCGGCCATAGCCGCTGATGGCCAAATCAATTTCATCGGGAGTGTTTCCGACAACACTTGCCCAGTGGTTGTCAAAGACCTGAACGGTAGTGTGGCTGGTGATGTAGGCCTTGGCACTGTGCCCGCCACCTCCTTGGCCAATTCTGGCGATATTGCAGGCGGTGGTGCATTCACGATGACCATCGACACAACAGCACCAGGGTGCAGCGTGACCGGTAAGAAGGCAGTGGTTAGATTCCAGAGCCTAAGCGGTAGCGCCGGCTCCAGTGGTCAATGGATCGGCATCACTAAGGATGGTGGCAAAGAAGCCAACAACGTTGCCTTGCAGATTAAAGACGCTACCGGTAAGGACGTTCAACTGGGCCTGGCCTCCGAGCCATATTTGGATCTGACCCAACCTCTGCGTTTCACCACCAACTACATTGCCACCGGCACAGCTACAGCAGGGTCTGCCAACGCCAAAGCTTCGTTCACCGTCGACTACCAGTAACCCTTTAAGTCTTGTTGATGGCAGCACTCAGACTGCCATCACATTACCTTCGGCGTTACGCCGAGAGCGACAGAGAATAGTCAAATGAAACTTACCACCCTATTTTCCTTAGGCAGGCCAGCGTTGGTATTGCTGCTAAGTACGTCGTTGTTCAGCAGTCTCAGTCAAGCCGGCGTCATGCTCGGTGGTACACGAATAGTGTATGACGGTAGTAAGCGTGATGCGTCTATCACTGTCAGTAATACCACTGGACAGCCTTATGCGGTGCAGGCCTGGGTTAACACCGAAACCGATGACAACAGTACTCCGACACCGTTCATGGCCACACCACCACTGTTCCGCCTAGACCCACGCAAAGAGCAAATCGTACGCATCCGTAAAGTACCAGGTGCCTTACCAGAAGATCGAGAGTCAGTATTTTATTTCAATGCCCAGGAAATTCCCGTTGCCGGTACAGAACACGGGAACACCTTGAAAGTCGCTTTGCGTACGCGAATCAAACTCTTCTATCGCCCCCCAAAGCTCCAGGGCTCGTCCATGGATGCGCTTCCAGAGTTGCGCTGGAGCCTGGTTTATAAGCAAGGCAAAACCTTCCTTCAGGTGAATAATCCTTCACCGTTCCATGTGTCATTCATAGGCGTGCAAGTCGTTGCCGGCCAGCAGAAGATCGAAGTGCTCGAACCCAAGATGGTCGCCCCGATGAAAAGCCAAAGCTACCCATTGCCTGGCTTCAAGAACAATAAGGGTGAAGTGATCTTTTCCGCGATCAACGACTACGGCGGTTATAGCAAACCACTGCATGTACCGCTTACTTCCGCTCCGTAAAGCACCTTCTACTACGCCATTTCGACCTTCTCAGTGAATCAGCTCACCGCGTTCAAGGTGGGCTTCGTTTTGAGTATTGTTATGCGAGTCGTTGTTTCGGTAATCAGTCTCACGACACCCTCTTTTACCCCGACCCACCTGTGTGCCAGCGTCATAACGGCACTACTTGCTACGGGAGCATATGCGAGAGAACCAGCCAAGTTCGATTCGGACTTCATGCAATCACTTGGCGCAACTTCCACTAGTCCCAAGCTGGACCTGGATGCCATCGCCAACAGCAGCATTGCTCCCGGCACCTACTCTGTCACGATTCGCTTGAACCAGAGTTTTTTCGACCGTCGAGACATGACGCTAGCCAAAGACCCGAAAAGCGGCGATGTGCGGCCATGTTTGTCGCCAGCACTCCTCAAAGAACTCGGGGTCAAGCTAGAGGCCTTCATCAAGCCAGGTGAATTTCTGCCTGAATGCGTCGACCTCGAAGCCCTGATCAAAGACGCCTCAGTGAGTTTTGACCCTCACCGCCTGGCGCTGGATATCAGCGTGCCGCAAATCGCTTTGCGTCGGGACGCCGCCGGTTATGTCTCGCCTGAAGAATGGGATCGCGGTATCAATGCGGGGATACTCAATTACCAGTTCTCTACAGCCCAAACCAGAAGCAACACGCGAGGTAGCAGCAGCCAAACCAGCCTATATGCCAACGGCGGTTTCAATCTTGGGGACTGGCGCTTTCGTTCCAGTTCCTCATTCCGTCAGGACAGCCAAGGTTCAAGCCTCTGGCAACGCAGCAATACTTACGCACAACGGGACCTCACCAGCATCAAGGGTACATTGTCGCTAGGTGAAAGCTTCACTCCCGGCGATATGTTCGACAGCGTGCCGTTTCGCGGGATGCAATTGGCATCGGATATGGCCATGTTGCCGGACTCGATGCAGGGGTATGCGCCAATTATTCGGGGTATCGCTGAGACCCAGGCAAAAGTCGAAGTCAGGCAAAATGGCTATTCGCTATACACCACTTATGTTGCGCCAGGGGCATTCGAAATCAATGACTTAAACACCGCCAGTGGTAGCGGTGATTTGGAGGTGGTGATCACCGAGGCTGATGGTCGTGAGCGGCGTTTCACTCAACCTTACGCCACCCTTGGCAACATGCTGCGGGAAAAGACCTGGCGCTACAGCTTGACCCTTGCTCAATACAACTCGGCCAGTGCCGGCTATCGACCAATGTTCGGTGAGGCTTCGCTGGCCTATGGCCTGCCATACGACCTAACCCTCTACGGCGGCCTGCAGGGCAGTGATTTCTATCGCGCCGGTGTACTCGGTGTTGGTAAAAGCCTCGGTAACCTCGGAGCAATTTCCCTGGACGTTACTCAGGCACAAACCGAGCTCCCAAAAGACGTGGCTACCAGGAACACTACGAAAAACGGGCAGAGTTATACCCTGCGCTACGGCAAGGCATTCGATAGCGGAACCTTTGTGCGTTTCGCCGGATATCGCTACTCCACCGAAGGCTATCGCGACTTCGGCGAAGCGGTGGAGCAACAGCAAATCAATGCTTACACGAATATATCCAAACGCAGCAGGATCGAAGCCAGCATCAACCAAACGCTGGGCAACATTGGCTCCCTGTATCTAAACGTCAGCCAACAGGATTACTGGGGCACCTCCCATGAACAGAAACAGATGCAACTAGGCTTCAACACCCAATACAAAGGCATAACCTTGGGCGCGTATGCCAGCAAAACACTGGTGGACAGTTTTGGTGAGACCAACCAGGTAGTGCTCACCCTGTCGATGCCTTTGGGTCAACGCAATACCGGCACCTTCAGCCTTACCCGCAATACCGATGGTACGCTCGATCAGCGAGCGGGCTTGAGTGGCAACAATGGCAACCTGAGCTACAGCATCGATACCAACCGCGCACGCAGTCGCGGCAACACTGGCTCAGCACAAATCGCCTATCTCGCTCCATTCGCTCAACTGGGTGCCGGGGTCAGTACCGGTCCAGGCTATAAACAAAGCTCGATCAGCACCTCCGGCTCTGTATTGGCCCACAGTGACGGCATTGAGTTTGGCCAAAACCTGGGGGAAACCGTCGCCCTGGTGAATGTCAAGGACACCCCAAATGTCGGCCTGCTCAATGCTCCTGGTACTTTGACCAACAAAAAAGGCTACGCAGTAGTGCCGTACTTGACGCCTTATCGCAGAAACCGGGTAGCGGTGGACACCAGTGAACTGGAAAGCAGTGTCGATATCCTCGAAGGCGTGACGAATGTGGTGCCGCGTCGCGGTGCGGTGGTCAAGGTATCTTTTACGGCCAGCCGATCGGAGAAAGCTCTGCTCAATATACGTTTGCTAGATGGTTCGCTGCTGCCATTCGGCACGACTGTGTATAACGAGAAAGGCATAGATGCAGGGGTTGTCGGGCAGGCCGGACGAGTTCTGCTTTCGGTGGGCAGCGGCAAGACTTTCACCATGAAGTGGGGCAAAGGCCAGAGGCAGCAGTGTGAAGTCCAAGTGGATATCGACAAGACGCCAAGCAAAGACGGCTATCGGGTGATGGATGCGTTGTGCCGGATAGACCACTGATCTTTTACCCTAATTGCAATTACCGGATGATCGACATTTAACATGAAAGGCTCAACTGAAGCCCATTCAACATCTTTCAAGCTTATGAAAAGCATATTTTCACTACTTAAAATAATTATATCTGCACAGCTTTTATTTGGAGACGACTTAACATGCTACCATTTAGAATAAAACTCACTCTCACAATCCTACTAAGCAGTAGCTTTTTAGCATTTAATGCTTATGCCAAATGCATCTTGGATGCTGGCTTCACTAGAGGCACAACGACAATAAATTTTGGCAATATATATATTCCACGTGATGCACCGATCGGCTCAGTAATCGGCACTAGAGAATATTATGTTTCACGCGACTGGAAGAGCGCCTTTAGGTGCAGAGCATCTGGAGATAATATTCAATTCTCAACTGCAAATAAAATAGTCAGCGACATCCCTGTTGCCGGCACAACTCTTACATCAGGCTCGTTAATGGAAACCAACATCTCAGGAATTGGCGTCATTGTTAGAACTGAGAAACGTACCGTTGGCTGGGAAATCACCGGAAGCTACCCATATGTACCTTACACTATAACCTTCGGCCCGACCTCAAGGATGACAAGGATTCCCAAATCAGATTATTGGGTCACGCTAGTAAAGATTGGAGAAATCGCCACAGGCAATCAGAACTTCAATCATCAACTAATTAGTTCTCTGTACGCCAGTGACATCTCTGGACCAATAGATCAGCTCTTTCTCGACGGCAGCATCACTCGCTCTGAATGCACACTACCTAAGGGTGTCGGCACACAGATCAAAGTATTAATGGGTACTATAGAAAAACGTCATTTTAACGGTAAAGGGAGCACCTCGGACGCTGCAGGATTTAATATTCAGTTGACCGACTGCGTGTCCGGGTCTTATCCAACCGACCAGCCATGGAACTTCTTCCAGACCAGCAACGCCAATATTCGATTCGAAGGCGCGAAGGGCTCGACTGTACTGGACGCCGACAAAGGCATACTCAGCCTGAATAGCGACTCAACGGCGACCGGCTTGGCTGTGCAAATTCTACAAGCCGATGGTAAGACTCCAGTAACATTAGGAGTAGACACCCCTATTGTGCGCTTGCAGGACGGCATAACCGATGTACCGCTTAAAGCCCGTTATATCCAAACAAGCAGTTCTGCGGCCGGACCACAGCCAGGCAGTGCAAATGCAACAGCGAACTTTACGTTAACATATAAATAAGGAAACCCAATATGAAACCACTCCCACTTGATATAATTCCACTCGGAGAGCACTTCTATCTCTTTCAAAAAACTCTTGGGAACCCTAGCAAAAAGCTTATCATAACAAGCCACGGGGCCTATGTGCCCGGCATGAATACTCGTGTCCCAGCCAATACCTCACTGTTTTTTTATGGTCCGGACGGCAAGACCCTGCAAGATCCGGGTTTGAGTAGTGTCATGCGCAACGAAGTTACACCCTTTGAGCGGCGAGAACCCGAAAACCCAATACGTAATTACTTATTGTCCAAATACAGTAAAGATTCATATTTTGCAATTAGCTATGGCGTCAAACTAGAGGGCGTAGACGTACTGGCCGTACGCAATCGCAAGGCACCGGGGCTACTGCTGAAAAATAGCTTTCTTTCATTAGAAACCGCGCTTGCCGAATTGGCGAAAGAAGGTATCTACTACGAAGAGGTCCACTGCGTTTTCTGTCGCAATTTCCTGCTCGATTCAAAGCCAGAAACCCATATCGCTCCAGTGGCTTCATCACCACTTCCTATACAGAGGACGCACACGTCGCGACAGCAACTAATGAGTATTTGCACCGTAGCCAAAAGCCCAGCGGCGCTCCATAGGCCCCATTTTCCACGCAGCCTTTCAGCAATCCGCTTTGCCTTTCCTACTAACGAGTGCACCGAAAGCTCGCGCATTACTCTTGAAAGTAAAGCCCAGGGCGAGATTCTTACAAAACTTGATCACTATGATTATTCAGATCGCTTCATCGAGAGCGGTGAATATCTGCCCAAACAAATGCCGAAGCTCCACCCCCCCCAATTGGGCCGAATTCATAAATGACTACCTGCTGTTAATCAATGGCCAGATCAATATCCAACTATGGAATCAAAGCAGTCAGCACCGACAAGTCGGCATCCGGAATATTTTTAGGGAATGGAATAGTATCGTACCCGGCAGGCTAATTAGAGTCTGTTTTCTATTAGCAGCAAGCCGTTGAGCGCACTCCAGCCATAGTGGCTGGAGTGCAAAGGGGTATTGAAATACAGCAATCTCTAAGGCAACGCTCCAAAACTTCGAAAAAATAGTGTCTTTAACAACACTATAAATTCAGTAGCTGATAATAGGTAGGATTAGCCTCGCACTCACCCAAACCACATTCCAACAATGTAGAGACCAGATTTGCAGCGATTAGAAGTATGAATATAACAATCGACAACTTTCCAAGAAAAAGTGTTTGCTGCTTGACAGATGATGGTTGTTCCCAGCTCTTAAGCAGCAAAAGCCCCGAGATGAATACCATGGATGCAAGGGCAGACACCACAGCCCATGTATAGAAATGCAGGCCCATAAGCGTCACCCCATAACCTGGATCCCCCGGGAGGATATGCAGAAATACCTGACGCGAGGCGATAGCTCCAGTCAGCAAGCTGCCTAATAGCGCAATACCGTAGTGAGCACTGCGTATACCAAAACGCACATTCATTAAAAAGCCAAAACCTATGGTAATCATGCCTACGCGTTGCAGGAGACATAAAGGACACGGTAATTCATGCTGAAACAGCTGATAATAGAATGCAATTACCAGCGACACACTTATACCTAAAAGACCAAGAATATTGAGCGTATCGCCAATATTGAGCTTGGAGGATTGGGGAGGATTG
Organism: Pseudomonas sp. GW456-L12; assembly: GCF_059424045.1. Lineage (NCBI taxonomy): Bacteria > Pseudomonadati > Pseudomonadota > Gammaproteobacteria > Pseudomonadales > Pseudomonadaceae > Pseudomonas > Pseudomonas sp. GW456-L12. The sequence continues at coordinate 16,938 of NZ_JBWKZA010000003.1, forward strand.
TCCCCGCTCAAGGGTTGCGAACGGTTGTTACTTAACATGGCAATGCCTTTCAAAAGGATAAGGTAAGGGGATCAGTTGAGTGGTAGTTAAACCACACCAGACTGACAATTACTAACAGCCCCCACAGACAGAATCCTGCTCGCCTTTTTCCGAAAAAAATAGCAATCGCACTCAGCAAGGCAATTAAGAAGGGTAAAAACATATACATTATGTAGCTTTCCTTTATGAAGACCGATGCAAACTATGTTGATTTAAGCCTGGTCGCAGCACCTGCACTGACTTATGCATGCCAGTTTTTTCATGCACGATCAGTCTTGACGCTCATATCAACTTTTTGATCATATCTGGTCCAACAAGAAAAACGTACAACTTTCATTTGCAAAGCGTAAAGAAACGTGATCGCCGTCACCAAAAACACGATCCAACAAACGTGTACTGAACGTTAAAGGCTCAAGATGGAACGCGGTTACCCCCTTGCCGCCCTTCAGATGATTCGCATCAATTGGCGTAAGTCTTTTGTGTATATGCGAAAACGAGGACGAAGTTGTGTGAGCCCCAAACACAACTCCCAAAGGAAGGAACGCCGAGCGTGAAGCAGGTGCAATCGTTTTGTATTGATCCCATAGCAAAAACAGCCCCTCGGACATCCATATCCTGAAGAGGCTGTTCCAGCATCGAGAAACCTGTCAGTGCGACTTCATCCCCGCCGCCTGCATAAACAGTCGGATCAGCATGGCAAACACACCCAGCGCCGCCACGCTGCCTGCATAAATCACCAGCATCCAGCCCAGTCGCTGCCGTAGTAGTGGCTTATGCTCGGCCGGTTCAACAATTCTCTTACTGTCCATTGGGGCACTCCTCTGCTAGTGGTAGCCGTCTTCGTGGGTGACCTTGCCGCGGAACACGTAGTAGCTCCAGAAGGTGTAACCCAGGATGAATGGGATGATGAACAAGGTGCCGGCCAGGAGAAAACCCTGGCTTTGCGGTGGTGAGGCGGCGTCCCAAATTGAAATGGATGGTGGCACGATGTTCGGCCATAGGCTGATACCCAAGCCGCTGTAGCCGAGGAAGATCAACACCAGGGTCAGCAGGAACGGTGTGTAGTGCGCATTACGCGCCACAGCCTTGAACAGACCCCAGGTTGTTACCAGCACCAGGACCGGCACCGGCAGAAACCAGAACAGATTCGGCAGGGTGAACCAGCGTGCGGCGATCTCGGGATGGGTTATTGGGGTCCAGATACTGACGATAGCGATTACCGCCAGCAGCACGAGAGCCAGCGGCCGCGCCAGGTCTTGCATCTGTTCCTGCAACTTGCCTTCGGTTTTCATGATCAACCAGGTACAACCCAGCAAGGCATACGCGACGATCAGCGCCACGCCACAGAACAGGCTGAAGGGCGTCAACCAGTCCAGCCCACCGCCAGCGAACTGCCGATTGACCACTGGTATGCCATCAATGAATGCGCCCAGTGCTACACCCTGGAAGAACGTGGCGACCAGTGAACCACCGATGAAGGCCTTGTCCCAGATATGACGCTTGTCTTCCTTGGCCTTGAAGCGAAACTCGAACGCCACGCCACGAAAGATCAGCCCGAATAGCATGAAAATCAGTGGCAGATACAACGCCGACAACACCACCGAGTAAGCCAGCGGGAAAGCACCGAGCAGCGCTGCACCACCCAGCACCAGCCAGGTCTCGTTACCGTCCCAGACGGGGGCGACGGTGTTCATCATGACATCGCGGTCACTCTTGTCCTTGATAAAAGGGAAAAGAATGCCAATCCCCAGGTCGAAGCCGTCCATGACCACGTACATCATGATGCCGAAAATGATGACCACGGCCCAAATTAATGGAAGATCAATACCCATGACTCAATTCCCCTTGCTCAGGCTGTGGCTGTGATCGCCTTCACCGTTGTTGTCGGCGGCCGATAGCGGACGGGCCGGCGTACGTTGCTGACCAGGGCCTCCGTGGCTGATCTCTGCGCCTTCATTGGTCTTCGGACCTTTGCGCACCAGACGCATCATGTAGCCGAAACCGGTCCCGAACAGCGCGAAATACACCACGACAAACAGACCCAGGGTAAGGCTCATCTGCGCCACACTGTGGTTCGACGAGGCATCGGTAGTACGCAGCAGGCCATACACCACCCACGGCTGGCGGCCGATTTCAGTGGTGAACCAACCGGCGAGAATCGCGATCAGTCCGGACGGCCCCATGAACATCGCCAAGTACAGAAACGGACGGCACTGGTACAACGTTCCGCGCTTGCGCAACCACAAGCTCCACAATCCGGTGAAGACCATCAACATGCCGAGGCCGGCCATGACCCGGAACGACCAGAACACAACGGTCGAGTTGGGGCGGTCTTCAGGGGCAAACGACTTCAGTGCGGGTACCTGCTTGTCCAGGCTATGGGTCAGGATCAGGCTGCCCAGGTAAGGAATTTCGACGGCGAACCTGGTCTTCTCGGCTTTCATGTCCGGCCAGCCGAACAGGATCAACGGGGTCGGTTCATTGCCATGATTTTCCCAGTGACCTTCAATCGCGGCGATTTTTGCCGGTTGATGCTCCAGGGTATTCAGGCCGTGCATATCCCCGACCATGGCCTGAATAGGTGTGACGATCAGGGCCATCCACATGGCCATCGACAGCATGGTGCGGATCGCCGGGTTATCACGGCCGCGCAACAGGTGCCAGGCAGCCGACGAACCGACGAAGAAGGCGGTGGCGACAAACGCCGCAATCGACATGTGTGCGAGGCGATACGGGAACGAAGGGTTGAAAATCACCGCCAGCCAGTCCGTCGGAATCACCTGGCCGTTAACGATTTCGAAACCCTGAGGGGTCTGCATCCAGCTATTGGACGCCAAGATCCAGAAGGTCGATATCAGCGTTCCCAGAGACACCATGACGGTAGAAAAGAAATGCAGTCCGCGCCCGACCCGGTTCCAGCCGAACAGCATCACTCCCAGAAAGCCCGCCTCAAGGAAGAAGGCTGTGAGTACCTCATAGGTAAGCAGAGTACCGGTGATGGGGCCGGCGAAGTCCGAAAAACGGCTCCAGTTGGTACCGAACTGATAGGCCATAACAAGACCGGACACCACGCCCATGCCGAAGTTGACGGCAAAGATCTTCGACCAGAAGTGGTACAGATCACGGTAGGTATCGTTGCGGGTCTTCAGCCACAACCCCTCAAGAACCGCCAGGTAACCGGCCAAACCGACCGTGATCGCCGGAAACAGAATATGGAACGAGACCGTAAATGCGAACTGCATTCGCGCCAAGTCTAATGCCTGTAGATTAAACATAACTGCCCTCTTATATGCAGATAAAGCATGACTGCAACAGTGCGCTCAAGTTAGTTGCTGAGTTCTACATGACCGACATACTCTCTCTGCCGGGATGGCATGCAGGATCACGAACGGTAAGCCGGCTCAAGTTTTCTTTCGATCAGCAAAAGACCATGAAGCCAACTTCAACCACCAGAATTGAAATACAAGAAGCGAGTCATTGGATTACGGCGAGCTGTGAGCTCATTACCTCACAGCCCGAAGAAAAGTCATGTCTGAGCAGAACTAGTTTGTCAGTAGCTGATAAACCACGGGGTTAGCCTCACACTCTCCGGTACCACACTCCAGAACTGTAGATGCCAGGTTTGCAGCTATCAGGAAAATAAATACGGCCATGGCCAACTTCCCAAGAGCGTGCGCCTGTTGCCTGATAGGTGATGGTTGCTCCCAGCTTTTAAGCAGCAGAAGCCCCGAGATGAACACCATGGATGCAAGGGCAGACACCACGGCCCATGTGTAGAAATGCACGCCCAAAAGCGTCACCCCATAGCCCGGATCCCCTGGAAGAATATGCAGAAACATCTGGCGTGAGGCGATAGCTCCGGTTAGCAGACTCCCTAATAGCGCAACACCGTAGTGAGCACTACGGACACCGAAACGTACATTCATTAAAAAGCCAAAACCTATGGTAATCATACCCACTCGTTGTAGCAGACATAGCGGACATGGCAGTTCATGCTGAAACAGCTGATAATAAAACGCAATTACCAGCGACACACTTATACCTAAAAGACCAAGAATATTTAACGTATCGCCAATACTGAGCTTGGAGAGCTGAGAAGCGCTCTCCCCCATCGAGGGCCGCGAGCTATAGTTACTCATTCTCTAATACCTTTCAAAAGGATAGGTTAAGGAGATCAGTTGAGTGGTAGTTAAACCACACCAGACTGACAATCAGTAACAGCCCCCACAGCCAAAACCCTGTTCGCTTTTTCCCGAAAAATATAGAAATGGCGCTCAGCAGAGCAATTAAGAACGGCAAGAACATATACATTGTGGACCTTCCTTTATAAGAAGTGATACAGCGCTACTTTCATTTAGGATCAGCCAAAGCCCTAAATTAATCAGCCTCGCTAGAGCGCATCCGAAAATCTGCTTGTTCCCATCAAAAACATGACCCACCGAGCTGTGTACAAACACTGCAAGGTGCAAAACAGAACGCTGTTCAACGTCCAATGCCCTTCAGAAATGGAGCGCGGCCTGGGGAGTCCATGAAAGTCAAGTCAAGATCAGTGAAAAGCTGCTAGCCCATGGTCGCCAGCATGAATTGACGCACCACCCCAATGGTCCGCTCAAATGCCCAAGAGGTTTGAGCGGCAAAATACCTACGCGTCATAGCAATCCTCCTGATGTGTGTGTGGATGACCATGTGTGCAGTCTAGGTCATTTCCTTATCGGTTTTTTACCGTAATATCGGCATGTGTTATCGATTTTACCGATAATGATTTGACGCGGTGCCAATGTGGAACACATTAGAGGTGCACGGTGGAGCCTATCGCCATCGCTTGTTCCGTTTGCGATGGTGGACACCCCAAGGACAGGACAAACGGCCCGTTTTACCAGAAACGCCAGTGCTCGGTTCTCAACGGGCCCAGGTTCTGGCAGGAACATCCAATCTGTCCGGGTGCCGCCGACGAAAAAGATGCCCAATGGGATCGACAGGCCTTCGCCAGCTATCACCTCACACCAGAGCCTCACATCGGGCGCTCAAACGCCCAACCATTTCGTGTTCTATCGGGTAACAAGCGACGAGAAGAATCGCGACTATCGGTATGAACGCATCACAAAACAGGTGGTCTTCACCATGGATCCACTGTCATTATCAGCCAAGAAATTACCGTAGATCCCTACGATGAGATTCGCCCACCTACCTTCGGGCGAACGCCTTAACAAAAATAATGGCATTACCTTAGGAAATGGATAGATGGAATGATCTCATCGACCTAAAGATCCATATAACAGCCACTGCCAACAGTGCCAAATAGGTAGGCGATGTAGAGATGCTTCGCGAGAGGCCCATCCATCAGGAATGGAGGCCAGTTCGCGCATGTCTTCAAAGAATTTTAATCCGCAGGCTAAAACCTTCTATCGCCCCATCGACGCAGCGTTGCGCTGGTGCAATCTCATTCGTTTCGAGGCACAAATCTTACAGGCTACCTGGTCTTCCCCAGAGGAACTCAAGCTCCTATTTCCTCAGTGGCCATGCCTACAGTCCAACACCGAACTCATTTATGACGCTATTCGCAATGGCGAATTACCCTATGGCTGTTTCGGCATTTCGGTACCCCTAGGCACTATCGTGGAACCCAATTTATTGACGATTCGGCATTCAAGTCTACGTCAATGGATGCAGGTCTATTATCCTGATCAACGACCCACCTTTCTATTCGAGTCTGGCGACAACGCTCAAGAAAAAATCAGCCTGGGTGTTTACTTTAGCCTCCAGGCCGAGCGTGATGCCTTACTGCGAGAACGGGATACTCTGCAGCACCAGCTCCAAAGTGTCGAAGCAGACCTTCGGACTCTAGGACTTGAACAGGAAAGCCTTAAATCACTGGCGAATGTCCAGGGGCAGCTCAGCGAGCGGAGCGAGAACACCTATCTGAAGATCATCGGTGCCTTGCTCAACACCTTTTTGGACTCATCACCTGCTGGTAAGCCTCTTTCCGTATTCAAGAGTCAAGCTGCAATAGTTGACGCTGTGACTGCTCGCCACAAGGACATTCCCGGTCTCAGCAAACGAACATTGGATGAGAAGTTTGCTGCCGCCAACCGTAGCCTCAAAAAAACACCTGAACCATAGCATTGCACTGCAATCCTCCTGATTGCAGTGCAATGACTTCGCGCCTTTGCTGCCATTTAATTCAAGTCACTTCCCACCACGCGCCAATCGGCGCCAGGAGAGACCAGCATGTCCAGCCAATCCTCCCCCATCACTGAAACACCTCAGCCACAGGTCGGACGGCACATCATGCGCCGCGACGAAGTTGAAAGAAAAACCGGCTTCAAGCGTGCGCACATCTACAACCTGATGAAGGAAGGCAGATTCCCTCAAGCCAAGCGAATTGGCCTGCGCGCGGTTGGCTGGGACTCGCTGGAGATCGAGCAGTGGATCGTTGAACGCTTAGGTCAGCAGGCCTGATGCCATGCGTGTGGTGTCGGTGATTTCCACCAAAGGTGGGGTAGGAAAAACCACAGTAGCCGCCAACCTCGGTGGTCTGCTGGCGGATGCTGGCCTACGCGTTCTGCTGCTCGATCTGGATAGCCAACCCACCCTCTCCAGCTATTACGCATTGAACCGGAAGGCTGACGCAGGCGCGTACGAGTTCATCGCACTCAACCTAACAGCATCAGCACAGATTATTTCCAGGACAGTGATCACGGGACTCGACCTGATCCTCTCCAATGACGATCAAGGCCGATTGAGCACCTTGCTGCTGCATGCCCCCGATGGTCGATTGCGACTGCGCAATTTGCTCAACAATTTCCCCCCCAATTATGACCTGTTATTGATCGACACCCAGGGCGCACGAAGCGTGTTGCTGGAGATGGCTGTCCTGGCCTCCGATCTCGCCGTCTCTCCCATCACCCCAGAAATGCTCGCCGCCCGCGAACTGCAGCGCGGCACCTTGCAGCTGCTCAGCGAACTCGAACCGTTCCGCCACCTGGGCATTCCCCCACCACCCTTGAGATTACTGCTGAACCAGGTGAATACCATTCGGATAGACACCCGGATGATCATCCGCGGACTGCGCGATACCTATGCTGGGGCTACCAACATCTCAATCCTGGAAACCGTAGTTCCAGACCGAGTGGCGTACCTCAATGCCGCATCCCTCGGTCTACCGGTCCATCGAGTCGAGAAACGCCAGTCAGGTGATCGACGCTCTCCATCAGCCCTGGACACCATGCTAGCGCTGGCCATCGAGTTATTTCCAGAATGGCGCGAAGCGATCTCTGCAGTGAATAGATGTCCGGAAGCGCAATGAGGCGAATCGCCAAGCTGACCATTCTCAACAAATCGTTTTATTTACTCGACATTAGGCCAACTGTGTTTGGCGAGGAGTCTCTAGATGTTGGCTCAGCCTCCCATCATCATTCAACCATCCATTCGACCACAGCACCCACCTTGCGAAGAGTACTGCACCGTAGTCTTTCGCCTGCAGGGTGGTCGCTCGGCCATGGGCTGGTTCCTCGCAGAACTCTCTAAACATTTCGAAGGTTCGGGGACTGTCCAGATCGTCAAATTCGAGGTCGGTGACCATTTGCGAAACCGGCGCTAACTGAGGTTATTTAGATGAAGAAGCTCAGTCAGGAGGAGATCACCGACAAGCTGCATCAGGAGCGTTTCTCTCGAGGTCCAGAGCTGGAGCGACTGTCTGATCCAGTCATTGACACACCTATGCTAGTCACTCTGGAGCAGTTGCGGCCCTATGAACACAACCCACGCTTCATCCGTAATCCGCTTTACAACGATATCAAAGCCTCAATCCGTGAGCGCGGACTAGACCAACCACCACCGATTACCCGCCGCCCGGGAGAAACCTATTTCATCATCCGCAACGGTGGTAATACCCGCTTGGCGATTCTTGGCGAGCTGTGGCAGGAAACCCGTGACCAGCGCTTCTTTCGCATTCACTGTCTGTTCCGCCCCTGGAACAGTGAGATCACTGCCCTGCTCGGCCATCTGGCTGAAAGCGATCTGCATGGCCAACTCACCTTCATCGAACGTGCTCTGGCAGTAGCCAAGCTCAAAACCATGCTCGAAGCAGATGGAGTTGTGCTCTCACAACGTGAGCTGGCACGACGCCTTGCCACTGGGGGTTATCCCATTTCGCAGTCACACATCAGCCGGATGCTGGACACCCTCGAACACTTACTGCCCGCTATTCCACAAACCCTGTATGCCGGATTGGGGAAGCCCCAGGTCGAACGCCTGATCGCTCTGCGCAGCCAGGCTGAACGAACCTGGAACCGCTATCCAACCACCACTGTTGTGTTCACCGAGTTCTGGCTCGAAACCCTGAGCGACTTCGATGCCGCCCCAGAGTCCTTCGATCTTGAGCAGCTCCAGGATGAACTGCTCGAGCGCATGAGCCGCTTGCTCGGGCAGTCCTACCGCATGCTGGCCCTGGAGCTGAGCGATACCCAACGGGTGATCTCGACGCCTGACATTGTCGCCACCACGCCCTCGAAAAACAGCCCTCAGCCGGGTATTGATAAGGCCGCGGCAAAACCTCCCTCCTCCAAGCTCCGCCCAGAGGCTGAGACAGCGCAAGGGGAGTTGCTCACGCCGCCTGAAACAAATATCAAATCATCGGTCAGCCGCCCGTCACGTGTTCAACAGATTCGCGAACAGATCGATCGTGAGACCTCCATAGAAGCGTTGCCGACTGTCGAAGCCTGCGCGATGAGCGAGATCTGGGCCATCACCCCTGAATTGGATACCCCCGAACAACTGCGTTTGGCCATTGCCACACTGGCGCGGGAAATGGCGACCTACGCCGGACATCCCGAGAGCATCATCGATCAGCAGCTGGGTTTGGGCTTCGCCCTCAACATCGAGCGGCTTGATCTTGCAGCACCTCGCGCGACCGGCATTCACCTACTGCTCCTAGCCCTGCTGCGCGCTCAAGACGACGTGAACTGGGAGGATCGTCAGCAACTGCCCTCGGCCTTGTTCGGCCAACTGTTGTTGGGGGTCTATCAACTCCCGCTGACAGATCGTCCCGCCGTGGATGTGGGGCTGGAGCGACTGCCCGACAGCTTGCTAATCAAGCTGTATCGCCTGATCCGTCTGGCCCGTCGCTTGATCGATTTAACGCTTGCGCATGAAAATAACTCACCGAAGGAGCTGCCATGAGCCTGTCCTTTAATGTGCTCAACCAAGCCATGTTGACCCAGGTGTTACATGAGCTGCGCCTGGGTAACCCACAGCGCTGCAAAGCCCTCGGACTGAGTGAAGACGACATCTATCTGTTGCAATCCTTACCGCCCACCACACTCTCGCGCCTGGCTCATGCCACCGTCCCCTGGGTTGAGGTCAAGATTGACTCGCCAGTGCTGCACCGGTTGATCGAACAAGCCGAACGCGACGAGCAGAACGAGAGGTTGATCAATCGGGCGCTCAAGCTGGGCGCCAGCAGCACCATCATGTACCAGTGCTTCGGCTTGGCACATTCGGAAACCGCCCTGCGCCGCCGTCTACTCAAGATAGAAACCCGTAAGGGCCGCCCTCAGCATTTGAGCGAAGCGCAGGAACATGCGCTCTGGCAGCGCTGGTGCCAGCTACGCGCGCAGGACAGTACCGAAGATCAGCTCGACGCGATGATGATGCTGGCCGAAGAACAACAGATCAGCTTGACCATCGTTTGGCAGCAGATTGACCAGTACAGCAATGGAACATGAACACTGCCCCCTGCAGTCGCTGGCAGCGTGTCCTGCAGCAATGTACCCAGCAACTGAGTGAATGCTGGCCCGCACGTCCGACTACTGAGCGACCCTCCAACCAGGCTCTGCAGGCTGGCTTTCTGTTCAGTGGCCAATCACACGAAATCGTGCCACGTCGATTGCTGCTGGATAATCGGCTAACGCCGTTGGAGCGTAATGCCTGGCAGGTGTTCCGGCTCATGCTGCAAGGCCAGGGTGTGGTCACGCCGCGCTATGAGGATTTGCAGCCTTACCTGTCCAGCGTGCCCTACGGTGCATCTGCCTCCCGTGAAACCATCGCGCGCGTCTTGACGATGCTCAGACTGACGCGCTGGCTCAGTTTGGTGAGTCGTGGACGCGATCAGGTCAGCGGACGCCTTCAAGGTTCTCTGTACGTCCTGCATGATGAACCGTTAACCCCCGCCGAAGCCATGGAGTTGGATCAGGATTACCTGGAGCTGGTCGGACATGCCCTAGGCCATGCGACGAAGGCAGTGCGTATTGTCGCCCAGCACGTCGTAGAGGAAGTCAGCCAGGACACGAATATTGATCGGGATCGGTTACCGACGCGGCTCGACAGCTGGGGCGATCACTGGATGTGGCAAGGGTTGGATCAGGCAAGCAATGCCGTATTGCACGAATCCGAATTGGGGGAAGATAACCCGGTTCGGAATCGTGCAAAGCCTCGTTCGGATTGCGAACCAGGCTTGAATGCCAGTGTTTCCAGCACCGTTCGGAGTCCGAACACCGCCTGTACTGTATTAGAAGAAAGTCTTTGTACTGTACCGCGCGCGACCCCAGCGGTAGATAACTTGCACTGGCCCAATCCACTGCATCTGATCCCAAGCGAACGTCAGGCTGTCACCGTGGCGCTGAACAAGCTCAAGCCAGCGGATCGGCAGGCGGTGCTCAACGAGGCGGGGGCACGCTGTGCGGCAGGAAGTGTCCGCAAGCCAGCAGCCTATCTGATGGGCCTGATCCAGCGTGCGCTGAAAGGCGATTTTCGTCCTTGGGCAGGTCAGGCAGAACCGCCGCCAATTGCAGAACCGTTCCTACCCGTCCCCTCGCGCCCGCCCCGAAAGCAACGCGAACCCGCTTCAGCGCTGGCCCAAGCATGTCTGAATGAGCTACGCCAACTGCGTGGCAAACGTCCTGGACCTCAGTAGATTTGATGCCACTGGCATCAAATCTACTGAGGTCCAATATGGGATCGCGATCTATGTAATGCGAACAACATGGCTATAGATATCCACAGAAATGATGCCACCGGCATCACTCGTAACGCCTCCGAAATTAGCCCTCTCAGACCAAACCGAACAGACCGCTTTCAACTTTTCGGCTGCCCTTACCTCTCATCTATCACAACGTTCTCGCCCAAGCCTATACGAGGACAACACCGTGGCCGATCACTACCAACTCAACCTGGGCTCATTGCGCAGCAGCATCACCCTGACCCTGCACACTCACCACGCAGCCCGTATCTGGCAAGGCCGGACTGCGCGTGAGGGTGTGCACTCGATCATGGGCATGGCCGGCTACATCAGCGTCACCAACCTGATCAAACAAACCGCAGCCCAGGATGATCCGTATGCCGACTGGGCCATCGTGCAACTCGAAGAAAAGCTGATGCAGGCCAAGGCAGGGATGCTGGAACTGACCCAACAGCTGGATCGGATTAGACAGGATTTGCCGACACAGATCGATATGAGCGACAACCTCAACATCCATCCCGTCACCTTGCCGTTGTACATCGGCAGCCAGCTGGGTTTCCTGGCGGTCTACCTGCTGACTGACTACGACACCCTGGTGCGTCATACCCTATTGGCCCATCACACCGCGTTGATCGGCCGTAACGATATGGAAGCCTGGATCGACGACGGTGCCCATCTGTTGCGCAGCCTGTTCGGTCAGGCGCAACGCTATCGGCATGCCGGCGTCACACGCGATGACATGGCAGCGAACAACGCCCGTGCCCTGGCGGCCATCGAAAAATGGGGTTTGCCTCCCACGGACATCCTTGAGGGTCATCGCCGCTCCCAGTTCGCACCACCGATCATTCGTCGTGGTGCTGGGACAGTGGATGACGCTGATGCGTTGGCAGAGGACCTGGGAGAGCCCTCTGCAACGGTGGATAAACCGGAGGACGAAGCATGAGTCCGATGATCCCGGTTCGACCAATACCCTTCGAAGCATTGACACCGAATGCTTATCGAACGTTCGAACACGCGGCCTTCCTAAAAGGCCTTTTAAAGCCTTTTAAGGGTAAGGGGGAGTTGGAACACCTGGCGCAAATAGCGAGGGAAATCGAGGCGCAATTATGTCTCCTGATGGAGGCTGTTGTGCAGCAGGCCGCACAGCCTCCTTACTCACTGCTGGATATTCGATTGGTGCTGCAGAACACCAGCGCGGGCAGCACCTTCTTGCGTTGGCGCACCCGTGACTTCGCCCGCATGGGGGTTTCAGTCTGGGAGTACCAGATCCGTAACCAGGTCCTGCCACAAGCCGTACGCGAGAGATTGCACCGTTTCGAATGCGATCGCATTGCCCTGAACCTACAGATGAGCGTGGTGCATTCGCTCTACCGCCAGGCCACGACCTGCGCGATCAAAATGGACAGCGCCGAACGGCTGCTGCGCCAGTTCACAACCGCAGTGGAGGTATCACGATGAGTACTTTTTTCCTCGGCGAAGGCAACATCGGCAGTGCGCCAGAGTTCCAGGAATTTCCATCAGGCAATGACGAGCCACGGCGCTTGCTACGGCTGAATGTGTACTTCGACAACCCCGTGCCACGCGAGGGTAGCTATGAAGATCGAGGCGGCTATTGGGCACCGGTTGAGCTCTGGCACCGCGAAGCTGAACATTGGAGCACGCTGTACCAGAAAGGCATGCGTGTACTGGTCGAAGGTCGCACAGTGCGCGATGAGTGGGAGGACAGCGAAGACAACGCGCGGGTGACCTTCAAGATAGAGGCCCGCCGAGTCGGCATCCTGCCTCACCGTATGCACAGCGTGGTCATGCGGGAGCGATCCAATAACCCGGCAGCGCCTGCGAAACACGTTGGGCAAAATACAGAGCAGGCCAGTTCACCTTCGTCGAAACCAAAAAAAGCGTAGAGGGTCACCACCTACGGACTGATCGATTTCAGGCATAAAAAATGCGCCTTTGCGCGAAGTTGCTGGCCTGCTGTTACTTGCTGCTCGTGAAGATCCGTACTGTAGTCCAACTTCAACGGGGGCAGCAGCCTCCGCCCATTCAAGCCTGCCCTCACCGACTAAGCTGAAGTCCGGCCAGGAGACTTTCCTGCTCTACCACTCAGCTCTCGCCCGCAGCCACGCCGACTGGCTGATCGGCATGAAACCTCAGTCGTTTGTTTACCCTTCTTGGCGACGGGCGGGCTACGAAGGCGTCCTGTCAGTGCGACGCGTCCAGACACCCACTTGACGTCTGACCCTGGATGCATTCGTCGCCAAGCAGGCAAACTGGATAGCGCAACTGGTCGCACACTGCGGCTCACTGACTTTAGCTATGCCTGTCGAAGCCAGCCCAGTCTGTCCCACTTGCAACGCCTCAATGCTCAAGCGAAAGGGGAAATCAGGGCCGTTCTGGTCATGCTCCCACTACCCGGACTGCAAGGGCACTGCCCCAATCAGAAAAGATACGCGTCGCCCATGATGCGCCAATGGAGATCAACATGAGCATTGGGGTCAATGTAGTGGTCAGTGCATCATCAACGGCGACTGATCCCTCTCTAAGTCGATTAAGGGCTGTCCAATTTCACGGGCCAAAGCAATGCCTGCTGCCATCCATATCTGCCCCAATTCGTTGAAGGCCTGCAGGTGTGCAGAATCTTCGTTGAGCCAATGGACAAGGCTGTCGAAGTGTTCGGGGTTATCAGGGCAATCATGGATCCTGATGAACAACTCCAGTGTTCGATCCCAGATCAGATCCATGACGTTCTTGCTCACCTCTTCCATGCTCAACCTTTCCTCAGCTTGGCCCTATCAGACCGTTCACTCACACTGGCTACCCTGAACTCTGACTCCTGGAGGAACAGAACTCACGTCGCGCCATACAGCTATTTCAGTCAAAATAACGACTCAATAAGTCGATACTCAACCTTTAAGGATGTTCATGTCAATGGGTCTTTGCTCAACCATTCGGGTTGAACTGGAGAACTCATCACTTGGCACATAAACATCCAACCCAAGCCCAAATCGGGCGCATGATCGCGAAGCACCGCACCGAGCGTAATCTGACTCAGGAAGAGGTGGCTGAACGCTTAGGAATCGGCAGCGAAGCCATCTCGCGCTTGGAACGGGGTATGGTGGAGCTTTCCGTGGTCAAGCTGATGCAACTGGCGGATATCTTCGACTGCCGGATGGATGAACTGCTGACGGCGTCGAGCAATCGCCCCAATGACCAGGGCCAGATGATCGCGGGCCTGCTGAGTGGACTGAAAGACAGCGACCGTGCCTTTATCTTGGCAACCGTCGAACAATTAGCCGCTCATCTCGCCAACAAGTGAGTTCATTCACTCGCATCCGATACCGGGGTCTTTGAGGCGGCGCACTCTGCCTTGACGTCGTCCCACCCTCTCTGTTGTAGTGCCTCAGGATCATCGCCAACGGCGACCCAAGACCGATTCGCTCCGGGTAGCTTGGTCGGACTCCTAGAGTTCGGAGCCTTCTCCTCTGCGGGATTTCGTTCCCGTTTTGTGCTCGACCTGATCGTGGTGGCGGATGACCAGTGTTGCCTCTACAAGGCAACAGCGGTCATCCGCCTCGGCGATCGTATTCAGCCCCGGGGCCCGCCGGGGAAACACTGGGCACCTTTTGTGCGCGGATGCGTGCCAGCATGTTCCGACCCAGGCCACGACAAGGGTCGGTTGGTGAATCAAGGCGCAGTTAAACCAAGCTTTGCGAGGAGCTTTTCGACTGCGTATGACCGTCAAAGGTGGCTTTTCTATTCCTCGCCTGGTGACCTACCAGGCCAGCTCTTCTTTTTCTCATTCCAGTGACTGCCACCGTATTCCGGCCATAAAAAATCGGGTTGCAGCGTCTTGACGCTCCCCTGTGACAGGCTTATACAAAGGGCGTGGTTCGCTGTCGTTGACAGCCCAGCCCAGGTAGCCTGAACCTTCAAGGCTACGCCACGTTCGTGGTGGTTTACCCAAGTGCGATCAGCGTTCGGAAGCTCGCGCGGTTACCGCTTCAGCGGTGATGAATGCCCACTACCCGATGCCTGCGGATCACCACCGCAGACGCTCCTCTGCGTCACCGCTATTCCCCCAAGGCGCATCGTTCTGATCCTCATCGGCTTGCCGGTGGCGAGTCGCTCATCGCTTGCCTTCATCTTACCCACCCTGACGGGGGCTCACTCCCCCGTCAGGGACAGTGCGTCACCGTTTTCCCTTGAAACAGGAGAACTATCATGGCCCACACCAACCAACCCCAAGAAGCGACCACTTACTTCAACCTGCACACCGTCGGTATCGGCTACCTCAACCGTGTTCGTGAAGTACAAATCCGCCGCGGCCAACCCTTCATGGCGTGCGATATCGCCGCCCTGCACGGTGCCACCGATGCGGTGGAGTACACCCGCTTCGACTGCAAAGTCGCCGGGGGCGAAGCTGAACGCTTGATTCGTCTCTATATGGACGCCGTCAAAGCCGAGAAAAAGGTCTTGCTGTCGTTCCGTATCGGCGACCTGTGGATCGATCCGTTTCTCTACGAGAAAGGCGCTAAACAAGGCCAGCCAGGCGCCAGCCTGAAAGGTCGTTTGCTGTTCATCGACTGGATCAAGGTCAACGGCACCTTCGAGTACAAAGCGTCCGCCAGGCAGGAAGCAACAGCACCTGCTGAGCAAGCGCCCAACATTGAGCCATCTTCACCATCGACTGATGCCGATGCTGAGGAAAACGACAAACCAACAGAGGCTCAGGTCGAATCTGAATCTCCACCCACTCCCCCTACGGCCCGCCGTGTTGCCACCCGTACCGTTCAGCCCGCCTGAACAGTCCACGATGTTGCTCATCAAGGCGCTCCCTCGAGCGCCTTTCTTCAATCCGCACAGGGGAACCATCATGGAATCCTTTTGGCTTTGCGACGACTGCCTGTTCGCAGCTGCTTACGAGGACTACGGCATGTTATCGCTCTACTATACGACGGATGAAATCGAGAAACGCATCGCCGGTATCCATCGTGGACTGACTCGATTAATGCCCATCAGTGCCGACTTCGATCCCGAAGCCGGCTGGGGAATAAAAGCCTTTTCCCCATTGCCCTGCGACTGTTGTGGTTCACACCTACACGGTCAACGCCACCGATTCACTCGGCTGTAAACAGCGCGCCATTTGCTAACACCCGCGACTCTATATCCACCTTGGGGACACCACTCCCCTCGGGCGTGTACCCCTGACTGTTCCCTTCGGAGGTACCACCATGAGCCCCCAACTCACACTGATTGAAACCTCGGGTTTCGAGGCTGATCGCATTGTCCAAGAAAACCAGCTGATCGACGAAGCGCTGCATATTCTGGATCGTCGGCTGTTCGCCCGTGGCCCTGACCTGACGTCGCCTGACACCGTAGCCTCGTACCTAAAACTGCATCTTGCGCAACAAGAGCATGAAGTCTTCGGTGTGATTTTTCTCGATGCCAAGCACCGCGTGTTGGCGTTCGAGGTGCTCTTTCACGGTAGCATTGATGGAGCCAGCGTTTACCCCCGTCAAGTCGTTAAGCGCTCCCTCGCGCATAACGCTGCAGCCGCCATTTTTGTTCACAACCACCCCTCAGGTTGTACGGAACCCAGCCAAGCGGATCGCGTCTTGACCGCGCGGTTGAAGGAGGCCTTGGCCTTGATCGAAGTGCGCGTACTGGATCACTTCATCGTGGGTGAAGGTCGTCCGCTCTCCCTTACCGAATATGGCTGGCTTTAACCCTCACAGGTGCCTTCGGACGCCTTGTTCATTTTCATCCTGGAGAATGCTCATGAACCTCGTATCCCAAGCCGCAGCCCTGCTACCAGCCTCAAACCCATTTGCTCGCGGCTACGACAACCTGCATATCGAACGGCTGCTACTGATCACCTACGAAGACGACTGCCCTCCCTGCTTTCGACCTGTGCATGACGCACAAGCCCATCTGCCCGACAATGAGCTGCAACTGTTCCCCTGCCTGTTCAATGACGATTTCGCCTTGATCAGCGAAGGCCAATCCATTCCGGATGATTTGGATGAATGCTGTCAGTCCACCGGACTGGTGCGCCAAGTGATCTATGCCGTGATGGGCGAAATACACAACGAGCGGCATCACCTCGGTGACCTGTACTCCCTGGAAGAGGCTCAAGCCATGATCCATCGATTGAGCTTCAAAACAGGGCACTACAGTCGAGCCTGGGAGATCAGTACCGCACACCTCACTGAAGAAGCATTGCGCTACTTGGAAAGCCGGGCTGGCAATTTCGGCTCCAGACCAACAGGTCTGCTGTTCGAACCCTTTGCCTTGACAGACTGCAATGGCGTCGGGTGTAAGTTGATCGGCACACCCTGGACCGACGATAACCTGTTGAATATCAAGGACCGTCCTTACTTATCGCTGAGACAAGAGCAACTCGATACCGGTACGCCAGTAGCGTTGATCAAGGTGCTATACCTCGCGGCATTGGTGGATGTGCGATTGTTAATCTTCGACCCCGACGCTGCCGTCTTGGAGGGGCTCGCCATCTTTGATGAATAACAACGTGTTCAGCGTTAACACGACCCATCTTGAATCAACTTTCTCACTGAATCGGCCCGTCACCTCATGCCAGGTTCTGCACTGAATCTGACATGAGGCTTTTTCCATGGAGCGTTTTTTCACGCCTGTCTGCCTGCTGGGTTTGTTGAGCGCCTGCACCGCGCAAATCCCCAACACATTGCCGACCACCTCGACGATCGACAGTGGCTCCAATCGGGCCCAGTTCTCGAGAGATTCAGCCGAAGAAAATCATCCGGCAGAACTTCGCTATGGCCGCTATACGCTGGTCAGCACCGAGCCCACCACGGAACAACGCGATCTTCTCGCTCAAGTCATTGACGTGAGTATCCCGTCCCGCCTTAGCCCTTCGGTGCAGGATGCGTTGCAGTACGTGCTGCTGCGCTCGGGCTATTCGCTCTGCCCCGTTACCGCGTCCGTGAGGGTGCTATTTTCCCGGTCTCTGCCCGCGGCCCATTACCGACTTGGTCCAATCCCTTTGCGCCGCGCGCTGCAGGTGTTGGCTGGCCCCGCCTGGCAACTCACGACCGACGAAGTTAGCCGTTCGGTCTGCTTTGAACAGCAAAAAACGGAGGCCGGCGTCGCGCTGATCACACCCGTCTCGCCCCATCAGTCGGAGGCACGCCCATGAAGGCCTCGACGTTTCAAACCCTCATTGTTGGGTTGCTTTGCCTGGCGGTCGCCGGCCTCAGCGGTGGTTTGTACAACCAGTATCAACGCGTGGCCGAGCTACAGAGTACAAACACTCAGCACCTACACACTCTGGACACCCTGCAACGTGATGCAAACGCCCTCAAGGACGCACAGGAGAAGCTGCAGTACGCGCTGAAAGACCTGAAGCAGATGGTCGATAGCGGTGAGCAACAGGCCAATACCCTCGATCCGATGCTGGATCAATGGGCGCAAGAAATACAGGAACTGCGTGACGGTCTGGCAGCCCGCGCCACCGCAACGGACATAACAGCGCTACGCACACGCCTTGAGCACGTCGAACAGCAGATCCTTGAGCTCAAGACCCAGCCATCAACTCCACAATCGACGTCTTCCACGGCCAAGCCGAAACAGACCGCTCACCCCAAACCCATCTCGCTCTCGCCGCCGTTTTCAGTATTGAGTGTCGAGTCCCGCGGTGGTGAGCGCTTTCTGGCGGTCACACCTCATGACAGTCGCTCTCTAACGGATGTCCGGCTGCTACATAGCGGTGAGCAGTTCGGGGCCTGGCGCCTGAAAAAGCTAGAGCCGAACTCAGCCATCTTCGCGGTGGCCGCTCAGCCAGACCAGACCGTGCAATTTCCTTGAGAAGCGATCATGAACAGAGCGCTACTGCCCAACGTCGTCTGTCTGGTTTCGCTACTGGCCATGGGCGCTGCGATGGGCAATCCCGCCACGACACAGTCACGGAACCACGACACGCAGGTCGCTCCCCTGGGGCACTCTCACTCTGAACAGGCGGCGAGCTGGGGGCTGACGGAGCAGGAGTGGACGCGCTTCAAACAGATCCAAGCCGGCCCACGCGGTTTCTGGAGTCCGAATCTCGATCCGTTGACCGCACTCGGAGTCGAGGCCGAGACCGACCAACAGCGCCAGCGCTATGCCGAATTACAGGTAGCGCTGGAAGCCAAACGCGCTGAGCGCGAGTTGGCCTACCAAAACGCTTACACCGCGGCCTGGGCCAAGCTTTTCCCCGGGCTGCTGCCGATCCAGGGCATGGCATCCTCGCCCCTTACCAGCTCAGAGGTCGCGTCGCGCCAAGCCCTGTTTGTGGAGGACCATTGTCCGGCGTGCACCGCCGAAGTGCAGCGTCTGCAAAGCAGCGACACGGTGTTCGATATCTACTTGGTGGGCAGCCAAGGCGAGGATGAACGCGTCCGTAGCTGGGCTCGGCAAGCAGACATCGATCCGGCCAAGGTTCAACGCCGGCAGATCACCCTGAACCATGACCGTGGTCGCTGGTTCAGCCTGGGTGCTCCGGGGCCATTGCCTGTCACATTTCAACAGGTGAGTGGACAATGGCAACGCCTCGACTGAGTGGTATTGCGCTCATGCTGACGATATTCGTCGTCCAGGCTGACGAACTTCCGCCTCCTGCCTACCAACTGGCAGCGCATGACGCCGACATCCCGTCTACGGTGCTGTTCGCGATTGCCCTGCAGGAGAGTGGTATCCGCGTCCGTGGTCGACTGCTGCCCTGGCCTTGGACCCTGAACATCGCCGGAACCCCCTACCGTTTCGCCACTCGCCAGGCCGCCTGTCACGCCTTGCTTCAGGCGCTCGCTCAACATGACGCCAGGCGGGTCGATGTCGGTCTCGGGCAAACCAACCTGGGTTACCACGGACAACGTTTTTCCAGTCCCTGCGATGCCCTCGACCCCTACCAAAATCTCGCCGTTACGGCCGCGCTGTTGCAGAAGCATCATGCCACCACCGGTGATTGGGTATCGGCGGCCGGACGCTATCACCGCCCGGCGGGAGGAGTGTCGGCCGCGCGTTACCGCGCAGGTTTTTCCCGGCAACTTGCACGGCTGCTGGTTTCCTTCGAACAGGGCACACCATGAAGCGAATCCCCATTGCATGTTATTTCACCCTGCTCTTGGCAGCTTTCGCCCAGTCGGAACTGACCGTTGCAGAGGATCAGCCTAGCGACTTCACCCGCCCCCATTTTCAAGTTTCCTGGCCGCCAATAAACAACAGGACCCAGCCTGATCGGGCCATGCATGCGGACCTGCCCATGTTTGCCGATGAAGCCTGGATACTGCCCGTCCGCAGCTCTCATTTGAGCCCCGGCCAAATCACGCCCCGCGCCCTGAACATGCCGGGCTTGCGGCCATTTTTTCTGGTCGGTGACGATCCCCAGTCGCTGACTTGGCTGCGTCAACGCGCAGCTGAACTGCAGGAAATGGGCGCGGCTGGCCTCGCCGTCGAAGTGGCCAATACTGAAGCCCTGACCCGGATTCGAGCAGCCGCTCCGGGCATCACCATCCTGCCGGTCAATGGCAACGACATCGCCACTCGCCTGCAGATTGAGCACTACCCCGTTTTGATCACTGCCACTTCACTGGAGCAGTGAGCCCAGGTTATGGCCGAGCATGCGATGGAATCCAAGCTCCGGCCAGCAGTGGAGTTATACACCGTAGCGATCTGCATCGCCGCTGCGGTGTTGTGCGTGTACTCGCCCTGGGCTGTGGCCCTGTCACCCGAGATCGGTCTGGTTGCAGCGCTGGCCTATACCCTATTCGGCCTGATCCGCCTGCGACAAGCCTGGGAGGTGCTGCGTTATCGGCGCAATATCCACCGGCTGCCCCGCTACGAGCTGACCAGTCGGCAGATTCCGGTCAGCCGCAAGTGGCTGTTCATGGGGCGAGGCTTTCGCTGGACCCGACTGCACACCCAGCGCTTGGTCGAGGCCCAGGATCCGGCTGTCGCTCACTATGTCGACCAACCGACCCGTTACCGCCTGGCACGTGGACTCGAATGGCGTCTGGAACATGCACCGTTTCCGTTCTCGACACTGGCCCGTGTCACTGCCTGGGACAGTGCCTTCAATCCATTGCGGCCTTTGCCCCCGGTCGGTGGCTCGCCTCTGTTGCATGGAGTCGAGCCCGACGAAACGGAGGTCAGTCTGCCGCTGGGCGAACGGGTCGGACACACCCTGGTGCTGGGCACGACCCGTGTCGGTAAGACGCGGCTCGCCGAGGTGTACATCACCCAGGACATTCATCGCGTCGAACATGAGGTGGTCATCGTCTTCGACCCGAAGGGCGATGCCGACCTGCTCAAGCGCATGTACGTCGAAGCCAAACGCGCCGGTAGGGAGAAAGAGTTTTATGTCTTCCATCTCGGCTGGCCGGAGATCTCCGCTCGCTACAACGCCGTGGGACGTTTCGGACGTATTTCGGAGGTGGCGTCACGCATCGCAGGGCAGCTCAGTGGTGAGGGCAACTCGGCGGCCTTCCGTGAGTTTGCCTGGCGCTTCGTCAACATCATCGCCCGTGCCTTGATCGAGTTAGGCCGGCGTCCGGACTATCTGCAGATCCAACGACATGTGGTCAACATCGACGCACTGTTCATCGAATACGCCCAGCAGTTTTTCGCCAAGACCGATCCGAAAGCCTGGGAAGTGATCGTCCAACTTGAAGGTAAGCTCACCGAGAAGAACATTCCCCGGCATATGGTGGGACGCGAAAAGCGCGTGGTGGCGATCGAGCAGTACCTGGCAGTGAAGCGGGTATTTGATCCGGTAATGGACGGACTGCGTTCAGCGGTGCGGTATGACCGTACTTACTTCGACAAAATCGTTGCCTCGCTACTGCCGCTGCTGGAGAAACTCACCACTGGCAAAACTGCCCAGTTACTGGCCCCCAACTACACCGATTTAGATGACCCGCGGCCAATCTTCGACTGGATGCAGATCATCCGTAAGCGCGGCATCGTCTACGTCGGTCTGGATGCGCTGACCGACGCTGAGGTGGCCGCCGCTGTAGGCAACTCCATGTTCGCCGACTTGGTCTCGGTCGCGGGCCACATCTATAAACATGGTATTGACCATGGCCTGCCCGCATCGGGCAGCCGCAGTGACAAGCTGCCGATCAACCTGCACGCCGATGAGTTCAATGAGTTGATGGGTGATGAGTTCATTCCACTGATCAACAAGGGCGGCGGCGCTGGTATCCAGGTAACCGCCTACACCCAGACCCTCAGCGATATCGAAGCACGTATCGGCAACCGCGCCAAGGCCGGTCAGGTGATCGGCAATTTCAACACCCTGCAAATGCTGCGGGTGCGCGAAACTGCCACCGCAGAGCTGCTTACTCAACAGTTGCCCAAGGTCAACGTGCTGACCAAGACCCTGGTGTCGGGTGCCACCGACACCTCCGATCCTGAGGCCAACACGGACTTCACCTCGTCCTCACAGGACCGTGTCAGCAGCACCAGTGTGCCGCTGATCGAGCCTGCTCACATCGTCAGTTTGCCCAAGGGACAAATGTTTTCCTTCCAGGCCGGTGGCCAGCTCTGGAAAGTCCGCATGCCCTTACCAAAACCCTCCAACGACGACGCCATGCCCAAGGACCTCCAGGAGCTCGCTCAGCGAATGCGGGCGACCTACAACGCACAGGCGGGGCAATGGTGGAGCGCCAGCGGTGGTGGTCCAACAATTAACTTCGATCTGGATCAGGTGGGGTAGCTCTACCCTGACCTAGGTTTCGACTCAGCAGAAAACGATCCAGAAGGCGTAGTCACATCAACTCTGCAGCACACAATGGAGTGAACGATGGTGACCTCCGCCCAGAACACGCCTCCACAACCGATCCAGCGTCCGGGATTGATCATCTCGGCGATCAGTCTG
This sequence comes from Pseudomonas sp. GW456-L12, assembly GCF_059424045.1. Lineage (NCBI taxonomy): Bacteria > Pseudomonadati > Pseudomonadota > Gammaproteobacteria > Pseudomonadales > Pseudomonadaceae > Pseudomonas > Pseudomonas sp. GW456-L12. Next base: position 39,821 of record NZ_JBWKZA010000003.1, read on the forward strand.
GTCCTGCGCATTATCGGTTTGCTGATCGCCTCGTTGCTGTTCTCGATCCTGATCGAGTTCGCGGGCCTGCTTCTGTTCTGGGGTGATCAGGGTTCGCAACATAGTCAGGCCATGCTAACCAGTGAGTTAGGCTGGCTCAGCGAGCACTTCAAATCTTCACTCATCCTCCAACAGCCTGGTCCAACGATTGTCCAGTGGCTGGATTTCCTCAATCAGTGGTTGCTGGTCAAGACTGGCTTTGCGGATTTTACCCAGCAGGCGCGAGTGTCGAGCCAGGGCAACAGCTTCTGGAGCTGGACCAATCAGCTCTACGTGAGCATTGAGAATTTCGTGCTGGCGGCAGTGTATGTGACCTTTACCTTCGTGGTGCGCCTGACCATTTTGGTTCTGGCCACACCACTATTTTTGTTGGCCATGTTCACTGGTTTTGTCGATGGACTGGTCCGCCGTGACCTACGTAAATTCGGGGCAGGACGAGAAAGTAGCTTCGTCTATCACCGCGCCAAACGAGCAGTGATTCCAATGCTGATCGTGCCTTGGGTCATTTACCTGTCCCTGCCCTTTTCGCTCAATCCAATGGCCGTATTTTTGCCTTGTGCTGTGATGCTCGGTATCACCACGAAAATCACGGCCACTACATTCAAGAAATATCTCTGACTCGGGAAAAGCATTTTTCTTTTACATATCCCAATAGTTATCCAGAGACCTACAACTGACATACCACGCAAGTGAGGATTAAACCGCCAGAGGCCTTTCTCGGTTTCCACTATGAGTTAGGAAGTCATATGAAATGTAGGCTTCCCAGACTTAAGGGACTCAAGGACCTGACCACCAATTAAACAGGTACGTGAATGGGTCAAGGTTTGTATTCAGAACTTTCACCAACAAAAAGGGCCCTTGCAGGCCCTTTCATCAAAACCGATCTTACTGAGCGCGCCACGACTCAACAACATCTGCACCAAACTCGGCTTTCCATTCTTTCAGTTGGCGATGGTTGCCGCCCTTGGTTTCGACCAGCTCACCAGTGTTTGGATTTTTGTAAATTTTCACTTCGCGAGCTTTACGGGCCACCTTTACAGGTGCAGCTATTGGTTTCGAGACACGATTAGCCTGTGGATCCAGGATGCTAATGATGTTCTTCAGACTGAAGCCGTACTCACTAAGCAACGCCCGTAGTTTGCTCTCAAATTCCATTTCTTTTTTCAAACCGGAGTCGCTTTTCATCGACTCGAGCTCTGCGAGCTGTTCAGCCAGTTGTTGCTCAAGCTTACGAAATTCAGCCAAACGAGACATGTGAAGCTTCCTTCAGGTTAAGGAGATGAGGAATGTACGTTTCTATATTAAGCGATGATTCGCTCTTCGTCATCCATACTCCCTTTAAACAGTGGGCAAATCGACTCATTGTCTGATGAGTAGCACATTGCATTATTAAAAGGACAGGAGGGCTGGTTCACGTGCCCCCAAAAACGATAGATCCCATCTCGCGTTTACTACTGAATAATTCAATCTCTCCCATGACTCTGGCTCCATCTCCTCATGGGCCAATAACATGTCGACTACTGCCTTTCGCTGTTTTTTACTTCTTTTACTAACCATCGTTCACGGCAGCACCTTTGCCTCATCGCTCTATGAGCAAGACCAACTTAGCCTGGTCATCCAACAGCTCGACACTATCGACCGTCTTACGGCGCGAGCTGAGACAGCCAGCACGGCTGAATCAGTCGAGCGCTATCGCTTCGACTATCCACGACTGACCCAGGACATTCAGCGCATCCGCCACGGAGTACAGGGTTACCTGTCCCCTTCCCGCGCTCAACCCCGCGATCCCAGTGAACTGGTCGGTGATTACCTCCTCGACACTTCGCCCGCGGAGCCTTCGCCATGAGCATGACTGACGCCCAAACCTCAGCGTTCCAAAACGCATCCGGTTTCTCACCGCAGAGCAGTTCGACACTCTGGCTATCCCTGGTTCTCGTTCTGGCTTTGCTTTGGTGCGCCTGGGTGATGTGGGCGGTTTACCGGGGTTGGGCCACCGGCAGTGTGCGCTTTGGAGCCTTTGGCGGCAGCGCCGCGCGCGTGCTGCTCACCTTGCTGGTTTTGCTGTTCTTCACCCTGTCTTAACACCGGAGATCACCGTCATGCTCAAGTGCCTTGCCCCCCTGAAAAATAACCTGCGTGATCGTGCAAGCCAGCGCCTGATCGGTCTGCTGTTGGTACTCGGTCCAAGCCTGGCTCTTGCCGAACTCCCGACCATGGAAGCTCCCTCACGCGGTGAAGGTTCTGGGTTGATCGAGACGATCAAAAACTACGCCTACGACGGCGGCATCCTGCTCGGCTTGCTGATCGCCCTGCTCGCTTTTTTAGGGGTGGCCTGGCATTCCCTGACCGTCTATGCCGATGTGCAGAACCAACGCAAGACCTGGAAAGACCTTGGCGCGGTGGTCGGAATCGGCGCCCTGCTGGTGGTGATCATTATCTGGTTCCTGACCAAGGCTGCCGCAATTCTGTGAGGTCGATATGAACGACGCTATCGAACGCCTTGCCGACGGCACCTTGGTCTTTCTGCCGGAGCGACTCAATCGTGATCCCGCCGTATTGCGCGGGTTGACCAATGATGAGATGTGGGTAGCGCTTGGCACTGGCGCAGTCATCGGCCTGGTGCTAGGTGTTCCCCTGGCGATTGCCACCGCCTCCATTGCGGTGGCGCCGACCGGCATGATCGCAGGCATGACGGTGGTGGTGTTGGTCGGTGGCTCTCTACTGCGCCGGGCCAAACGGGCCCGTCCCGAGACCTGGTTGTACCGCAGGCTCGAATGGATGCTCGCCATGCGTTGGCGCCTGGGTCGCGGCAGTTTGATCCTTCACTCTGGTGCCTGGACGGTTCGCCGTTCGCATCGACTGCGCCCTGCCCTGTCCCGGTGGCAACCATGAGTCGTTTTCGGAACAAGGTGGACGCCCAACAGGCGCATATCTTCAGCCTGCGTCTGGCGGTAATGATCCTTGCCCTGGTCTGTGCCGGGCTCTGGTACGGTTGGCGCTCGGCACCGACCGATCTGACCGTGCATGTCCCACCGGATCTGCGCTCGGGCAGCACACGTAAATGGTGGGATATTCCCTCAGAAAATGTGTATGCCTTTGCCCTGTACATCTTTGGTCAGCTCAACCGCTGGCCATCGGATGGCGAGCAGGATTATCGCCGCGCTATTTATGGCTTGCAGTCCTACCTAACACCCGCCTGCAAGGCCTTCCTCGACGGCGACTACGAGTACCGCAAGGCTGCCGGCGAACTGCGCCAGCGGGTGCGTGGCGTCTACGAAATTCTGGGTCGAGGTTACAGCGAAGATCCGGAACTCAGAGTGAAGCAACTCGATCGCGACAGCTGGCTGGTCAAGCTCGACCTTAATGCCGATGAATATTACGCCGCCGAACCGGTGAAACGGGTGGTGGTGCGTTATCCATTGCGCGTTGTGCGTTTTGACCTGGATCCCGAGCGCAATAAGTGGGGGCTGGCGCTGGATTGTTATCAGGGCACACCGCAAAAAATCTCCCTGCCTGGAGGTGAGCCATGAAGCGGATTTCTACCCTGGGACTCACCGTCGCACTGATGCTATGGGGAGCTGCAGCGCAGGCCGTCGAGCTTATGCACTGGGAACGCCTACCCCTCGCGGTTCCGCTGGTAATCAATCAGGAACGGGTGGTCTTTGTCGATGAAAATGTTCGAGTCGGCATGCCCTCAACCCTGACAGGTAAGCTGCGCGTACAATCAACTGGCGGCACGCTGTACCTGCGCGCGTCGGAAGCCATTGCCCCGACCCGACTGCAACTGCAATCGGTCGCGACGGGCGAGATCATCCTGCTGGATATTGCTTCCACGCCTGGTGATCAACCGCTGGAGCCCGTGCGTATTGTTAAAAATGTTCAGGTTCAGTCTGCCGAGAAGGAATCTAGCACCGTCCCGGCTCCAGATCGTACACCAATCCCAGTCGCATTGACCCGCTACGCCGCGCAAAGTCTGTACGCGCCGCTGCGCACCATGGAGTCCCTGCCCGGTGTACGCCGCGTCCCGCTCAAGCCGCGCACCGAACTGCCAACCCTGCTGCCCACCGAAAACGTGTCCAGCACACCCATCGCCGCCTGGCGACTCGGTGATTACTGGGTGACGGCGGTGAAGTTGCGCAATCGTGGTTTAGAGACGGTGCAACTCGATCCGCGCCGGCTTCAGGCCAAGCTGTTCGCCGCGGCCTTCCAGCATGCTTTCCTCGGGCCTATCGGCAGCGCTGAAGACACCACAATTGCCTACCTCGTCACCCGCGGTGCCGGCCTCGAACACGCCATGCTGCTCCCGCCCATTACGCGAGGTGCTGACGATGAAGGCTAACGCCTTGCTCAAATGGCTGGTACCGGCTGCGCTGCTGGCCGTGGTGGTGATCATCCTGAAAAGCTGGGTCGCGGGTGGTAGCGCTCCTTCTCCAGCGAACCCGGTTGATCAGGACAACCTTCAGTTATCCGCCGAGCAAGCCAAGTCGCTTGGCATTGCTGGCGATACCCCGCGCGACACGGTCGCCACCCTGGTCGGCCAGGTGAAGGCCATGCGCAGCGACATGCTCGGGTTGAAGAAACACAACGATTCACTGCAGGCGGAGAACAACCGCCTGCACGAACGGGAAAACAGCGTCGATTCGCGTATCCAGACGGCGCTTGGCAGCGTGACCCAGCAGGTTGACGAAGGCCGCCGACAAGCCAACGAGGCCCGGCTCAAAGCAGAACAAGACAGTCGCCAGGCTCACGGTCTACTGACACAGTTACAGGAGCAGTTGTCGGGGCTAACCAGCAAAGGCAAGGATATGCCGATCGGATTGGGGCTTGAGCCGGGCGACAGTACCCAGTTCGAAGGGCGGCACTCTGCCAATGATGCGCTGCAGTGGATTGAACCCTCGGATGCTCCATCCACCGGCTCCCGAGGCAAACCAAAGACCTCCTCCGTACTGAGTCTGCCGACCGCCTTCAACTCACTGGAAGGCGCAAAAAATAACGCCATTGATCGCAGCCAGAAACAGCTGCGTACCGTCACCCAGGGTGAGCGTGACCTGACACGATCCGCTGATCGTACCGAAGGTGCGAAGCCGATCTACACCATCCCTGAAAACGCCACGCTGATGGGCTCAGTCGCCATGACTGCGCTGATCGGCCGAGTCCCGGTGGACGGCACAGTGAATGATCCCTATCCCTTCAAGGTGCTGGTCGGTCCGGAGAACCTGACCGCCAACGGCATCGACCTGCCAGACGTAGCCGGGGCCGTAATGAGCGGCACAGCGTCCGGTGACTGGACCCTGTCCTGCGTGCGCGGGCAAGTCGAGTCGATCACCTTTGTGTTTACCGATGGCACCATCCGCACGGTACCTCAGCCGAAGGCGATAGCCAGCCGCAATGCCTCCACCACCCAGAGCTCAAACACCGACAAGATCCGCGGTGGACTCGGCTACTTGTCCGATCCGTATGGCATTCCTTGCATTGCCGGCGAGCGCCGCTCGAATGCCCAGCAGTACCTCGGCAGCCAGAGCCTGATCACCGCGGCGGGTGCGGGCGTCGCCGCTCTGCTCGGCGATGAGCAGAACAACAGCAGCGTGATCAGTTCGGGCGGCAGTACACTCGGGGTCACCAGTAGCACGGGCAACAGCGCACTGAACTCAATCCTCAGTGGTGGGGTCAGCGACATCCGCGAGTGGGTCAACAAACTGTATGGCGAGGCCTTTGCTGCCGTGTACGTGCCACCTGCCGCCCAAGTCGCACTGCACCTCGACCATGAGATCACCATCGACTACGAGCCCAAGGGCCGGAGCGTTCGCCATGAAAAAGACCATGCTTCTCTGCCTGACCTGGATTAGCTTGCTCTGCTGGGTCCTGATGGGGTGTTCCACCGACAAGGAGACGCTTTTGCCCCATGGCGAGCAAACCATGCTGGACATCTGGAACGGTACCGGTTCGCAAGGCACTCAGCAGCAACTGCTGGATGCTCGGCAGCAGTTACGCCGTCCGCTGGCCCAGGCAGATTTCTCCGCCTCTCTCCAAGAACCGTACACGCGCACAACGACGAACGAGATCCACAATTTGTTCCCGCGCCTGCCCAATCCCGATCTGGTGCTGTACGTGTATCCGCATTTGAGTGGCACCGAACAGGCACCGATCCCGGGTTACTCGACCGTCTTTCCGTTCTATCAACGTGTGCAGTACGCATTTCCGGGTGAACGGCAGGAAGACTTGTGATGCGAACCGGCGCTCCTGCGTGGAAAGCCTGGCGCAACCCGTTACGCCCTCGCGCCACCTTGGCCGATGAAGCCGCACTGTACGCGCACAACCCCAGCTTCACCGATCACCTACCGTGGGTCGAGTACCTCGACACCGAGCAGTGTTTTCTGCTCGACGACAATCGCTCGGTGGGTGCGGTATTCGAGTTGCTGCCCATCGGCACTGAAGGGCGCGAACCCGATTGGTTGATGGCGGCCCGCGATGCCCTTGAGGATGCCCTGCAGGATAGCTTTGACGAGCTGGATCAAGCGCCTTGGGTGGCGCAGTTTTTCTGCCAGGACGACAACAATTTCTACCCCTACCTGGACCGGCTCACTGGCTATATTCGAGACAGCGCACGAGGCACGGCTTTCACCCAAGCGTACCTGGAGCTTACTCGCCGCCATCTAAAGGCTATCGCCAAGCCCGGCGGTCTGTTTGAGGATAAGGTGGTTACCCGCCTTCCCTGGCGTGGCAATAACCGACGGGTGCGCCTGGTGGTCTATCGCTGGCTTGAGTCTGACGCTGATGAGACAGGGCTCACACCGGTGCAATCCTTGCATCAGGCTTGCGAGCGGGTCGCGGCTTCGTTGCAAGCTTGCGGGGTGCAATCGGCACGAGTCGATGGCCGAGGTCTGTATGCCTGGTTATTGCCCTGGTTCAATCCGGCACCCAGGCTCACCGATGAAGCGCCCGAGGAGTTCTACCGCCACGTGGCCTATCCGGAGTCGGGCGATAATGAGTCGCTGGAACTGCCCTTCGATCATGACTTTGCCGAGCGGTTGTTCTTCAACGAACCGCGTTCGGATGTGCAGCGCGGACTCTGGTTTTTTGACGATCAACCCCACCGGGTGATGGTGGTGGACAAACTGCGCCGGGCGCCCTTGATTGGCCAACTCACCGGAGAAACCCGCAAGGGCGACGCGGTGAATGCCCTGTTCGACCAGTTACCCGAAAGTACGGTGATGAGTCTGACCTTGGTGGTCAAACCGCAGGATGTACTTGAGGATCAATTGAACCGCCTGGCGCGCAAAGCCATCGGTGAAAACCTGGCCTCGACCCAGACCCGTCAGGATGTCGAAGAGGCTCGCGCGATCATCGGCCGCCAGCACAAGCTGTACCGCGGCACCCTGGCGTTTTACATGCGCGGTCACGATGAACAGCAACTGCACCAGCGATCGGTCAGCCTGGCCAACGCGCTGTTGGGCGCGGGGCTGCAACCGGTACGCGAAGGCGATGAAGTCGCTGCCTGCAACAGTTACCTGCGTTGGTTGCCGATGGCTTACGACCCGGCCCGCGACACGCGCAACTGGTACACGCGACTGATGTTCGCCCAGCATCTGGCGAATCTGGTTCCGGTCTGGGGCCGCAGTACCGGCACGGGACATCCGGGCATAACCTTGTTCAATCGTGGCGGCTCGCCATTGAGCTTCGACCCATTGTCACGCCTGGACCGGGCCATGAACGGTCATCTGCTGTTGTTCGGCCCGACCGGTGCCGGCAAGTCGGCGACCCTGGTCACCCTGCTGATGCAGGTCATGGCCGTGTACCGCCCTCGCCTGTTTATCGTCGAAGCCGGTAACTCATTCGGCTTGCAAGGCGACTACTTCGCGACACAGGGCCTGTCGGTCAAAAAGGTCCAATTGAAACCTGGCGCCTCGGTCAGTCTCGCCCCGTTCGCCGATGCCTGGCGCCTGGTCGAGCAACCGGATCAAGTGGCGAGTCTGTCGATTGATGAGCTGGACGATGAGGCTGTAGCCAATCGCGGAGACCAGCGCGATGTTCTCGGTGAACTAGAAATCACTGCCCGACTGATGATCACCGGCGGCGAGGCCAAGGAAGAAGCCCGCCTGAGTCGAGCCGATCGCAGCTTGATCCGCGAGTGCATCCTGGATGCGGCGCAGACCTGCGTCACGGCGGGCCGTCAGGTGCTGACCCGCGACGTGCGCGACGCCTTGCTGCGCGTCGCCGCCGACCCGCACTTGCCAGAGAAGCGTCGTGAGCGTGCCCAGGAAATGGGCGAGTCCATCGACTTGTTTAGCCAGGGTTTCGAGGGCGAACTGTTCGATCGCGAGGGTACGCCTTGGCCCGAGAGCGATGTGACCATTGTCGATCTCGCCACTTACGCTCGCGAAGGCTACGAGGCACAGATGTCTATCAGCTACATCAGCCTGATAAACACCGTGAACAACCTCGCCGAACGCGACCAGTACCTGGGGAGGCCAATCATCATGGTCACCGACGAAGGCCATATCATCACCAAAAACCCGCTGCTGGCGCCATTCGTGGTCAAGGGCACAAAGATGTGGCGCAAGCTCGGCGCCTGGTTCTGGCTGGCGACGCAAAACCTTGCCGACTTCCCCACGGCTGCGCAGACCATGCTCAACATGATCGAATGGTGGATTTGTTTGAACATGCCGCCTGCGGAAATTGAAGAAATCGCTCGCTTCAAGAAACTTTCACCGGCGCAGAAAGCCCTGTTGCTGTCCGCCAGCAAGGAACCCGGTAAATACACCGAAGGGGTCGTGCTATCGAAGAAGCTCGAGACGCTGTTTAGGGCCGTGCCGCCCAGTCTCTATCTCGCCCTAGCCATGACGGAACCCGAGGAAAAAGCCGAGCGCTGGACACTGATGCAGGAGAACGGTTGCTCAGAGTTGGAAGCGGCTTACCGGGTAGCTGAACGGATCGATAGAGTGCGAGGAATAGAACCTGCATAGGGAAATCTATTCAGGTCTCGCGCTCTAAAGCGAGCGACAGGTTATCGCGCTGCACCTCGAAGCCGCTGCTGAATCCTCAACAGGAATCCGGCTTCAAAAGCATCTTGGCAGTCACCAACAGGAAAAGTCTTGCGGGTTTGCGCCAGCTCCCACCACAGAGGAATCTCGCCGGGCGTATCAAGCCAAGCCTGGGCGCATTGCACGCCACGTTCGATCATCGGGGCAAATTCGTTGCCCCAAGGTGTCAGAAGACTTGGGCAACCATCCGCCGCAGGAATTGAAATGTAGTTTTCGTCCATACATACCCTAGATTTCTGATTTATTGTTAGACGCAGAGTCCAGCCTCGAAAATCTTAACGACACCAAATGAATGCTCGATAACAGGCATGAACATCAAATGGCCTAGATCACTACCAATGTAGACTATATCCCGTGGATTGAGAGTCCCTCAAAGCGCAATTTGCGCGCATGACTCAAGACTACGAACAGCTTCGCCTGCAATTGGCGGAGAACATCCGCTTGATACGGCGCGTGAAGAACCTTACCCAAGAGCAGTTGGCGCTCATGGCCGAGGTGGATCGTACCTACGTCAGTCAAATCGAACGAGGGGTAGGCAACCCGTCGCTATTGGTCCTGTGCAAACTCGCCAATATTTTCGGGATCACGGCGAATCAGCTACTCATCGAACCTGACGCCCTTCGCCGTGTGCTGGACATCGAGTAGCCATTTCATCGTCCTGTAAACCCTTGTAAACCGACAACACCACGTTCGGCTTTATCACCGACACCCCCTCTTACGTCATTGATCCTGTCCAGGCCATCAGTTCAAAGAGCCTGGATCATGCCTGTCGTATGCCCGTCAATTGCACCCCAGAAGCTACGACCTTTGACGCTGAGCATCCTGCTGGCGTGCGGGCCAAGCTTGGCGCTGGATACCGGCAGCATCACGTCTTCTGTGCTTTCTCCAAATTGTCTCGCATACAGGATCGTCGGTATTTGTTTCTGGCTCCTCTGCACGCCCTTCGGCTGCACAGTCAAAACCTCGACCAAAGTTCGTCATTTCATTCCCGAACTCGTGGTCTCGAGCTACGCCACCACCGGCAATAACCCATGGACCGAGATGGCCACCCTCTCTTCCCCCATCAGCGGTGCAGAAGGTGGCGGCAACCTGATCACCCTGAACACCCGCCGCGACAGCCTACCCCGTTTCAAGAACGTCGACGGTATCGGCCACCCCGGTGGTTGGGCCGCAACGCAACTGGCTTCGAAATCCGGCTATGCCTGCGCCAGCGGTGCAACTGCGTTCATGCCCTACTACCTGAGTACCCTGGACTCACTAGCCTGGCGCCATGGCATTCCGGAAAGTCTTTACCCCGAATCGCTCATGCCGGGGATCCGTGAAATCGGACGTCAGGCTTCTGGAAACATATGGGGCAACGTTTATCCCCGGCAGGGCTTTCTGGTACAGCCCGACGATTTCAAAGCGGCCGCAGTCATGGCGCAACGGGCCGGCGATGTGATTACCCGAAACTGGCAGCCGCATGTGTACTTACCACTCACGCCCGCCAAACGCGACGGCTACTGGCCGCCTGGCCCGATCGTTGAAAACGATGCCTCAACCCACAAGTGGCAGTTGCTCTACCCCCAGGTGCAGCCCACGTGCGCCCTCTTCCCCTGCGATCCGGTACAGAGCGCGGATGGCGGCTACGCCTGGTCGCTGTGGCGTCCCTATAGCTGCTGCAAACGTAAGGGACAGACCTTCCTGTTCAGCATCGACTTCGAAGGCGGTGCGTCATGAGTCGGCTTCGTGCGCAATCATGGTTTGGTCTGGTAAGTCTATTGCTCTACGGGCTGCTCGCCATGGCCACGCATGCCCACGCCGCCGAGGGCGATTACCGCCTGGGCACTCAAGGCGAAGTACTCGATGACCGAGTGATGTACACCATTGGTGGCGGCTCGGCAGTCGGCTCACCGAGTTCGCTCTACCGACCCAGTGGTCTCGGTGTCGGCGTGTCCTGGCGAGCGAACATGATGTGCGGAAACATGAGCCTCACCAACACCCTGCAAAACCAACTGAACGGCGTCACCGAAGGTTTCCAGCAGATCATGGGCAGCATTGTGCAAAACGCGACCCAAGCAGTGATGTCGCTGCCAGCATTGATCATCCAGCGCGCCAACCCCGGTCTTTATGAGTTGCTGAGTAACGGAGTGCTGCAAGGTCGTATTGACTTCGACCGCTCCAAGCTGACCTGCCAGGCCATGGCCGAAAAGATGGCGGACAAGGTCGGTCAAGCCGGTTGGGGCGCGCTGGCGAAGAACCAAGAAATGCAGGGCAATCTGGAGCAAACCGGCGGTGATGCGGTAGCGGCGGTGAAAAATACCGAGATCCATAACGGCAACAATGGGGTGTCCTGGGTCGGCGGCCAGAAGGCTGGAGGTAGTGGGCAGACACCCATTCGAGTGACCGCCGACGTGGTGCGCGCGGGCTATAACCTGCTGCATAACCGGTCAGTGGATGACATTACATCAGTCAGTAGTAGCGACTGCTTGGGTGGGGCCATTTGCCAAACCTGGACCTCGCCCCATGAGGAATCCGAATGGGCCGTTCGCGTGTTAGGCGAGAGCGAAGTCGCGATCTGCGACACCTGCGAAACCCTGCGTGCGACAGCTGGCAGCGGACTGACGCCACTGATCCAGGAGGCCTACAGCGAACATCTCAAAGCACTGCAAGAGTTGTTGTCCGGCTCGCTGCGGCCTACTTCTGACAATCTGGCTAAAACCTCCAGCCCAATGTTGCCGGTGACCCGTGGTGTGATCGAAGCCCTGCGTGACGACCCCGACCAGGATCTGTTGGCACGGCGCTTGGCCAGTGAGACGGCCTTGTCCAGTGTGCTGGACAAAGCGTTGCTGCTACTGCGCACTCTGCTGGCGGGCAGTCACGAACCCAACATCGCCTCCGCCGAACCGGCACAGACGGCCTTGACGAAAAACATCGACGCTCTGGAGCGCGAAATACGCCTGCTGCAGACCGAACTGCAGGCCCGGCAGATGCTGGCCACCAATACCGCCAGCCTGGTGCTCGACCGGCATGCCGGTGGTGCCGATGCTTCGCGCACCGTCGAGCAAGGCGACCCCGAGCCCGGTCGACTCAATGATGCTGACGCCAGACGTAAGTGAGCCATGAAACGCTCACCGCTATTCACTTTGCTTGCGAGTCTGGGGATTGCCGCAGTGATGACCCTCGCCGCCGCACTGGTCGCCTGGCTCGGCAGCACTGTGCTGGGCGGCCTCGATGCCTGGCAGCAGTCGTTCGAATCCGCACGGCCCTATCTGCGGTGGTGGCGCGTCCTGCTCTACGGCGCTCTCTTTGCGCTCTGGAGGGATCTGCTTCGGTGCTACCAACATCGACCACAGGATCGACTGCGCGTGAAACGCATCGGGACATTAGGGCTCGTGCTCTTTACCTACGTCGAACTCACCCGACTGTGAGGTCACCACCATGCTCCTGAGCACCAACAGCTACCTGGAATTTTACCTCTCCCTGCTGGCCTGGATCATTAACAACGGACTCTGGAGCGTCCTGTCCGACACCGGGCTGTTTGCCGCGCCCTTCGGCGCGATTATCCTCCAGGAATGGCTGTCGGCCCGTCAGCAAGGCGCGGATGAGGGAAACAAGGGATTGTTCTCGGTGCCACGGATCGAGAACCGGTTGTGGCTGGCCTACATCGTCGTATTGTTCGGCTGCGCACCGGTCTTTCCGTTGAGCCTCTCGTCAATGGCGTTCGATGATGCGGCGAGTCAGCGCTGCGGCGTGAGTGTGGCCAAGCCAGCGGAAACCGCCTGGGGGACGACCTTCAATACCATCAGCGAACGCTCCGCCAACGTACCGATCTGGTGGTTTCTGGTGCATGCCTTGAGCAAAGGGGTAACCGCGGCGGCCACCGCCTCCATCCCTTGCGCACCGGATATCCGACAAATGCGCATGGAGATCGACAGTTCGCGTATCGACAGCCAGGTACTACTGCAGGAAGTTGCCGACTTCACTCGCGACTGCTACGGCCATTCCCGCTCTCGGCTATTCACCAACCGTCCGCAGTTGGACAAGGTACAAAGTCACGACGCCTCCTGGATCGGCTCAAGCTATTTTCTCGACACACCGGGCTACTACGATACGGATCGCACACACACACCGAGAGTCAGCTGGCCGTATGATGACAACCGCGATGTTTCCTTGCCGCGGCTGGAGAATGGCGCGGGCTACCCCACCTGCAAGCAGTGGTGGAGCGACAGTGGAGTCGGGCTACGCGAGCGCTTGATCGAGCAGGTCGATCCTTCGCTGCTGACTCAGCTGAAAGGTTGGTTGACTGGGCGTTCGAGCAACGAGATCGAGGATGCCACCTTGCGCGAACTGATCAGCCCACGCCAGCAATCGATGTCCATGTCGCCCGGACAGGTGTATCAGGACTACGGCTCCAGCGCTCGTGGCGGTTCGATCAATCAGGGGCTCAATAACCTGGCCACCAATACCGGGTTGGCCCTCGGTTCCTTCAGCAACTTCCCGGCAATAAATGCACTACGCGCCGCTCTGCCAATGGTGCAGGCCTTCCTGATCATGGGCGTCATCATCAGCTTGCCGCTGATCCTGTTGGTCAGTACCTACCAGTTGAAGACCGTCATGACGGTGACGTTCACGCTGTTCACCTTACATATGCTGAGCTTCTGGTGGGAACTGGCTCGCTGGGTCGACTCCAGCATGCTCGACACCTTGTACAACCAGGTTTCGGCGTCCAATCAGGTGCTGTTGTCGCTGCCCACATCCGGGCTTATGGATGGGACGGTCACCGCGCAGGTGATCGAGTATGTGATGGGGGCGATGTTCTTGGTGCTGCCTGGACTGTTTTTGGTCGCCATGAGCTGGGCTGGCTACTCGATCGGCAACAGCCTTGAGGGGATGCTAGGTGGTGCAAGCAAAGCCGCGCATGGTGCAGCGGGCAAAGGAACGGATCAGTTGATGGGTGCTACGAAGAAGCTTATCTGACGTCATCAGATGATTTGAAATGACCTATGTAATGGCCATTGTCATCGTAGTTGCCAAGATAGGAGTTAGCCCCAAGGTAGTCAGGACCTGGATTGCCCTCTTCAAAATCCGTGTCGATGACAGCCTTGGACTGCAGAAGGGCAATCACAGCGATCACCACCACAACAGAAGCGACGAGCCAGAAACCGATAAAGAGCAGCCCTCCGATCATTGCCAGTTTGGCAATCAGAAAACTCCCGCGAACGAGTAATTTACCTGCGGGCATACCTGTCATCTCCGCACGCTCAACCACGTGGGATTCAAACGTTTTCAAACTACGGTAACCACGCTTCACCGACATACCGCAGGCGTACGCCCAACGGTAGGCGCATGAACTCTGAACAGGTTGCTGAGTCGGCACGGTCTCGCCCTCTTCTGAGCGTTTTCATGGTTGAGCCAAGAGTAATAGCCTACTACTGAAAACGGCCCATGCCTGACCGCTTATCAGTTTCCCCGGTCGAAAATTCCTCATTGGAAGCCAGAAGAAAAGCCCCGTGAAACAGCGTCTCTACAGTGATTGACCCAGATAAATCGTCCGGCTAAATACAAGGTACGGATCGCTGTTATCGACAGCACATTCCCAGGTAGCCAGAGCCTTCAGGCTACATCACTGCGGTGATGGCTATGCCCAAGTGCGATTAGCGTTCGGTGGCTCGCACGGTGACCGTATCTACGGTGATGAACGCCTACTGCTCTCCTGAGCGCCTTTCGAGCTCTGCTCGTGAGGTAAGCCCTTTTGACTTCAACCCACTGCGGGGAAATCTTTCCCCGCACGGGACAGGTTTCTTCGCGTTTTCAACGGAGACATACCATGCCCGACTCACTGACACTGGAAGCACTGAACACCCTTCGGTTACCCATCGTGTTCACCCCTGGCGCGTGGCAACGCGCAGTACTGCTCGAGCAATCCGATCACGCTGAGAAGCTGCAGGTCGATCGGTTGAGCCACGTATTGCGCGCAGCCTTCGAAGCCCACTTGGCCTATCCACACAAGCCCTACGTGCTGTTCGAGGTAATCCACATTGAACCAACCGATCACTTAGACCACGCCCCGTTGCTGCAATTGAGTCTGAGCCTACTCCAAGAACCGGGTCAGCCTGACGCCTTGCTGATAGCGCTAGCAGGAGAACACCAGCGCTAAGCGCCATCAGCGGCGCCCACCTCCACATTCGGACGGCATGCAAGACCTGCATCAATCCAGCCCATCACCCAACCGGGGAACCCTCCCCGACGGGCAAGGCGTTCCTCCGTTTTCTCTCGAGGAAAATGCCATGCGCGATATCTACCAAGACGTGACTGACAAGATCGTTACCGCGTTAGACCAAGGCGTTGCTCCCTGGATCAAACCCTGGTCCTCAAGTGGCTCCGCTGACATCGGCCATCAACCCTACCCCATCAACGCCATCACGCGACGTCCGTATTCAGGCATCAATTTACCGCTGCTCTGGGCCGAGGCCAGGTTGCAGGGGTTCACACAAGATCGTTGGCTGACCTTCAACCAAGCCAAAAAAGCTGGCGGGCACATCCATAAGGGTGAGCACAGCACCCTGGCGGTGCTCTACAAGCCGATGGAGCGCGAGGAGCAGACCGAGTCAGGCCAACCCGTACTCGATGAAAACGGCCAGCCCAAGGTCGCTCACTTCGGTATTCTCAAGACGCATTTTCTGTTCAACATCGAGCAAACAGAGGGACTCGAAATGCTCGATGAAACCCTGCTCAAGACGGAACCGAGTGATCCCTTCCAGGCCAACAGCGCTGCGGAAAATCTGCTGTTAAGTTCGGGTGCACACATCGTTCATCGATCTGCAGACGAAGCCTTTTACCATCCGACCAGGGATCTCATCCAATTGCCGACAAAAGCGCAATTTCACGATGAAAGTGGGTACTACGCCACCGCACTGCACGAGCTGACGCACTGGACCGGGCATCACACTCGGTTGCAGCGCGAAGGCGTGACGTCCTCGTGTCCGTTCGGCTCGCCAGGCTATGCGTTCGAGGAGTTGATTGCCGAAATGGGCGCTGCGTTTTTATGTGCTTACGCCGGCATTCAGGGAGAGTTGCGCCACGAGGGCTACATCGACTCCTGGCTCGGCCTGCTCAAGGCAGACAAACGCGCGATCTTCCGTGCCAGTGGTCACGCCCGAAACGCCTCGGAGTATGTGCTCTACCTGGAGTAGCAACTGAAGCAGATGATAATGGATGACTCACGATGCATGAGCGATGGAGTTTGATCGCTACCTCACCGCTGCAATCGCATCACTGGGGCCCAACGCGAGTTGGGCCCATTTTTCTACACCCAGAAAAATCCCCATACCGCGGAGCTCTGATGCAAAGAATCAGAGAGAGGGGCGCACACCCGTAGCCTGTCATTCCGCATCCAGGTTCTGCGCCAGAAAATCCACCAGCTCGAGCGGACTTCGGCTATCGATCACCTTGTAGATCAGATCGCGCTTACTGCGCGGCAACTTCTTGACCACGCTCTTCGCCGAGGCTCTGACAGCTTCGTCGGTCCCATGGATACGTGCCGCGAGCAGTAGCACGAGCGTGGCGTCAGTGAGGTTCATGGCAAGACCCAAAAAATAGGCACCGCAGTGTAGCGACACTTTTCTTTTTCGTACCAGCCCTCAACAAAACGATGCCTAGCAAAATCCATATTCCGATTGCCGCACAAAGGGACAGGTGCCAAAAGGACGGGTAAAGGTTAGAAGGGAATGGGGAGTCAAGGGTAAGAGCCCTATCCGAAAAGGCTAAAAGGCCACTGACCCAGCCACTTCCCGGAGGTCACGATGCTCAGCCTGTTTCGTCGCAAAAGGCAGAAGCCCCCTCCACCACCGATCGTGAACGGCGCCGAAGGTTACCTGCCCATCGAGTCGGCCCACAGCTTGTTAGCCGCGGAACACCGCCGTCAGTTGCTCGATCGCATCTGGCAATACACCGCCCTCTCCCACGCGCAGTTCATCCAACTCTATTTAAATCCGATCCATCGCTACGCCGAACAGGTCCAGCAACTCCCGGCCAGCGAGACACACCACCATGCGTATCTCGGTGGCATGCTCGACCATGGTCTTGAGCTGGTCGCCTGTAGTCTGAAGCTGCGCCAGTCGTATCTGCTCCCCACCGGTGCCGCCCCAGAAGATCAGGCCGCCCAGACCGACGCCTGGTCCGCCGGTATCGCCTATGGCGCCCTGCTCCATGACATCGGCAAGATCGCCGTGGACCTGCAGGTCGAACGCCAAGATGGTTGTCTTTGGCATCCATGGCAGGGCCCGCTGGATCAGCCATACCGTTTTCGTTACATCAAAGGTCGTGACTACCACCTGCACGGTGCCGCTGCCGGTTTGCTCTACACCCAGATTATCGACCGCCCAATACTCGATTGGCTCAGTGGCTTTCCGTCGCTCTGGGCCAACTTGCTGTATGTCCTGGCCGGTCAGTACGAACGTGCCGGCGTACTGGGCGAGTTGGTGATTCAAGCCGACCGTGTCTCCACCGCGCAGAACATTGGTGGCAACCCGAACAAGGCGCTACAAGCGCCGATTCATTCGCTGCAACACCACTTGATCAGCGGACTGCGTCATTTGGTTCAGCACGAACTGAAACTCAACCAGCCAGGTGCCGCGGGATGGTTGACTCAAGATGCTCTCTGGCTCGTCAGCAAAACATTCACGGACAAGCTGCGAGCCTATCTGCTGTCGCAATCGATTGAGGGCATCCCCTCCTCCAACATTGCCGTGTTCGACGAACTGCAATCGCATGGATTAGTCGAGTCAACCCCGGAAGGCAAAGCCATCTGGACGGCGCTCGTGACGCAGGGAAACTGGCAGCAGAGCTTTACTTTTTTGCGTTTTCAACCAGCGTTGATTTGGGGGAGCGAAGACCGCCCAGAAGCTTTTAGCGGAAAAGTAAATGTGGTACTTGATGACCACCCAACCGTCACATCGGCATCACCATCCAAGACTGCCTTTGCAGAATCGCGCCAAAGTCAATCGCAGCCAGACCCCATGGTGATGGAGGATGCTGATTACCTTAGCGCGCTGCTAGATATGTTCGAGTTAGAGAGGCCTGAGGCCAGTCATGCATCGTTCGCAAGTGCCCTCGAAATATCAAATCCCTCGTTAGATACCTCTGGTCAAGTATTCCTGAACTGGGTCAAGGAAGGTATCCAGAGTCACAAGCTGATCATCAATGACAGCAAGGCCAAGGTACACATTGTCGGCGGCACTGTCTTTTTGGTCACACCTGGTATTTTTCAACGTTTTGCTCAGGAGTTTCCTGGTATTTTTCAGGAGTCAGACCAAGATATTGAAGAATGGCGTTGGGTGCAGAGGCAATTTGAGAAACTGAAGATCCATAGAAAACGGAGTGATGGTTTGAACATCTGGATCTGTCAGGTCGAAGGTCCTCGAAAGAAAGCAAAACTCAAAGGTTATCTATTAGAAAAACCAACACTATTGTTCGATACTATATCTGTACCTCCCGACAATCCTTTCCTTAAAGTCGAAAAAGCTTAAGTTCCCGGTGCACTCCATTAATCGAGGCTAGGGACCCTCCGATCAAGTTAGCTTCTGACGTGTAGATGCTAACCACCAAGGGTGTTTTCCGGTCATATCGGCCTGATAAGCATTGCTCAAGCAGCCGTCGGCAGGCTTTTCAGCCCACCTCGTTCATCCAAGACGCAATTCACTCATACCCATCAATTTTTTGCGCACCATCCACAGGTTCGACAGGGCAAACAGCGTGGTGAGATGGGCGGTGTTTTTCACCAAACCACGGAACCGGTTCTTCACGTGGCCGAACTGGCGCTTGATCACCCGAAACGAGTGTTCGACCTTGGCTCGGGTCTGTGCCTTCACCCGTTCAATTTCACGTTTGGCCTTGTAGATCAGGCTGCGCTTGCTCAGCTTCGTGTACGTGCTGCGACGTGCAGCAATCTGCCAGATCACCTTGCGGCCTTCATGTTCCTCGCGCTTTTCCACCCCGGTGTAACCCGCGTCGGCGTAGACCGCGTTCTCATCACCGTGTAGCAGTTCGGCCACCTGCGTCACGTCTGCAACATGGGCCGCGGTGCCATGGATGTGATGTACCAGGCCCGACTCCACGTCGGCACCGATGTGGGCTTTCATGCCAAAAAAGTACTGATTCCCTTTCTTGGTCTGGTGCATTTCAGGGTCACGCTTGCCTTCCTTGTTCTTGGTCGAACTGGGAGCATGAATGATCGTGGCATCAACGATGGTGCCTTGGCGAAGCGACAGACCTTTGTCCTTCAAGTAGCGATTGATGACGTCCAGGATGCCCGCTGCCAGTTGGTGCTTCTCCAGCAGGTGCCGGAAATTCATAATCGTCGTGTCTTCGGGGATCGGAGCGCTGAGCGTCAGCCGGGCGAACTGGCGCATCGAGGTGATTTCGTAGAGCGCCTCTTCCATGGCCGGATCACTCAGCGAAAACCAGTTCTGCAGCAGATGAATGCGCAGCATGGTCTCCAATGGATACGGCTTGCGGCCACCGCCAGCCTTTGGGTAATGAGGTTCGATCAGTGCCACCAGCCCGCTCCAGGGAACGACTTGCTCCATCTCGGCCAGAAAGCGCTCGCGGCGGGTCTGCTTGCGTTTGCCGGCATACTCGAAATCGGAAAAGCTCATCTGACTCATGGGACTGGCTGCTGCTCATGACCGAAAGGGTGGGCTATTTCAGCACAGCAGACGGGCCCTGTGCTGAACTTGATCGGAGAATCCCTAGGCCAGTTTTCGGTCAGCGGCAACAGTTGCCCTCACTCAACAACCGGTACCCCACTCCTGCCTCGGTGACGATGAATCGTGGCTGAGTTGGATCATCCACCAGTTTCTGCCGCAAGTGCGACACCACTATCCGCAGATAGTGGCTGTCCTCGGTGTGCGTCGGCCCCCAGATATCATTGAGCAATTGCTGCTGGGTGATCACCCGCCCCGGATGCCGCGCCAGTTGCGCCAACACCGCATACTCCTTGCGTGTCAGCGCCACCTCTATACCGTCCAGTAGCACCCGGCGATAAGCCAGGTTCACAATGAGCGGGCCGAAACTGAGTACCGCTTCCTGAGCCTCACCCACCGGCATCTGACGCAACAAGGCGCGCACTCGGGCCAGAAACTCCTGGATACCAAACGGCTTGGTCATATAGTCGTTGGCGCCACCATCCAGGGCTTGGACCTTCTGTCCTTCGCTGGCGCGCACCGAGAGCACCAGCACCGACACTGTCGACCACTTGCAAAATTCGCGCAGCACTTGCTGGCCGTCCATGTCCGGCAGGCCAAGATCGAGCACCAGCAGGTCGGGCTTGTTCAGCGCCGCCTGGACCAGGCCCTCGTTGCCGGTGCCGGCTTCAAGCACCTTGTAGCCCTGGGAGGTGAGGCTGATGCGCAGGAATTTGCGGATCTGCGGTTCGTCATCGATGATCAAAATGGTCGCGGTCTGGTTCATGAGTTCACATCAACACAAAGAGATAGCACGAGAGTAATGCAGGCGAGTTCAGGCTTAACTCTCCAATTCCGGTTGAGTCTGCAACGGCAGGCACAAGGTGATCCAGGTGCCACATCCCTCAATTACCTCGCCCACCGCGATGGGCTCACCATGAGCACCGACCATGCCTGGCCTTGAGCAGGCCGTCGAGGTCCATCTCTTCGAGCATGACCCCGCGGTATTCGGAACGCACCAGCGGCTGTTGCGGCAAGCCACCTAGCAAGGCTTCGGTTTCCGCCCGGCCATGGGTTTCCACCACCCCGGCCAGGACCGTCACCCCCTGACGCAATTGCGTGTGCGCCGCCTGCAACATGGCGTAGGTCTTGCCGACGCCCGGGGCGGCGCCAAGGAAGACCTTGAGCCGGCCGCGGCCGTCATGGGACAGATCGGCTAACAGTGCATCGGCGCGGCCGGAATCACTCATGCATTGTTCTCTCTGGACTCAAATCATCGACATACAAACTTGTAGCAGCTGGCTACAGGGCGAGCTTTTCCAGCGCCCGGTTCAAGGCCAGCACATTCACCACCGGCGGGCCGACCAGAGGCTGCTCGACATGAGCATCCACCAACTGCTGCAGCGTGGCGACCGGCAGGTTGCGCGCCGCCGCGACCCGCGCCAGTTGATAGTTAATCGCCGCCGGTGGCAAGTGCGGATCCAGGCCGCTGCCCGAAGTCGTCAGCAATGCCAGCGGTACCGGCCCCTGCCCTGGCACCGCCAGCTTGTTGGCGTCGTCGATCACACGGCTGGCCAGGGCCGGGTTGCTCGGCGCCAGGTTGCTCGCACTGCTGGACACCGTGGCAAAGCCCCCCGCCGATGGACGCGGGTGGAACCAGCTGTCGCCGCTGAAATCCTGGGCGATCAGGGCCGAACCACGGACCTGGCCCACGCCATCGAGCACCAGGCTGCCATTGGCCTGTTTCGGGAACGCCACCTGGGCCACGCCGGTGACCACCAGCGGATAGGCCACACCAGTGATCAGGGTCATCAACACAATCAGGCTCAAGGCCGGACGCAATACAGTGGACATCATCAAATCCTCGATTCGGTTAACGGGTTTACCCGGACTCCGTAGGAACCCGCTTGCTAGCGATGCGGTGCGTCTGGCGCACTGGGTTGACGCCATCGCCAGCAAGCTGGCTCCTACAGGGTCGCGGGGTTACACCAGATGCAAAGCCGTCAGCAGCATGTCGATCAGCTTGATGCCCAGGAACGGCACCAAGATCCCGCCCAGGCCATAGATCAGCAGGTTGCGGCGCAGCAGATGGGCCGCGCTGGCCGCCTGCACCCGCACCCCGCGCAGGGCCAGCGGAATCAGCACGACGATGATCAGGGCGTTGAACACGATCGCCGAGAGGATCGCGCTCTGCGGGCTGCTCAGTTGCATGACATTGAGCACGCCGAGCTGTGGATAAATTGCCGCGAACAGCGCCGGCAGGATCGCGAAGTACTTGGCGATGTCGTTGGCAATGGAAAAGGTGGTCAGGGCGCCACGGGTCACCAGCAGTTCCTTGCCGATCTGCACCACGTCCAGCAGCTTGGTCGGATCGCTGTCGAGGTCGACCATGTTCGCCGCTTCGCGCGCCGCCTGGGTGCCATCGTTCATCGCCATGCCGACGTCGGCCTGGGCCAGCGCCGGGGCGTCGTTGGCGCCGTCGCCACACATGGCGACCAGGCGACCGTCGTTCTGTTCGTGGCGAATGCGCGCCAGCTTTTTCTCCGGTGTGGCTTCGGCCAGCACGTCATCCACCCCGGCCTCCGCGGCAATGGCGGCGGCGGTCAGCGGGTTGTCGCCGGTCACCATCACGGTGCGGATCCCCAGCTTGCGCAACTCGGCGAAACGCTCGCGGATACCGGGCTTGACCACGTCCTTGAGGTGAATGGCGCCGAGCAGCTTGCCCTCGGCACACACCAGCAGCGGCGTGCCGCCACTCTGGGCAATCTTGTCGATCTCCCGGGACAGCGCCGGGGCCAGGTCGCCCCGTTGCAGACCGACGAAGGCCAGCACCGAATCCACCGCGCCCTTGCGATAGACCCGCCCCTGATAGTCGACACCGGACAGCCGGGTCTCTGCACTGAACGGCACGGCGGTCAGCATTTCGGCGCTCGGCTCGGGCTGTGGATAAAGCCCGCGCAGGTATTCGACGATGGATTTGCCTTCCGCCGTGTCGTCCGCCAGCGAGGCCAGCAAGGTGGCCTCGGCCATTTCCTGGTGATTGACCCCAGGCGCTGCGTGGATGGCCGCGCAACGACGGTTACCGAAGGTGATGGTGCCGGTCTTGTCCAGCAGCAGGACATGCACGTCACCCGCCGCTTCCACGGCACGACCGGATTTGGCGATCACGTTCAGCCGCA
Organism: Pseudomonas sp. GW456-L12; assembly: GCF_059424045.1. Classification (NCBI taxonomy): domain Bacteria; kingdom Pseudomonadati; phylum Pseudomonadota; class Gammaproteobacteria; order Pseudomonadales; family Pseudomonadaceae; genus Pseudomonas; species Pseudomonas sp. GW456-L12. The sequence goes on from NZ_JBWKZA010000003.1 coordinate 62,744, forward strand.
CCAGACGGTCCATCCCGGCGATCCCGATGGCCGACAGCAGGCCACCGATGGTGGTCGGAATCAGGGTCACCAACAATGCCACCAGGAACACCAGCGGCAGGCTGCCATTGGCAAAGTGGGCGAACGGCTGCAGGGTCACGACCACGATCAGGAAGATCAGGGTCAGGCCGATCAGCAGGATATCCAGGGCCACTTCGTTCGGGGTCTTCTGGCGCTTGGCGCCTTCTACCAGGGCGATCATGCGGTCGAGGGTCGACTCGCCCGGATTGCTGGTAATGCGCACCAGCAACCAGTCGGACACCAGCCGGGTATTGCCGGTCACGGCCGAGCGATCGCCGCCGGACTCGCGAATGACCGGAGCCGATTCGCCAGTGATGGCCGCTTCGTTGACCGCGGCAATGCCTTCGATGACCTCACCGTCGCCGGGAATCATTTCCCCCGCTTCGACGCGCACCACATCGCCTTTGCGCAAATTGGCGGCCGGGATCACCTGGAAGCTGCCATCGGCTTTCTTCAGGCGCGCACTCAGGCCTTCGCTGCCGGCCTTGAGGCTGTCGGCGCGGGCCTTGCCACGGCCTTCGGCCAGAGCCTCGGCGAAGTTGGCGAACAGCACGGTGAACCACAGCCAGAGGGCGATCTGCGCGGCGACGAAGGTCGGGACCGTGGTCTCCGGCAAGAAGCACAACACGGTGGTGAAGATGGCGGTCAGCTCGACCACCAGCATCACCGGCGAACGTTGCAACTGGCGCGGGTCGAGCTTGACGAAGGCCTGCACCAGCGCCGGACGCCACAGGGCTGCGATCGAGGTTTTCTGTTGTTCCGACGCCTTGACGACGACCGGTTTAGTTACGGGCATATTCATCAATAGTCCTCAGAAGCCCATGCTCAAGTGTTCAGCGATAGGACCCAGTGCCAAAGTCGGCAGGAAGGTCAAGCCACCCACCAGCAAAATGGTCATGGTCAGCAATGTGACAAACAGCGGACCATGGGTCGGGAAGCTGTTCTGGCCGATCGGCGCGGTCTTTTTCAGCGCCAGGCTACCGGCCAGGGCCAGCACCGGCAGGATGTAGCCGAAGCGGCCGATCAACATGCCCAGGCCCAGCATCAGGTTATGGAACGGGGTGTTGGCACCAAAGCCACCGAACGCCGAACCGTTGTTGGCACCGGCCGAGGTGTAGGCGTACAGCAACTGGCTGAAACCATGAGCGCCAGGGTTAGTCACCGAGGCCACCGGCCCCGGCAGGCTCGCGGCGATAGCACTCAGTACCAGCACGCCGACCGGCATCACCATCAGCGTCACCACCAGCAATTGCACTTCCTTGGCCTGCAGCTTCTTGCCCAGGTATTCCGGGGTGCGCCCGATCATCAGGCCGGCGAGGAAGACCGCGATCAGCACGTTCAGCAACATGCCGTAGAGGCCCGCGCCGACGCCGCCGAAGATCACCTCACCGACCATCATGTTGATCAGCGCGACCATGCCGCTCAGCGGACTGAGGCTGTCATGCATGCCGTTGACCGACCCGTTCGACGCCGCCGTGGTGGTTACCGACCAGAGCACGGTGGCGGTGGTACCGAAGCGTACTTCCTTGCCTTCCAGCGGCGCGGTCTGTTCGACGGCGGCGTTGGCCAGGGTCGGATTGGGTTGGTACTCGGCCCACAGCGAGGTCGCGCCGCCGATCAGGAACAGCGCCAGCATGCAAGCGATGATCGCCCGGCTCTGGCGCAGGTCCTTGACGTAGTGGCCGAAAGTGAACACCAGGGCCACCGGGATCAGGATGATCGAGGCCACCTCGAACAGGTTGCTCCAAGCCGTCGGGTTCTCGAAGGGGTGCGCCGAGTTGACGCCGAAGAAAGCCCCCCCATTGGTACCCAGTTGCTTGATCGCAATCTGGCTGGCGGCCGGGCCCAGTGGAATCACCTGATCGACGCCTTGCAGGGTCACGGCGTGGACATACTGGGCGAAAGTTTGCGGGACGCCCTGCCAGACCAGGAACAAGGCCAGCAGCAGGCACAGCGGCAGCAGGCCATAGAGGGTGGCTCGGGTCATGTCGACCCAGAAGTTGCCCAGGGTCTTGGTCGACTTGCGGCCGATGCCACGACACAGTGCAACCAGCACCGCCAAACCAGTGGCGGCGCTGACGAAGTTCTGCACAGTCAGGCCGACCATCTGACTCAGGTAGCTCAGGGAGGCTTCACCGCTGTAGGCCTGCCAGTTGGTGTTGGTCATGAAGCTGACCGCGGTGTTGAACGCCAGCGTCCACTCCTGTCCCGGCAAGTTCTGCGGGTTGAGCGGCAAGTGATCCTGGAACAGCAGGATTGCGAACAAGAGCAAAAAGCCCGCAAGGTTGAACGCAAGCAGGGCCAGGGTGTATTTCTGCCAGCTCTGTTCGCTTTGCGCATCGACGCCCGAAAGCCGGTAACAAGCGCGTTCGACTGGCCCCAACAGCGGCGTCAGCCAGGTGCGCTGGCCCTCCATTACCTTGTAGTAGAACCGCCCCAGGAAAGGCGCGGGCAGCAGCACCAAGGCAAAGAAGCCGAGGATCAGCCAATAGTCATAACTGTGCATTGCCGCTCCTAGTTCCGGTCCGCGCGCAACAGCGCAATCATCAAATAAATGAACAGTCCCACTGCCAATAGCAGTGAGACCCCATCCAGAGTACTCATGGAAATTCCCCCTATTACGGCGTATTGCCGCGTTCGGAGTATATTGTCCGTAGAGTGGCCGTAAAGGTGCGAGATCGAAGGGTGTGACGGGGTATAAATAAAACGTAAAAAGTGGGAGGTTATACAGTGGTAGGTCTCTTCACGAGCAAGCCTGTACGGGCCTAATAGCTCCGAACATCGGTTACGGTTTTTATGCAGACTCTTGTTCCATGGTTACTGGCGACAGGTAGTTTTTATAGCAATGAAGCCTGGTCCGGTTGTAGTACATGAAGAAGCGCACCATGTTGGTTTGTACCTCGTTCGGGTCATAGCCGCTGCGAGGGGCCCATTCTGACTTCAATGTGCCGGGAAATAGCTCCGTTGGTGCATTGTCCCAGCATTGTCCGCGTCGCCATACGTAGCACCTTGCTAACAAGGTTGGCATCATGGACCAAAGGAAAATGCCCCCCAATGACTCGGCGAGCAAATAAATCAATCACGATGGCTGGATGAAACCAACGCCGCCTACTAACAACCACTAATAGACCAGACAAGATCAATGTTTTCAGAGTGGATGGTGCGGTTGTTGAACTAATGAGTGTTCAGCCAAGTCATTGAAAATGGCCGGCACGAGGCCGGGTTACCCACCATACCCAAGACGCAGCCCCCAAATGAGAGGGATGGAGAGCTGACAAGAGAATGTGGGGGCAAGGTATTGCCAAATGGTGTCATTTGGCGCAGTAGAAGCCCCTTCCCAATCCATCTCAACATTTCAGGTGACTTGTGAATTTCACATATCCAGAAGCAGCTCGCGCCTGATGCATTCAGCGAGCGACGACATCATTGCCACCACTCGAAGACAGCACTTCAACTTGAGCCCAGAACACTGCAAACGATCTGTGCAGTTACGTCAAAATTCTCCAGAGTGAGCACATCGATTGGCGAACGACCTTTTAGTCGCTCCTGAGGCTTACAAAGAGCGCCATAAAGTCTCCATGCATCCGCATCCGGTGACTGCATCAGCACCGAGAGAACCAACTTGTGCCGCAATGGGTCGAGCTGCCAATCGGGAATACGTTGACCACGATTTCCCAAGCTCAGGGATAGAAGACGTCTAGCTTTGATATCGCGATTGATCTGATCGCGGGATTTTCCTGCCAGCCTGGCGAAGACAAGCAGTGGCAAGCTACTCGAGGCCTCAAACGTTGCTAGCATCTCGGCGCGCTCGCGCTGGATGTCAGACACGTGAGAGTTGTGAGCTTTTTCAGTCCGTATTGGAGCGGGTACAACAGACGATTGATTGGACCTAATGGGGACTTTCTCGCTACTGAGCAGCATCGTCGATGAGGCAGTCGCCGGTGGAAAGCGGCTATACAGAACAGCATTTGCGTTCGCGTTTTGCAGCAAGGGCAGTGAAGCTGCGCCCTCTAAACGAATAGTCAACGGAGAGCTTGCTGCTTTCGGTTTACCCTGCCCCCAAAGGTCCAATCTATTTGCCCAATCCTGCATCATGGTCCGACGCTGCTCGACATATTCCGCATGGTTGTAAGCCGCGCTCACCTTGTCTGGATCAGCATGAGAAAGCTGCGCGTCTACCCATACCTTAGGGTAGCCAATCTCGTTAAGCGCCGTCGAGATCGTAGCCCTCATCCCATGACCTGTGAGTTGATCGGCATATCCCATCCGGCGTAGCGCTCCATTCAGGGTGTTCTCGCTTATGCGCTTGCTTAGGTCACTTCGATGCGCGAACAAATATCGTTGCGCAGGGAGAACCTGGTCCAACAAGTGACGCACTATTTCAAGCGCCTGAACCGAGAGCGGGACGATGTAGGGCGGTATATTGAGGACCTGCTTGCCTGGCTTCCGCATAGCTAACTGGAGTTGCTTCACCACCTCCGCCGGTATGATCCATAACCGCTGCTTCAGATCGAACTGATCGGGTGTCGCCAAGCGTAGCTCACCCGTGCGGACACCGGTCAGCAACAACAATCGAAGGCCAAGGCGTGTTTGGTTCGCTCCACCATAGTTTCGGAGAGCAGTCATCAACTCAGGCAGCTCGTCCATACGAAGAAACGGATTGTGTGACACCGGAGGTTTGGGGAGTGCGACAACATCGAGGTCTGAAGCCGGATTGTGTTCCAACCCCTCGATCTTCACCAGCGCATAGCGGAACAATTGGTTGAACCAGGTCCGGCACTTTTCAGCTGTCGTTAATGCCTTGCGTTGTTCGATCCTGCTTAGCAAATCCAGCAGATCGTGACGACTGATATCGTAGATGGACCGCCCACCCAGTGTAGGTAAGACGTCTTTATTGAAGATTCTCAAGATTTGCGAGAGCGTGCTCTGACGCCCTTCCTTTAGGCTCAGCCTGCGGAACTCCACCCACTGATCGAACACAGCCTCGAAGGTATGCTCTGTCGCAAAACGAACTGCACGGCGCTGCTGTTTACGGTGCTCATAGGGATTGACGCCTTGGGCAACCAAGGCACGCGCTTCATCACGACGGATACGCGCTTCTTTGAGGCTAATTTGCGGGTAACAACCCAAGGACATGCGCTTCTGCTTGCCCATCCAGTAGTAACGGAAAAGCCAGATCTTTCCACCGCTGGCCGTCACATTGAGCGTGAGGCCGTCACTGTCACCGAGTGTGTAGTCAATACCAGTGATTCGGGCGTGCCGAATAGACATTTCTGAGAGTGCCATCGCGAGCTCCTGAACAGAGTCAGGGCCAGATGTTCATCTCGCCACGCAAACTGCTCCAGCAACAAACCGATTCCGTACGCGTCAGAATCCTGGACTTAATCCTGGACTTAAACGCACCGGATAGTGCTGGATTTCAGTGGTTCCCGCTGGAACGAAAAAAGGACCCTAAGGTCCTGATTTCAATCACTTACAGAATTCAGTGGAACTCTGCAGCGCAATATTTGGAGCGGGAAACGAGACTCGAACTCGCGACCCCGACCTTGGCAAGGTCGTGCTCTACCAACTGAGCTATTCCCGCGTCTTGGTGGTGTGCATTCTATAGAAATTCGAAACTGCGTCAACCCCTTGATTCAAAAAAGTTTTATTTCTTTTCCACATCAGTCTTCAGATGCGGCCAGGCGGCGCGCAGGTACTGCAGCATGGACCACAGGGTCAGGCCTCCCGCGATCAGCAGCAAGGCATAACCCAGCAGCACCCAGAAGGTGAAGGCCGGCGGGTTGGCCAGCAGGATCACCAGCGCCAGCATCTGCGCGGCGGTTTTCCATTTGCCCATGTTGGACACCGCCACCTGGGCGCGGGCACCCAGTTCGGCCATCCACTCGCGGAGGGCGGAAACGACGATTTCGCGTCCGATGATTACCGCCGCCGGCAGGGTCAGCCACAGATTGCCGTGCTCTTGCACCAGCAGCACCAGGGCCACCGCCACCATCAACTTGTCGGCCACCGGGTCGAGGAAGGCCCCGAACGGCGTGCTTTGCTCCAGGCGTCGCGCCAGATAACCATCGAGCCAGTCGGTGGCCGCGGCGAACGCGAAGACAGAACTGGCAGCCATGTAGCTCCAGGAGTAAGGCAGGTAAAACAGCAAAATGAAGATCGGGATGAGCAGAACGCGTAGAACGGTGATCAGATTAGGGATATTCATCGGCACAACTGGCTACGAGGTGAGTTGGCAATCTACTCGAAAAAGACAGCAGATGAGGTAGGCACGGCCATTCTACGGGCTTCTCGCACAGCGTGTCTAACACTGTTCCAAGACTTTGAGCGCCTCGAAAGAGCAACTGAATGGTCGTCCCATGGCTCACCTGGGCAGCCCGACCAGCCACGGCGGGAAAATCATCACCGGGTCGGGTGACACCTTCGGCGGTGTTGTCTTTGGGCCCACTCTAGGTGGGCTTTCTGAGAGTGTCTTATTGGACGGTGCTGGTGTAGGGCAAATCGGATCAGACAGTTGGCGCGTCATCAAAAACCCTAAGAGACTTGATGCCGGGTGAGACAACCTATGATGCAGGGCACATTTTCCCCCGATTGGTGGGCCGATACGACCCCGGCCCGGTGCATCTACATCACGCCAAAACGGTGGAGAACAATGGGCATTTACCTTGATGGGAGCGCTAAGATCGACATCACTAAAACAGACCCTGATGTTATTGCCCATCTGAAACAGTGCCCCGGCCAGCCTGACCCTTTCAGGCCCTGAGCTCTCCCCTACTCGCTATGCAAGTTCGCATAAATCAGTTCAGCGAGCTTTTTACTGATCCCCGGTGCCTTGGCGATCTCCTCGATGCTGGCGCGAGACAGTTCCTGCAATCCGCCAAAGTGTTTCAACAGGTCGCGGCGGCGCTTGGGGCCGACGCCGGCCACGCCTTCGAGGGTCGAAGTGCGGCGGGTCTTGCCGCGACGCGCGCGGTGGCCGGTGATGGCGAAACGGTGAGCCTCGTCGCGGATCTGCTGGATCAGGTGCAGCGCCGGTGAGTCGCCCTTGAGGGTGAACTCATGGGCCGCATCGTTGAGGTAGAGGGTCTCGAAGCCGGCCTTGCGCGTCGCGCCCTTGGCCACCCCCAAGAGGATCAGGTCGGGCACCGCCAGCTCGTTGAGTACGTCGCGGGCCATGGACAGCTGGCCCTTGCCGCCGTCCACCAACAGGATGTCCGGCAGCTTGCCCTCACCGTCCTTGAGTTTGCTGAAGCGCCGGGTCAGGGCCTGGTGCATCGCCGCATAGTCGTCGCCGGCGGTGACGCCTTCGATGTTGTAGCGCCGGTAATCGGACTTCAGCGGACCTTCCGGGCCAAATACCACGCAGGACGCCACGGTCGCCTCGCCGCTGGAGTGACTGATGTCGTAACACTCCAGGCGTTGCGGCGGCTCGTCCAGGTTCAGCACTTCGGCCAGGGCTTCGAAACGTGCGGCCACATGCTGCCGATTGGCCAGCCGCGCGCTCAGGGCCTGCTCGGCGTTGGTCACCGCCAGTTGCTGCCAGCGCGCCCGCGTGCCGCGCACCCGGTGGCTGATGCTCAGCTCACGGCCGCGCAAGGCCTGGATCGCGGTGATCAGGGTCGGGAAATCTTCATGGACCACGTTGACGATCAGCTCGCTGGGCAGGTCGCGCTCCGGGCTGCTGAGAAAGTACTGGCCAAGGAATGCCGACATGACCTCGGCCACCTCTTCCTCGATACCCACCTGGGGAAAGAAGTTCTTGCTGCCCAGCACCCGGCCGCCACGCACGCTGATCAGGTGCACGCAGGCGCCGCCCGGGTTGACGAAAGCCGCCACCACATCGACGTCGCCGCTGCCGCCTTCCATGCTCTGCTGGTCCTGCACCCGCCGCAGCAGGGAAATCTGGTCGCGCAGCTCGGCGGCCTTCTCGAAGTCCAGGGTGCTGGCCGCCTGCTCCATGCCCGCCGACAGTTCGTCGGTCAGGGCATTGCTGCGGCCTTCGAGGAACATCACCGAGTGGCGCACATCCTCGGCATACACCTCGGCCTCCACCAGGCCGACGCACGGCGCCTTGCAGCGCTTGATCTGATATTGCAGGCACGGCCGGGTGCGGTTCTTGTAGTAGCTGTCCTCGCACTGGCGGACCATGAAGGTCTTTTGCAGCAGGCTCAGGCTCTCGCGAATCGCCCCGGCGCTGGGGTACGGGCCGAAGTACTTGCCCTTCTGCTTCTTCGCCCCGCGATGGATGCTGAAACGCGGAAACTCGCCGTCCGACAGAAACACATAGGGATAGGACTTATCGTCGCGCAACAGGATGTTGTACGGCGGCCGCCATTCCTTGATCAGCGTCTGCTCCAGCAGCAGGGCCTCGGTTTCGTTGGCGGTGATGGTGGTTTCGATCTGCGCGATGCGCCCCACCAGGGCAGCGGTCTTCGGCGCCAGGCCGGTCTTGCGAAAGTAGCTGGCCAGGCGGCTCTTCAGGTTCTTGGCTTTACCGACGTAAAGCAGACGTGCATCGCTGTCGAACATGCGATACACGCCAGGACGGCCACTGCAGGTGGAAAGAAAAGCACTGGGATCAAACGGGTCGGTCATTGTCAGGCGCTGGCATCGACCATGCCGTGGCGAACCGCCAGCAACGTCAGTTCGACATCACTGCTGATCGAGAGCTTCTCGAAGATACGGTAACGGTAGGTATTCACGGTTTTCGGAGACAGGCACAACTTGTCGGAGATGATCTGCACTTTCTGGCAGCCGACAATCATCAGCGCAATCTGGATCTCGCGCTCCGACAAGGCGTCGAACGGTGAATCACTGGACGGCTGGAATGACTTGAACACCAGTTGCTGGGCAATCTGCGGGCTGATGTAACGCTGGCCGGCAAACACCAGGCGGATGGCCTGCACCATTTCGTTGAGACCCGCGCCCTTGGTCAGGTAACCCGCCGCACCGGCTTGCAGCAAGCGGGTCGGGAACGGATCTTCTTCACACACGGTGACGGCCACGACTTTGATATCCGGGTGACTGCGCAATAACTTGCGCGTGGCTTCAAGACCGCCGATCCCGGGCATCTTGACGTCCATGAGGACCACATCGGGTTTCAATTCCCGGGCCTTGAGCAGGGATTCCTCCCCTGATTCGGCCTGACCGACCACTTGCAGGCCATCGATGTCAGCCAGCATTCGTGTAATACCTGTACGAACGAGATCATGGTCATCGACTACTAGCACCCTAATCAAGCAGACACCTCGCGATTTGGTCTTATAGGTTGCCGGACACCTTAGCAAAAAAGCAGCGTGCTGACCTAATGACAAACACCATATAAAAAGCACTTGTTCACCAGGGGTATCCGGTGGATGGTTGATGCGCTGCGAACGCCCTGCCCTAAGGCTCTCGGGCGTCCGCTTTTCTTTTCATGAGGCTGGAAACCGAAAGCTCGGCAAGGGTATGGGTCAGGTGCCGGATCGCATCCTGATCTTCCTTGTACAAGGCCCGATAACTGACGAGGATTTTCTCTTCGCTCTGGCTGAGGTTATCGGCCCTGGTCGGGGTCCGCCTGCCGGTCACTATATAAAGGACATCGACCCCTTTTGCCGCCACCCGGGACAAGTAATCCGCCTTGGGCACACGGTCTCCACTTTCATATCTGCCTTGGGCATTGGCTTCCACGCCGCCAACTTCACCAAATTTTTTCTGCGACAACCCCAGGCGTTCCCTTTCCTGTCTTAACCGCGAACCGATTCCACTCATTTGGATGTATGATCCTTTTTTATGCACCCCTAGGGGTGTTACACCCTTCAAGCATTGAACAAATTTGAACGGTTTTGAACTATGCCCGGTATCCGCACTGCCGCACAAGCCAAGGCCTGGCTTGAACATCAAGGTAAATCGGTTCAACAGTTCGCCCGTGAACACGGGGTCGACCCAGCCACCACCTACCAGGTATTGGCCGGCCGCAAGAAAGGGCGACGCGGAGAGGCGCACAAGGTGGCCGTATTGCTGGGTATGAAAGACGGCATCATCCTTGCCGAGCCGGAGGATCCCGATCAGACACCCGCCTGATCCTCGACTGTCGCCACACTGCTCGGGACACACAAAAACCAGCGGCTACGCATCCGCGGCGCTGCTTCGCTCCATCCGTAGAAAGCACTCGTCTTCCCCGACCACCTTCAACCCCATACGCCCATAGAGCGCCTGCGCCGGGTTGTCCTTGAACACCGTCAGCCGCAGCAGCCCACGCCGCTCACCACGCGCCATCGCCAACACCTGTTCGATGGTCCAGGCCCCGGCACCTTGCCCGCGAAACGCCTCGAGCACATGCAACTCGCGAATATACAAGGCCCTGGAATCGCGACTCAGGCTGACGAACCCCAGCACCTCGGCGCCCTGGCAGATCAGCAGGTTCTCCCGCCCGGCCCAGGCCACATCGAAAGCTTCGTCCAACCACAACAGGTCGTGACGGATGTAATAGCCCAGCATGGTGCTGCGGGTCAGGTCGCGGGCGAACAGCAGATCCTCCGGGGTGCTGGCCGGACGCAGTTGGAAACCGTTCAAGGCGCTTCGACCGTCACTTGTTGACCACTCCAGCGACCGGCGTCGCGCCGGGCGATCAGCAACTCGTCGCCACAGCCTGCGGCGGCCACGACCAGAGCGCCATCCGGCCCCCAGATCGCGCTGCGGCCCGCCGACACCCAGCCCCCGGTCGGTCCGCCGTGGTTGGCCATCAGCACCAGCATTGCATGCTCCGCGGCATAGCCCTGCAACAAGGTACTGTCCGCGGCGTAGCCGTTTTCGCTGATCAGCACGCCGGCGGCATAGATGCCGGCGCCGGACTGCGCCGCCGCACGCGCATGGCTGGCCTGAGAGAAATCGGCGCACACCGCCAGGGCCACCCGGTCCTCGGCGAACCTCAGGTTCGCGCCCCCCGTGCCTGGGCTGAACACCAACTCCTCGCCGGCATGCAGATGCTGCTTGCTATAGACCGCCAACGAACCATCGGCCGCCAGCACCAGGGCGCCAATCAACAACGGCCCCTCGGCCGACAGGCGAATGGGCATGCCCACCACCGCCGTCACCCCCAACTCCCGGGCCAGGTCGCGCAACGGTTGCAACAATAGGCTCTGGGGCAAGACCGCCAGCTCGGCCGCCAGCGTGGGCTCGTAGCCGCTCAGGGACAGCTCGGGAAACACTAGCAATTGCACGCCCTGCGTTGCCGCGGCGCGGATAAAGGCCTGGTGCCGGGCGATATTGCCCGGCAGGTCTCCGGCAACGGAAATCGATTGGGCGGCGGCAAGGGTCAGGGAGGTCATGATTCGTCCTGAATGAGCACAAATGAGGGCGTGGCGAGTGTGTCATAAAACTTCAAAATGCTTCACTCATAGGCACTTACTGGCCAGGTAATAGGAATTTCTGATTGAACCGTCACCCCGGCCTCTAGTAAGCTCGGCCCACTTCACGGAGAAACAGCATGTCGTCCCTCACCCTTTCCATGCATCGTCACACTGCCAGCGCCTCGCGCGTCGGTGCGGCTGCCTGGGTGAAAAACGCCTGCGCTCCGGCGAGCTTTTATTTTGGGTATTGGTTTAGCCACTGGCGCGCCTGATACCCAAACGGCGCCCACTTGAACGGGTCGCCTACCAGAGAAAATCTCACCCCCGGTCGGCCTCCCGACCGGGGGTTTTGTTTTTCTGGGCCAACGATTTTTAACCACGACTTTCAGCAACACACCGAACTTACCGAGGATTGAAACCATGAACTACGCCACCTATTACCGTTACGACACTTGCACCACCTGGCGATTTAGCAGCCTCCGTTCGGGACAGCCTGCCGCCTCCGATCGGTCACCTACTGGTGGCAAACACACCTGCACAGCCAATCCGGCCAATTGTCGAACACCCCAGTAGGGCCGCGCGCGGGACACTACCCGCCGCCTGCCCAGGAAGCCTTGAACATGAACTCGTCCGTCTCCGCTCTGCCGCTGTCCACCCGCAACTGCGCCAACGAAACCCTGAGCCAGCGCCTGCCCAGCTCGCTGGAGCTCAAGCAGCAACTGCCGCTCAGCCCGGCCCTCGGCCAGCAAGTCGCCGCCCATCGCCAGGCGGTGCGCGCCATCCTCAACGGTGAAGACTGCCGTTTGCTGGTCGTCGTCGGCCCCTGCTCGATCCACGATCCCCAGTCCGCCCTGGAATACGCCAGCAACCTGGCCAGCCTGGCCGCCGAGGTCAGCGACGACCTGCTGCTGGTAATGCGTGCCTACGTCGAAAAACCGCGCACCACCGTCGGCTGGAAAGGCCTGGCCTACGACCCGCGCCTGGATGGCAGCGACGACATGGCCGGCGGCCTGACCCTGTCCCGTGAACTGATGCGCGAAATCCTCCGCCTGGGCCTGCCAATCGCCACCGAGCTGCTGCAACCCATGGCCGCGGGCTACTTCGACGACCTGCTGAGCTGGGTCGCCATTGGCGCGCGCACCACCGAATCGCAGATCCACCGGGAAATGGCCAGCGGCCTGGGCATGCCCGTGGGCTTCAAGAATGGCACCGACGGCGGCGTCGGCATCGCCTGCGACGCCATGCGCTCGGCGGCGCACCCGCACCGCCATTTCGGCGTCGACAGCCAGGGCCATCCGGCGGTGATCCAGACCCCGGGCAACCCCGACACTCACCTGGTGCTGCGTGGCGGCCATCGCGGCCCGAACTACGATCGCCAGAGCGTGGCCCAGGTGCAGCACGACTTGCAGAAACTGAAGATCCCGGCGCGGATCATGGTCGATTGCAGCCATGCCAACAGCGGCAAGGACCCGTTGCGCCAACCGGCGGTGTTCGACGAGGTCCTGGAGCAGCGCCTGCAGGGCGACTCGTCCCTGGTCGGGGTGATGCTGGAGAGCCATCTGTTCGAGGGTTGCCAGCCCCTGAGCCCGACGCTGCGCTACGGGGTTTCGGTGACGGACGGTTGCCTGGGCTGGGACGCCACCGAGCAACTGCTGCGCAATGCCGCCCGGCAACTGTGCAACAGCCGGCAAGACATTCCGGCCTCCGCCTGATCCCGCCCCCGTAGGAGCGAGGCTTGCCCGCGATACAGGCGACGCGGCAAGTCAGGTACACCGCGTCATCGTTATCGCGGGCAAGCTTCGCTCCTACAGAATAAATGCCATCGACCGACCATCCCTTGCTGCAATGCCTTGACGGAACTTTGACGAGAAATAGGCTACACAATCCGGTAGGCTCACCACTTTCTTGAAAGGAGCAACTCCCCATGGCCAAAGCCACTGCCCGTCACATCCTCGTTGCCAGCGAAGCCAAGTGCAACGAACTGAAAGCCGAAATCGAAGCCGGCGCCGACTTCGCCGAAGTCGCCAAGAAGAACTCCACTTGCCCATCCAGCCGTGACGGCGGCAACCTCGGCTCGTTCGGCCCAGGCCAGATGGTCAAGGAATTCGACACCGTGGTGTTCAGCGCCCCGGTCAATGTCGTGCAAGGCCCGGTGAAAACCCAGTTCGGTTATCACCTGCTGGAAGTGACCAGCCGCCAGGACTGATCCTGTCGCGATTTGCGTGAACGACGGCCCGCCCTTTGGTGGGCCGTTGTGTTTGGGCTACGGCCCGCGCTGGTCAGCAGCGCGCCGGTAGCGTACAAATCGTGATCATCGATCACCCGGCTCTTAAGGCTGACAATGCGACTGCTTTTCCCCTCCCTGCTCTTCACCACCCTGGCCCTGCTGCTGGGCACCGCGAGTGTCGACGCCGCACCGCAACACGCCTTGACCGTCTATGGCGAACCGGCCAAGTACCCCGCCGGCTTCAGCCACTTCGCCTACACCAACCCACAAGCGCCCAAGGGCGGGAGCATGCGCCGCTCGGCCATCGAGATCGGCCGCTTCGACCATGTGTTGCCCTACATCGACAAAGGCATCGGCGTCTCGCAACTCGACGGCTATATCTATTCCCCCCTGGCCCAGCGTTCGCTGGACGAGCCCTACACCGTGTACGGCCTGGTGGCACAAAAGATGGAGCGCGCCGACGACGGCCTGTGGCTGCGTTTCTACCTCAACCCCAAGGCGCGCTTCGCCGACGGCCAGCCGATCACCGCCGAAGACGTGCTCTACACCTACAACCTGCTGATGACCCAGGGCAGCCTGCGTTATCGCACCCAGTTCGCCGACGTCAAGGACGTCGAAGTCGAGTCGCCGCGGGTGATCCGCTTCGACTTCAAGAGCAATGAAAATCGCACCCTGCCCCTGGATATCGCGACCCTGCCGGTACTGCCCGAGCACTGGTGGAAGAGTCGCGACTTCGCCGGCGGCGGTGGCTACGAAGCCCCCCTGGGCAGCGGCCCGTACAAGGTGAGCAAGGTCGATAACGGCAACAGCATCACCTTTACCCGCGATGCCGACTGGTGGGGCAAGGACCTGCCGGTCAGCCGCGGCCTGTACAACTTCGACCGCTTCAGCATCGAGTACTTCGGCGACACCGACGTCGCTCGCCAGGTGCTGCGCGGCGGCGCCTACGACTACAACCGCGAATTCTCCGCCACCGGCTTCTCCATCGGTTACGACAGCCCGGCCCTGAGCGACGGCCGCCTGCAAAAGGCCCACCTGGCCAAGGAAGCGCCGCAACCGGCCCAGGGCTTCGTGTTCAACCTGCAAAAGCCGATGTTCCAGGATCGCCGCGTGCGCCAGGCCCTGGCCATGCTCTGGGACTTCGAGTGGAGCAACCGGCAGATGATGCGCGACCTGTACATCCGCCAGCAGAGCTTCTTCTCCAACAGTGCCCTGGCCGCGCGGGCGCTACCGGATGCCGAAGAACTGAAGATCCTCGAACCGCTGCGCGGGCAGGTTCCCGACGAAGTCTTCACCCAGGTCTTCGAGGCGCCGAAAACCGACGGCAGCGGCCTGATCCGCGATAAACAGCTGCAAGCCCTGGCCCTGCTCGAAGCGGCCGGCTGGAAACCCGACGGCGACCAGCTGGTCAACGCCGACGGCGAGCCGCTGCGCTTCACCTTCCTCAACAGCCAGAACGGCATCGAACGCCTGCTGCTGCCCTACAAGCGCAACCTGGCGCAGATCGGCATCACCCTGGAGATCCGCCGCATCGACGCCTCGCAGTACGTCAACCGGCTGATGGCCCGCGACTACGACATGATCGTCACCGGCTACCCGGTGACCACCTCGCCGGGGCTGGAGCTGTACAACTACTTCGGCTCGGCGGCGGCCAACGACCCCGGCTCCAGCAACCTGATGGTGCTGAAAAACCCGGCGGTGGACAGCCTGATCAGCGGTCTGGTCAAGGCCACCAGCCAGCCGCAGATGCTGAGTTACGCCCACGCCCTGGACCGGGTGCTGCAATGGAATTACTACTGGATCCCCAACTACTACCCGCCGGGCACCTCCACCGTGTGGTGGAACCGCTTCGGCATGCCGGCCATTCCCGCCAGCAATGACGAAGCCATCGAAAGCTGGTGGGAAATGAGCCGCACGCCCCTGACCAACGAGCAAATGGCGGCCGAGCGCGTCCAGCGCGGCAAGCCCGGAGGGCCGCACTGATGCTGGCGTATATCCTGCGGCGCCTGCTGCTGATCATCCCGACCCTGCTGATCATCCTGCTGGTCAACTTCGCCATCGTCCAGGCCGCCCCCGGCGGCCCGGTGGAACAGGCCATCGCCCGCCTGCAAGGCATAGGCGGTGGCGGCAACCTCGGCGGTTCGAGCGACGGCATCAGCGGCAACTCGCGGGCCAGCCGTGGCCTCGACCCGCAGCTGATCAAGGACATCGAGAAACAGTACGGATTCGACAAGCCGGCCCACGAACGCCTGTGGCTGATGCTCAAGAGCTACGCGCAGCTGGACTTCGGCAAGAGCTTCTTCCGCGGCGCCACGGTCACCGAGCTGATCCTGCAGAAAATGCCGGTGACCATCTCCCTCGGGCTCTGGGCGACGCTGATCACCTACCTGGTGTCGATCCCCCTGGGGATCCGCAAGGCGGTGCACCACGGCAGCCATTTCGATATCTGGAGCAGCACCGCGATCATTATCGGCTACGCCATGCCAGCCTTCCTGTTCGCCATGTTCCTGATCGTGATGTTCGCCGGCGGCACCTCGCTGAACTGGTTCCCGGTGCGCGGGCTGGTCTCGGAGAACTTCGAGCAACTGAGCACCCTGGGCAAGGTCGTCGACTACTTCTGGCACCTGGTGCTGCCGGTGACCTCCCTGGTGATCGGCGGTTTCGCCACCCTGACCATCCTCACCAAGAACTCGTTCCTCAACGAGATCACCCGCCAGTACGTGGTCACCGCCCGGGCCAAGGGCCTGAGCGAGCGCAGGGTGCTCTACGGCCATGTGTTCCGCAACGCCATGCTGCTGGTGGTCTCGGGCATTCCCCAGGCCTTTATCAGCGTGTTCTTCGCCGGCTCCTTGCTGATCGAGGTGATCTTCTCCCTCGACGGCCTCGGCCGCATGAGCTACGAGGCCGCGGTGTCGCGGGACTATCCGGTGGTGTTCGGCTCGCTGTTCATCTTCACCCTGTTCGGCCTGCTGATAAAACTCATCGGCGACCTCTGCTACACCCTGGTCGACCCGCGTATCGACTTCGCCGCGAGGAACGCCTGATGCTCAAGCTCTCCCCGCTGGCGCGCCGGCGCTTCGACCGCTTCAAGAAAAACCGCCGTGGCTGGTGGTCGCTGTGGCTGTTTATCGGCCTGTTCATCCTCACCCTGGGCGGTGAGCTGATCGCCAACGACAAACCGCTGGTGGTCAGCTACCAGGGCTCGCTGTATTTCCCGGTGTTCAAGCGCTACACCGAGCAGGAGTTCGGCGGGCAGCTGCCGTTCCAGGCCGACTACCGCAGCGACTACGTGCAGCAGCTGATCCGCCAGGACGGCGGCTGGCTGCTGTTCCCGCCGATCCCGTTCAGCGAAGACACACCCAACTACGACCTCAGCCGCCCGGCCCCAAGCCCGCCGACCGCGGTCAACTGGCTGGGCACCGACGACCAGGCCCGTGACGTGCTGGCCCGGGTGATCTACGGCGCCCGGGTGTCGATCCTGTTCGCCCTGGCCCTGACCTTTATCAGCGCCCTGATCGGCATCGCCGCCGGTGCCCTGCAGGGCTATTACGGCGGCTGGGTCGACCTGCTGGGCCAACGCTTGCTGGAGGTCTGGTCGGGGCTGCCGGTGCTGTACCTGCTGATCATCCTTTCGGGCTTCGTCGAGCCGAACTTCTGGTGGCTGCTGGGGATCATGGCGCTGTTCTCCTGGCTGGCCCTGGTGGACGTGGTGCGCGCCGAGTTCCTGCGCGGGCGCAACCTGGAATACGTCAAGGCCGCCCGGGCCCTGGGCCTCAACGACCGCAAGGTGATCGTGCGGCACATCCTGCCCAACGCGATGAACGCCACCCTGAGCTACCTGCCGTTCATTCTCACCGGGGCGATTTCCACCCTCACCGCCCTGGACTTCCTCGGCTTCGGCATGCCCGCCGGCAGCGCCTCCCTGGGCGAGCTGATCGGCCAGGGCAAGCAGAACCTGCAAGCGCCCTGGCTGGGCCTGACGGCGTTTTTCACCCTGGCGCTGATCCTCTCGCTGCTGGTGTTTATCGGCGAGGCGTTGCGCGATGCCTTCGATCCACGCTCCTGAATCAAGCGGACTGTTAAATGACTGACAACCTGATCGAAATCCGCGACCTCAATGTGGCCTTCAACGGTCAGAAAGTGGTGCGCGACCTGTGCCTGGATATCCGCCCCGGCGAGTGCCTGGCCCTGGTCGGCGAGTCAGGGTCGGGCAAGTCGGTGACCGCCCATTCGATCCTGCAACTGCTGCCCGACTGCGACACCCAGAGCAGCGGCAGCATCCGCTACCGTGGCCAGGAGTTGCTCGGCGCCGAAGCGCGGACCTTGCAGAAGCTGCGCGGCGACCGCATCGCCATGATCTTCCAGGAGCCGATGACCTCGCTGAACCCGCTGCACAGCATCGAAAAGCAGATCGGCGAAACCCTGCTGCTGCACAAGGGCCTGGGCGGCAAGGCGGCCCAGGCGCGGATCCTCGAACTGCTGCGCCTGGTGGGCATCCAGAAACCCGAGGAGCGGCTCAAGGCCTACCCGCACCAGCTCTCCGGCGGCCAGCGCCAGCGGGTGATGATCGCCATGGCCCTGGCCTGCGAGCCGGAACTGCTGATCGCCGACGAACCGACCACCGCCCTCGACGTGACGGTGCAGCGCAAGATCCTGCTGCTGCTCAAATCCCTGCAACAGCGCCTGGGCATGTCGCTGCTGCTGATCAGCCACGACCTCAACCTGGTGCGCAGCATCGCCCAGCGCGTCTGTGTGATGAAGGCCGGGCAGATTGTCGAGCAGGCGCCGTGCGAAACCCTGTTCAGCGCGCCCCAGCACCCCTACAGCCGCGTGCTGCTCAATGCCGAGCCGGAAGGCGAAGCCCTGCCCCGCGACGAGCGCGAGGTGGTGTTGCAGGTGGACGACCTCAATGTGCAGTTCCAGATCGGCGGCGGGTTGTTCCGCCGCAAGCACTACCTGCGGGCGGTGGACGGTATCAGCCTGAGCCTGCAACGGGGCAAGACCCTGGGCATCGTCGGCGAGTCCGGCTCCGGCAAGTCGACCCTCGGCCAGGCGATCCTGCGCCTGCTGGATTCCGAAGGCAGCATCCGCT
Source organism: Pseudomonas sp. GW456-L12 (assembly GCF_059424045.1). NCBI lineage: Bacteria > Pseudomonadati > Pseudomonadota > Gammaproteobacteria > Pseudomonadales > Pseudomonadaceae > Pseudomonas > Pseudomonas sp. GW456-L12. The sequence goes on from NZ_JBWKZA010000003.1 coordinate 81,453, forward strand.
TCCAGGGCGAGGCCCTCGACGGCCTCAACCAGAAGCAGCTGCGGCCGTGGCGCAAGCAGATGCAGGTGGTGTTCCAGGACCCGTTCGGCAGCCTCAGCCCGCGGATGTCGGTGGCGCAGATCATCAGCGAAGGCCTGGAAGTGCACAGCCAGTCCACCGCCCAGCAGTGCGAGCAGCAGGTGATCCAGGTGCTGGAAGAAGTCGGCCTCGACCCGGCCAGCCGCCATCGCTACCCCCATGAGTTCTCCGGTGGCCAGCGCCAGCGCATCGCCATTGCCCGGGCCCTGGTGCTCAAGCCGGCGCTGATTTTGCTGGACGAACCGACCTCGGCCCTCGACCGCACCGTGCAGAAACAGGTGGTGGCGCTGTTGCGTCAGCTCCAGGAGCGGCATGGCCTGACCTACCTGTTCATCAGCCACGATCTGGCGGTAGTGCGCGCCCTGGCCCACGACATGATCGTGATCAAGGACGGCAAGGTGGTCGAACGCGGCCCCAGCCACGAAGTGTTCGACGCGCCGCAACATCCCTACACCCAAGAACTGCTGGCCGCCGCCCACCCGGCCTGAACCCGCATTCCCCTGTAGGAGCGAGCTTGCTCGCGATGCAAGCACCGCGGTATTGCAGGCCCACCGCGCCGAACCCATCGCGGGCAAGCCTCACTTCTACAGAAGCACCACTCTGTAGCCGCTGGCGAAGCCTGCGATCGACCGCGAAGCGGGCGCAGGGTCTGGAGGCCGCCGGAAGACCCTGCGGGTCTTATCGCAGCCTGCGGCAGCGGCTACAGGGATAGCGGCAACCCTGATGGTCGCGTCGCTGTGAAGATTCCCGGCATAATCGGCGCCGCGCTCCCTTCAGGACCTCCCCCATGAACGACACCGAAAGCCTCAAGGATTACCAGCGGGTCCGCCAACTGGCGATCCGTTCGCTGTTCGAGATCATCGAGCAATCCAGCGAGGGCACGGTGATCGTCGACCGCGACGCCAACATCGTCTGGATGAACGAGCGCTACGCCCGGCGCTTCGGCCTGGAGTCGGCGGCGTTCGCCATCGGCAAGGCCTGCGAAAGCGTGATCCCCGGCAGCCTGTTGCGCGAAGTGGTGCGCACCGGGCGGCCGATCCTGCTGGACATGCAGGACACCCCCAAGGACCCGCTGGTGGTGATGCGCCTGCCGATCCACGACGACGCCGGGGCGGTGATCGGCGCCATCGGCTTTGCCCTGTTCGACGAGCTGCGCAGCCTGTCGCCGATGCTCAAGCGCTACCTGAGCATGCAGGAAGAGCTTGCTTCCACGCGCTCGCTGCTGCGGGCGCGGCAGGCCAAATACAACTTCGCCCACTTCATCGGCACCAGCGCCGCCAGCCTGGAAGTCAAACGCCGCGCCCGGCGCAGCGCCAGCGCCGACTCGCCGGTGCTGCTGCAAGGCGAGACCGGCACCGGCAAGGAGTTGCTGGCCCAGGCCATCCACGCCGCGTCGCCACGGGCGCACAAGGCCTTCGTCAGCATCAACAGCGCGGCGATTCCCGAGGCCTTGCTGGAGGCCGAGTTCTTCGGCACCGCCCCCGGCGCCTTCACCGGCGCCGACCGCAAGGGCCGCGCCGGCAAGCTGCAGATCGCCCAGGGCGGCACGCTGTTTCTCGACGAGATCGGCGACATGCCCCTGCCGCTGCAAAGCAAGCTGCTGCGGGTGCTGCAAGAGAAAGAGTTCGAGCCGGTGGGCTCCAACGAGGTGATCCAGAGCGACGTGCGGGTGATCGCCGCCACCTCCACCGACCTGGAAGCGGCGATCAAGCGCGGTGAATTCCGCGCCGACCTGTATTACCGCCTCAATGTGCTGCCGATCCAGGTGCCGCCGCTGCGCGAACGCCTGGACGACCTGCCGGCCCTCAGCGAAGCCATCCTCGAAGAACTGCGCAGCCAGCACGAACTGACCCCCGACGCCCTGGCCCTGCTCGGCCAGCACGCCTGGCCGGGCAATATCCGCGAGCTGCGCAACGTCCTGGAACGCGCCGCCCTGCTCAGCGACGACCTGATGCTCAACGCCGACGACCTGCGCGCGGCCATCGGCACCTTCAGCCCGGTGCCGCGCGCGGCCAGCCCCCAGGCCGCCGAAGTGCAGCCCGACGAAACCTTCGCCGCCGCGCGGGAGCGTTTCGACCGCCAGGTGATCGAGTCGGCCCTGGCGCACTGTGGCGGCAAAGTGGGGCAAGCCGCGGCGCGCCTGGGGCTGGGGCGCTCGACCCTGTACAAGAAGATGGCGGCGCTGGGGATCGAAGAGTCTCAATAAAGAGACAACAATCTCTATGCAGAGACAGCCTTGAGCGCTTCGTGCTCATCGCGAGCAAGCTCGCTCCTACGGGGGTTTGCAGCGTACCTGTAGGAGCGAGCTTGCTCGCGATAGAAATTTCCCGGCCAACACGTCCCGGATCAGAGACAAAAATCCTAAAAGCCTTCTAATAAAAATAATAATACCCTTATAAATCAAACACTTAACCATATGGCACAAAACTCGCTATAGCCCCTCCCACACCCGCAACACCCTACAAAAATAACAATCCTGGAGAGACACACCATGAGTGTGATCATTGCCCTAGCAGCCCTCGCGCTGCTGATGTTGGCTGCTTACCGTGGCTACAGCGTTATCCTCTTTGCCCCCATCGCCGCCCTCGGCGCCGTCCTGCTCACCGACCCGTCCGCCGTGGCGCCCGCCTTCACCGGCGTGTTCATGGAGAAGATGGTCGGCTTCATCAAACTCTACTTCCCGGTGTTCCTGCTCGGCGCGGTGTTCGGCAAGCTGATCGAGCTGTCGGGCTTCTCCCGCTCCATCGTCGCGGCGGCCATCCGCCTGCTCGGCACCCGCCAGGCGATGCTGGTGATCGTGCTGGTCTGCGCCCTGCTGACCTACGGCGGCGTGTCGCTGTTCGTGGTGGTGTTCGCGGTCTACCCGTTCGCCGCGGAGATGTTCCGCCAGAGCAATATCCCCAAGCGCCTGATCCCGGCGACCATCGCCCTCGGCGCGTTCTCCTTCACCATGGACGCCCTGCCCGGCACCCCGCAGATCCAGAACATCATCCCCAGCACCTTCTTCAACACCACCGCCTGGGCTGCGCCCTGGCTGGGGGTGATCGGCACCATTTTCGTGTTCTGCGCCGGCATGCTGTTCCTCCAGCGCCAGCGCAACAAGGCGCACAAAGCTGGTGAAGGCTACGGCAGCGACCTGCGCAACGAGCCGGAAACCGCCGCCGACATCCAGCTGCCCAACCCCTGGATCGCCCTGTCGCCGCTGCTGCTGGTGGGCCTGATGAACCTGCTGTTCACCCACTGGATTCCCCAGTGGTACGGCAAGACCCACAGCCTGGCCCTGGCCGGCATGGCCGCCCCGGTGCAGACCGACGTCGCCAAGCTCACCGCCATCTGGGCGGTCCAGGCCGCCTTGCTGGTGGGCATCATCATGGTCCTGGTGTTCGGCTTCTCGGCCATTCGCGGCAGGCTCGCCGAGGGCAGCAAGAGCGCGGTCAGCGGCGCCCTGCTGGCGGCGATGAACACTGCTTCGGAATACGGTTTCGGCGCGGTGATCGCCTCCTTGCCGGGCTTCCTGGTGCTGTCGGACTGGCTGAAAAGCATCCCCAACCCGCTGGTCAACGAGGCCATTACCGTGACCCTGCTGGCCGGCATCACCGGCTCCGCCTCGGGCGGCATGAGCATCGCCCTGGCGGCCATGTCGGAGACCTTCATCAGCGCCGCCCACGCCGCCAACATCCCGCTGGAAGTGCTGCACCGCGTGGCCGCCATGGCCAGCGGCGGCATGGATACCCTGCCGCACAACGGCGCGGTGATCACCCTGCTGGCGGTCACCGGGCTGACCCACCGCCAAGCCTACAAGGACATTTTCTGCATTACGCTGATCAAGACCCTGGCCGTCTTCGTCGTGATCGCCACTTTCTACGCCACCGGCATTGTGTGAGGTATTCATGAGCAATCTTGCGGGCAAGACCGCCCTCGTCACCGGCTCCACCAGCGGCATCGGCCTGGGGATCGCCCTGAGCCTGGCCAAGGCCGGCGCCAACCTGATCCTCAACGGCTTCGGCGATGCCTCGACGGTGCTCGCCGAGGTCGCGCGCCTCAACAAAGACAGCGGCGGCAAGGTCGGCCATCACCCGGCCGACGTCAGCGACCCGGCGCAGATCGCCGACATGCTCGCCTACGCCGAGCGCGAGTTCGGCGGCGTCGACATCCTGGTCAACAACGCCGGCATCCAGCATGTGGCGGCGGTCGAGGAATTCCCGGTGGAGCGCTGGGACTCGATCATCGCCATCAACCTGTCGTCGGTGTTCCACAGCACCCGCCTGAGCCTGCCCGGCATGCGCGCCAAGGGCTGGGGGCGGATCGTCAACATCGCCTCGGTGCATGGCCAGGTCGGCTCGGTGGGCAAGGCCGCCTATGTGGCGGCCAAGCACGGGGTGATCGGCCTGACCAAGGTGGTCGGCCTGGAGACCGCCACCAGCAACGTCACCTGCAACGCCATCTGCCCGGGCTGGGTCCTGACCCCGCTGGTGCAAAAGCAGATCGACGACCGCATCGCCGCGGGGGTCGACCCGCAGCAGGCACAGCACGACCTGCTGGCGGAAAAACAGCCGTCCCTGGAGTTCGTCACGCCTTCGCAGCTGGGCGAGTTGGTCCTATTCTTGTGCAGTGAGGCCGGCAGCCAGGTGCGTGGCGCGGCGTGGAATATCGATGGCGGCTGGTTGGCGCAGTAAACCGTTGTAGCCGCTGCCGCAGGCTGCGATAGGTCCGAAGGACCTCCGCGACCTTGAGACCGCCACGACCGTTCCGGTCGATCGCAGCCTGCGGCAGCGGCTACAGGGCGTTTGAAAATCGCTTTGCGTGCATTAGAAAAACAAGAGGCCACCCATGTCCGAATTACTCTGGCAACCCAGTGCCGAGCGCATCAGCAAGACCCGCATGGAAGCCTTCCGGCGCTTGATCAATCACCGTCACGACCTGGACCTCGACGGCTACCCCGCCCTGCACCAATGGAGCATCGAGCGGCGCGAGGACTTCTGGCAGGCCATAGTCGACTTCTTCGATGTCGAGTTCCATGCGCCCCCCAGCGCGGTGCTGATCGAAGGTCGCAGCATGCCCGCCGCCCAGTGGTTCCCCGACGCCACCCTGAACTTCGCCGAGCACCTGCTCAAGCGGCGTGACGACGGCGTCGCGGTGGTGGCGATCAACGAGAACGGCCAGCGCGAACAGCTGACCTACAACCAGCTGGCGGCCCATGTCGCCGGTCTGCAACAGAGCCTGCGGGCCGCCGGCGTCGGCCTTGGCGACCGGGTCGCGGCCTGCATGCCCAACACCTGGCAGACCCTGGTGGGTATGCTCGCCACCGCCAGCCTCGGGGCCGTCTGGTCCAGCTCCTCGCCAGACTTCGGCACCCAGGGGGTGATCGACCGTTTCGGCCAGATCGAACCCAAGGTGCTGATCACCTGCGCCGGCTACCGCTACGCCGGCAAACAGATCGACCAGACGGCCAAGGTCAACGAGATCCTCGAACGCCTGCCGTCCCTGCAACAGCTGATCATCGTGCCGTACGCGCGGCCCGAAGCCCGCGCCGAAGACTTTCGCACCTCGGCCAGCGGCGCGCTGTGGGACGACTTCTACCGCCCCGGCGGCGAGCCGGCGTTCGTCGCCGTGCCCTTCGCCCATCCGCTGTACATCCTCTATTCCAGCGGCACCACCGGCGTGCCCAAGTGCATCATCCACAGCACCGGCGGCGTGCTGTTGCAGCACCTCAAGGAGCACGGCCTGCACACCGACCTGCGCGCCGGCGAAGTGCTGTTCTACTACACCACCTGCGGCTGGATGATGTGGAACTGGCTGGTCTCCGCCCTGGCGGTGGGCGCCACGGTGCTGCTGTACGACGGCTCGCCGTTCCACCCGGCGCCCGAACACTTGATCGACCTGATCGACCAGGAAGGCATCAGCGTCTTCGGCACCAGCCCCAAGTACCTGGTGGCCCTGGAAAAGGCCGGCATCGAGCCGCGCCAGAGCCATTCCCTGGCCAGCCTCAAGACCCTGCTCAGCACCGGCTCACCGCTGTCGCCACAGAGCTTTGACTACGTGTACCGCGCGTTCAAACAGGACCTGTGCCTGGCCTCGATGTCCGGCGGCACCGATATCATTTCCTGTTTCATCATCGGCAACCCGCTGTTGCCGGTGCACCGCGGCGAAATGCAGGGCAAGGGCCTGGGCATGGCCGTCGAGGTATGGAACGACCAGGGCCAGGCGGTGGTCGGCGAAAAGGGCGAACTGGTCTGCACCCGGCATTTCCCGGCCATGCCCATCGGCCTGTGGCACGACCCGCGGCACGAGAAGCTGCGCGCCTCCTACTTCAGCCAGTTCCCCGGGGTCTGGGCCCAGGGCGACTACGCCGAGCAACTGGCCCATGGCAGCTGGCTGATTCACGGCCGCTCGGACGCCGTGCTCAACCCCGGCGGCGTGCGCATCGGCACCGCGGAAATCTACCGCCAGGTGGAGAAGCTCGAGCAGGTCCTGGAAAGCCTGGCCATCGGTCAGCAATGGGACAACGACGTGCGGGTGGTGCTGTTCGTGCGCCTGCAGGACGGCGTGCAACTGGACGACGCCCTGCAGGAGCAGATTCGCCAGGTGATCCGCGCCAACACCACGCCAAGGCACGTGCCGGCGAAGATCCTCGCGGTCAGCGACATCCCGCGGACCATCAGCGGCAAGATCGTCGAACTGGCGGTGCGCAACGTGGTGCACGGCCTGCCGGTGAAAAACACCGACGCCCTGGCCAACCCCGAGGCGCTGGAGCAGTTTCGCGATCGCCCTGAGTTGCGCGACTGATCGTTGCCCCTGTAGCCGCTGCCGCAGGCTGCGAACGACCCGCAGGGGCGCGATCTCAGGACCGCTGAAGGCCCTGCGGGCCTTTACGCAGCCTCGCAGGCTCGGCAGCGGCTACAAGGGCTGGGCGCGGTGCCAGTTGTAGCCGCTGCCGCAGGCTGCGCAGGGGCCGCCAAACCGGGCGATCCGGTCTACCTGCTGGATCGGGAAAACCGCCCTCGCGCTGGCTACACCGTCGATCGCAGCCTGCGGCAGCGGCTACAATGCCGGCGTGATGCACGCTCAGGACACCCCCGACATGAACGCCTCCCCCTCCGGCAGCGAAGCCGAAACCCTGATTGCCCGGCTGGACTGGGCCGCCACGCCGCTGGGCGCGGTCGACCATTGGCCGCAGAGCCTGCGCACCGCAGTGGACATCGTGATCCACTCGCCGATGCCGATGCTGCTGTTGTGGGGCGCGCAGCTGACACAGATCTACAACGACGGTTTCGCCCTGCTGGCCGGCAACAAGCACCCTGGCGCCTTCGGCCAGTCGACCCACCTGACCTGGCCGGAACTCCAGGACTTCACCGCGCCGATCTACCACGCCGTGCTGCAAGGCCAGGTGCGCACCTTCAGCGAAAAACCCTTCACCCTGCTGCGCCAGGGCCGCGAGTCGGACGTCTGGCTGGACCTGACCTACAGCCCGATCCGCGACGAAAGCGGCGAAGTCGCCGGGATCCTGGTCACCAGTATTGAAACCAACGAGCGCCGGCGCATCGCCCTGGAACTGGAGCAGCGTTCGGCAGCCAGCCTCAAGGCCCAGCACGAAACCGAAGAGCGCCTGCAACTGGCGCTGGCAGCGACCGACGCGGTCGGCACCTGGGACTGGGACATCGGCGACGACCGCTTTATCGCCGACGCCCACTTCGCCCAACTGCACAGCATCGACCCGGCCCAGGCCGGGCAACTGCCCATCAGCGACTACCTCAAGGGCGTGCACCCGGAAGACCGTGGCATGGTGGCGCGCAGCATCAAGCACTGCATCACCCACGGCACCGAATACGCCGAGGAATACCGCCTGCAACAGCCCGACGGGCAGATCCGCTGGGTCTTCGCCCGCGGGCGCTGCTACAAGGATCACCACGGCCGGCCGGTGCGCTTCCTCGGCGCCGCCCTGGACCTGACCGACCGCAAGCAGATGGAACAGGCGCTGCGCCAGAGCCAGACCGAATTGCAGCTGATCATCAACGCCATGCCGGTGCTGATCGGCTACGTCGACCACGAAGAGCGCTTTCGCCTGAACAACAGCGCCTACCTCGACTGGTACGGCCTGACCCCGCAGGAGCTGTACGGGCGGACCATCCGCGAAGTGGTGGGGGACGAGATCTACGCCACCCGCGCCGACAAGATCTCCGCCGCCCTGGCCGGCAAACCCTGCAGCTTCGAAGCCAACTCGCCGCACCGCGACGGGCGCGCGCGGCATGCGCTGATGAAGTACCTGCCGCGCTACGGCGCCGACGGCGCGATCAATGGTTTCTACATCTTCGTGATCGACGAAACCGAGCGCAAACAGACCGAGGAAGCCCTGCGCCACCTCAACGAAACCCTGGAAGAACGGGTGGCCGAGCGCACCCAGGCGCTGGCCGCCGCCAACCAGCGCCTGCAGAGCGAGATGTTCGAACGCGAGCGCGCCGAAAACGCCCTGCGCCATGCGCAGAAGATGGAAGCCGTGGGCCAGCTCACCGGCGGCATCGCCCACGACTTCAACAACATGCTCACCGGCATCATCGGCAGCCTGGAGCTGATGCAGCGCTACATCGACGCCGACCGCAGCGCGGAGATCGGCCGCTTCACCGAGGCCGCGATGTCCTCGGCCAAGCGCGCGGCCGCCCTCACCCACCGCCTGCTGGCGTTCTCCCGGCGCCAGTCGCTGGACCGCCGGCCGCTGGAGCCGAACCAGCTGGTGCGTTCGCTGCACGATCTGTTCAACCACACCAAGGGCGAGCATATCGAGCTGAAGATGAACCTGGGCGCCAACGTCTGGTCGATCAACAGCGACGCCAGCCAGCTGGAAAACGCCCTGCTCAACCTGGTGATCAACGCCCGCGACGCCATGCCCGACGGCGGCGTGCTGACCATCGAGACCGCCAACAGCTACCTCAACGGCAGCGACCTGGGCACCCTGGAACCGGTCAAGGCCGGCGACTACGTGATGCTCGGCGTCAGCGACAACGGCGCCGGCATGACCCCGCGAGTGCTGGCCAAGGCCTTCGACCCGTTCTTCACCACCAAGCCCATCGGCCAGGGCACGGGCCTGGGGCTGTCGATGATCTACGGCTTCGCCCAGCAATCCGGCGGCCACCTGACCATCAGCAGCGAACCGGGCCAGGGCACCTGCGTGCGCCTGTACCTGCCGCGCCTGTACAGCGGTGCCCAAACCGCCAGCCCGGCACCGGCCAGCGTCGAAGCGCCGTACGCGGTGGCCGGCGAATCGGTGATGCTGGTGGAGGACGACCCGGCGGTGCGCATGCTGGTGCTTAACGTGCTGAGCGAACTGGGCTACAGCGCCTTCGAAGCCGAGGACGCCAAGAGCGCCCTGCCGTTGCTGGAGTCCGAGCGGCGCGTCGACCTGCTGGTGACCGACGTCGGCCTGCCGGGCATGAACGGCCGGCAGCTGGCGGAGATCGCCCGCCAGCAGCGGCCGGAACTCAAGGTGCTGTTCATGACCGGTTACGCGGAAAAGGCCGCCGAGCGCCAAGGCTTTCTCGACGCTGGCATGGACCTGATCGCCAAGCCGTTTTCCATCGAGGCGCTGGCCCAGAAGATTCGTCAGATGATCGGCCGGCAGGGCTGATTTCAGGCATAATCCGCCCCCGCCGCCCGCACCGTTCCAAGGTAACTGCCCCATGAAAGCCCAAGCCCGCCACATCCTGGTGAAAACCGCCGAAGAGGCCGAACAGCTCAAGCAGCGCATCGCCAAGGGCGAAGCCTTCGACGTGCTGGCGAAGAAATACTCCACCTGCCCCTCCAGCAAACGCGGCGGCGACCTGGGTGAAGTGCGCCCGGGGCAGATGGTCGGAGCCATCGACCAGGTGATCTTCAAAAAGCCCCTGCGCACCGTGCACGGGCCGATCAAGAGCAAGTTCGGCTATCACCTGGTGCAGGTGTTCTACCGCGATTGACCGCGTCGCTCACCACGCTTCGACCACGCCCCTGTAGCCGCTGCCGAGCCTGCGAGGCTGCGATCGACGGCGCAGCCGGCGCAAGGGCGGTATCCCCAATCTTTCAGGTAGACCGCGCCGCCAGGTTTTGCGGCCCCTGCGGTGCCGATCGCAGCCTCGCAGGCTCGGCAGCGGCTACAGGGGGGCCTCAGGGTCTTGGGATCAACGCCCCCGGCGCCTGGATCACCCGGCTCGCCAAGCGATGCCCGGCCTGCGCCGCCTGCTGCGGACTGCCGCCTTTCAAGCGGCACGCCAGATACGCCGCACTGAACGAATCCCCCGCCGCCGTGGTGTCCACCACCTGCTCCACCCGCTGCGCCGGCACCTCGAACGACTCGCCGCCACAGCGGATCAGGCACGCTTCGGCGCCGCGCTTGAGCACCACTTCCGGCGTGTCCGCGTAGGCCGCCAATACCGCCTGGCTGTCGGCATAACCGAACAGCGCCTGCTCGTCATCCACCGTCAACAGCGCCAGATCGACATAGGCCAGCGCCTCGCGATAAGCCGCCTGCGCCTGCTCCACCGAGGCCCAGAGCCGTGGCCGGTAGTTGTTGTCGAAGACGATCTGCGCCCCACGCTTGCGTGCTTCAACCAAGGTCTCGATCAGCTTCTTGCGCCCCAACTCGCCGAGCACCGCCAGGGTGATGCCGCTGAAATACAGCACCGCGTAGGTCGGCAACGCCGCGAGGATCGGCTCGGCCGCGGGGGTGGTGAAACAGTCGCGCACCGCCGCTTCGTTGCGCCAGTAAAGAAAGCGCCGCTCGCCCTTGGCGTCGGTCTGGATGCAGTACAACCCGGGCAAGCGCCCCGGCAGGCGCTGGACCATGCCCAGGCCGATGCCTTCCTCGGCCCAGCTGTGGCACATCGCATCGCTGAAACTGTCGTCACCGAGGGCGGTGACATAGTCGACGCAAGCGCCCTCGCCCAGTTCTCGGGCCAGGTACACGGCGGTGTTCAGGGTGTCGCCGCCGAAGCTCTGTTGCAGGCTGCCGTCGGCGCGGTGTTGCAGTTCGATCATGCATTCGCCGATCAGGGCGATGCGTTTCCCGGTGGTGCAGGTGTTCATGGTGGGGTGTCTCTGAGAGTTTTTTGTTGTGAGAAAGAACGTCTTCGCGGGCAAGCCTCGCTCCTACAAGGTTGGTGTCGTTTGCCAAGGCGTGTACGCCTCATATCCGTAGGAGCGAGGCTTGCCCGCGATCACCTGCGCAGCAGGTGCCAGCCCCACCTTAGAAACAGGTCTCCATGCTCTCCAGCACATCCAGCCGCTCATCCACCAGCAACCCGGTGCGCCACTTATCAAAGGTCAAACACGGGTGCGAAGTACCGAAGGCAATAATGTCCCCCACCCGCAACTCAACCCCCGGCGCCACCGTCATGAACGCATGCTGGTCCATCACCGCCGTGACCTTGCAGGCACTGACATCATCGCCCCTGGCCGGCAGCACGCCCGGCTTGTAGCGCAGCAACGGCACCGGCAAGCCGGCGTCATAGGCCACGTCGCGCTTGCCCAGGGCGATCACCGCGAACCCAGGCTCCGGTAGCGACTGCACATGGGCCCAGACTTCCAGCGCCGGGCGCAGGCCTTCGTGCAGGTCGCTGCGCCGGTCGAGCACGCAGCACTGCGCCTCTTTATAGATGCCATGGTCGTGGGCCACGTAACTGCCGGGGCGCAGCACGCTGAGGAAACGCCCCTGGGCGTTCTGCGCCTCGAAGGACTCGGCGATCAGGTCATACCAGGCCGACCCCGACGCGGTGATGATCGGCTTATCGATGGCGAACAGCCCGTCGTCCTGCAACTGCACCGCCAGGCGCACCAGGGACGCGGCAAACTCCCGAATGCCACTCACCGCGTGATCGCCATGGATCACCCCTTCGTAGCCCTCGATGCCGCACAAAGCCAGGGCCGGTTGTGCCTTGATCGCCTGCGCCAGGTCCAGCACTTCCTGCTCGCTGCGGCAGCCACAACGGCCGCCGACCACGCCGTACTCGATCATCACGTTCAGGCGCACCCCGCGCGCGGCGAAGAACTGCCCGAGGTCGGCGACGTTGTCCGGGTGATCGACCATGCAATAGAAGTCGAACGTCGGCTCGGCCAGCAGCTCGGCGATCAGCCCCATGTTCGGCGTGCCCACCAACTGGTTGGCCATCAGCACCCGACGCACACCGTGGGCGTAGGCCGCGCGGGTCTGCACCGCGGTGGCCAGGGTGATGCCCCAGGCGCCAGCCTCCAGCTGCCGACGGAACAGCGCCGGGGTCATGCTGGTCTTGCCGTGGGGCGCCAGCTCGGCGCCGCTGTCGCTGACGAACTTCTGCATCCAGCGGATGTTGTGTTCCAGCGCCGCGCGGTGCAGCACCAGGGCCGGCAGGCTGACATCGCGCACCAGGCTGACGCCCGGTTGGGCGGCGCCCTTTTCCACCGCGGCATTGATCAAGGCAGAAGACATATTCGAACTCCTTACGGCGCAGCCACAGGGGCTGGCATTAGTCGTTGATGCGACGGGCCAGGCGATTCGCGCTGTCGATCAGCACCCGGCGGTAGTCGGCGTAATTGTTCTGGGCATCGGCCCGTGGCGCGACGATGCACAGGGTGCAGATGCACACCCCGCGCTCGTCCCGCACCGGAGCGGCGAAGCAATGGGTAAAGGTGTCGGCCACACTGTCGAAGGAAAAGAAACCGTCCTGCGTGGCCTGGCGGATTTCCTTCAAGAAGGTCGCCACAGGCAGACGCTCCCCGTCAGGGAGAATGAAGTCGCGCTCGTCGATCAACTCGACGATCTGCTCATCGCTCAAATGCCCCAGCAGCAGCCGCCCGGAAGCGGTCCAGGGAATCGGCGCGTTCTCGCCGATATTCGAGGAGATGCGGAAATGCCGCTCGCCCTCCTTCATCAGCGCCACCGTGTATTTGCGCCCATTGAGTAGGCACATCTGCGCGGTCTCGCGGGTCTGGCTGACGATCTCCTGCAAGGCCGAGTCGGCCTCGCGAGTCAGGTCGAAATGGCGCAGATGGGCCTGCCCCAGGAAGTACAGCTGCCGCCCCAGGTACACATGCCCATCCTGGCCCACCGGCTCCAGAACCCGCCGCTCCAGCAAGGACGCCACCAGCTCGTACACCGTGGACTTGGGGCTGCCGATACCCTTGGCGATATCGTGGGGCCGCAACGGCTGGCCGATCTCCTTGAGGAAATCGAGAATATCGAACGCCCGGTCCAACCCCTTGGCCCGACGCTTGATGGTGTCTTCGGTCATCTTTGTGCCTTTTGCAAAAAACTGCGAAATTTCCGGCGCCCCAAAACCCCGGCATTGCCCCTATCCCCGTAGCCGCTGCCGAGCCCGCGAGGCTGCGATCGACCGCAACGCGGGCGCAGGCTCTTGAAGTCGTCGCGCCCCCTACGGGGTCGATCGCAGCCTCGCCAAAGCTCGGCAGCGGCTACAACAAACCCCACCCGCCCCTGTAGGAGCGAGCTTGCTCGCGATCAGCGGTCCACAGTCCTACTTCTTCTTGTAAGCCACACAATCAATCTCAACCTTGCAATCCACCATCATGCCGGCCTGCACACAGGCCCGCGCCGGCGCGTGCTCCGGCTTGAAATACTCACCGAACACCTTGTTGAAACTCCAGAAATCCCGCGGATCCTCCAGCCATACCCCAACCCGCACCACATCCTCCAGGCCATACCCCGCCTCCTCCAGAATCGCCACCACATTGCGCATCGTCTGATGGGTCTGCTCAACGATCCCGCCATGAATAATTTCACCATCCAGCGCCGGCACCTGGCCGGACACATACAACCAGCCATCGGCCTCAACGGCACGAGCGAAAGGACGAGGCTGGCCACCACCTGCGGTGCTGCCAGTGCCGTAGCGAGTGATGCTCATGGGGTGTTCTCCTAAGTAAAGGGAAGGTTGAGCAGAATAAGCCGTTCCTAAAAAGGCGCCTCGCGTAATTTCAGGAGACATTTATTCCGCTATAACGGATCAAAATATATAACAACGGAAAAATCACGAAGAGTGTGCCATGGGAAAGAGAGGGATAACAGAGGATAGGCAACACATCTGGAACCAAGGAGATAGAGAACAGGCCTGAAATAAATGCTACTCCCCCCCATTTATTCGGCCATTAATGATGGTTCGTGTAAGGCGTTTCTGTATCTGGTGTAAACATGCCCTCCAGGCTTGTTACCCCGCGATACGCCTCCTATATTCCGTTTCGTCGCTCCCAACGCTGCGACCGGATTTGGCCGTCCGAATCTCCATGAGCACACCCTAAAATTCCTTCATGGAGCGTCACCGTTATGGATTTCCAACCTCTCACCTCCTCCAACACCACCGACCACCCCGTCGCCTTTATCAACCCGCAAGCCCCCTTGCTTGACCTGCTGACCTACGCCGGCCTGCGTATCCGCGCTGCCCGGGACATGCTGGACAGCGTGTCCGGCATGACCAGCCGCAACGCCGACGATCTCGACCTGATGCGCTTCTCCAGCGTGGCAACCTTGTTGTTGCAGGACGGATGCGATGTGTTGCACGTGGTTGAACAACGGGCGATGGAGCTGCCAGAGCCTTAAACCGAACCGCCCTGGCCTTTGCTCTTGCTGTGCTTTGGCTTTGGCCTTTGATCCACCCGCCCCATCGGGAGGCCGAGTGGAGGCGTTCATCAGGGGGATGGCGCGCAGCGCCCCTCGACGCAGTCGAGGACATCGTATGGAGGTCGAAGCGAAGCCGACCGGAGTCGATGCCCCCTGAGGGACGCCGGAGCGAGGGAACCTGAGCGCAGCGAAGGCCATACGCCAGGGGCGAGACCTTTTGGTTACTTTTGGCTGGGCCGGCATTCCGGGCGTTTGCCAAAAGTGACCCGCCGTAAGGGCGGAACCATAAGCGGCCGTGACTGCAGAAACGGATATGTACCCCGTCCAA
>NZ_JBWKZA010000003.1:96529-363081 GCF_059424045.1 Pseudomonas sp. GW456-L12
AAAAATGCAGCGCCAGCACAGACGCCATCGCGGGCAAGCCTCGCTCCTACAGAAGCTTGTAAAAAGTGACCCGCCGTAAGGGCGGAACCATAAGCCGCCGTGACCGCAGGAATGGATATGTACCCCGTCCAAAAAATGCAGCGCCAGCACAGACGCCATCGCGGGCAAGCCTCGCTCCTACAGAAGCTTGTAAAAAGTGACCCGCCGTCAGGGCGGAACCATAAGCCGCCGTGACCGCAGAAACGGATATGTACCCCGTCCAAAAAATGCAGCGCCAGCACAGACGCTATCGCGAGCAAGCTTCGCTCCTACAGGTCGGTGTCATACCGAGAAATCGTGGCTACCGCAGTAACCCCCATGCAGGCCACCACCCTATGCCACTGCTCAAATCGCGGATTCAGGTTTAGCGGGCGCTAGCGCCCGATCGCAGCCTGCGGCAGCGGCTACAGAGTCCGCGGTGTTACCTATGTGCTTGAACGAATCTGCTACCCATGTGGGTGAACCAGTCCCCAACAAAGGACCATTAGCGCGGGGATCCATAGGTATACCAGCCAGCACCACCAGTGACGCCACCACCGTCATCGCGAGCAAGTTCGCTCCTACAGGGTGGAAGCGTGGGGCCGGGGCTCTGCCCTGGTGGATCGCAAGCATTATTGCAATCCCCACAACAGCTCATTACAAAAGATAGCTAGCTAACTATCAAGACTTCTTATTACCCTCCGATCTCCAGCCAAATACTGTCCGCGGGGCTCTAGCCTGCCTATGCGGACAGCATCGATTACTGATGAGGTCACCCATGGAACCAGGCAGTTATCAATTGAGCATGAGCGTGCTCATGACGCCCGACAAAGCCAATTTCTCCGGCAACGTGCACGGCGGCGCCCTGCTGAAGCTGCTCGACGAGGTGGCCTTCGCCTGTGCCAAGCGCTATGCCGGGCGCTATGTGGTCACGCTGTCGGTGGATCAGGTGATCTTCAAGGAGCCGATCCATGTCGGCGAACTGGTGACCTTCCTCGCCTCGGTCAATTACACCGGGCGCACCTCGATGGAGGTCGGGGTCAAGGTGATGACCGAGAACATCCACGAACGCACGGTGCGCCACACCAACAGTTGCTACTTCACCATGGTCGCCGTCGACCCCGACGGGCGCCCGCACCCGGTGCGCGCCTTCGTGCCGGAAACCGCCACCGAACAACGCCGCTACGCCCAGGGCTTGCTGCGCAAACAGCAGCGCCAGGAGCTGCAGGAGCGCTATCGGCAGATCCGCAACTCGGATTGAACCCGCCCTGCCCACCTGAACCCATGTCTTGCGATTTGCCCAAGGAACGACCATGAAGATATCGCTGCTCAGTCGCTACGCGACCCTGATCCTTTGCCTTGCCCTTACCTTGTTCGGCCTGTTGTATTGGCCCGCCAGCCCCTGGGGCCAGGGGCTGATCGTGCTGGCCGGGGTGCTCAGCCTGGTCGGCCTCAACGACCTGCTGCAAAGCCACCATGCGGTGCGCCGCAACTACCCGGTCATCGGCAATATCCGTTACCTGATCGAGTCGATTCGCCCGGAGATCCGCCAGTACCTGCTGGAAGGCGACGACGAGAAGCTGCCCTTCTCCCGCTCGCAACGCTCGATGGTCTACGCCCGCGCCAAGAACCAGCCCGCGGAGAAGGCCTTTGGCACCTTGGCCGACGTCTATCAGCCCGGCTTCGAATTCATCAGCCACTCCATGGTCCCGGGCGACGCCTGCGACCCCAGCCAGTTCCGCGTGGTGGTCGGCGGGCCGGATTGCCTGCAGCCCTACAGCGCCTCGGTGTTCAACATCTCGGCCATGAGCTTCGGCGCGCTGAGCGCCAACGCCATCCGCGCCCTGAACAAAGGCGCCAGGCTCGGTGGCTT
The DNA here is from genome assembly GCF_059424045.1 of Pseudomonas sp. GW456-L12. Classification (NCBI taxonomy): domain Bacteria; kingdom Pseudomonadati; phylum Pseudomonadota; class Gammaproteobacteria; order Pseudomonadales; family Pseudomonadaceae; genus Pseudomonas; species Pseudomonas sp. GW456-L12. Next base: position 98,421 of record NZ_JBWKZA010000003.1, read on the forward strand.
CGCCCACGACACCGGGGAAGGCAGCATCAGCCCCTATCACCAGGAATTCGCCGGCGACCTGATCTGGGAAATCGGCAGCGGCTACTTCGGTTGCCGCACCCTGGACGGCCATTTCGATGCCCAGCGCTTCTCCGAGCAGGCCAGCCATCCGCAGGTGAAGATGATCGAGATCAAGCTCAGCCAGGGCGCCAAGCCGGGGCATGGCGGCATCCTGCCCAAGCACAAGGTCACCGCTGAAATCGCCAAGACCCGAGGCGTGCAGATGGGCCACGACTGCGTGTCGCCGGCGCGGCACTCGGAGTTCAGCACGCCCCTGCAACTGCTGGAATTCATCGTCAAGCTGCGCAACCTGTCCGGTGGCAAGCCGGTGGGCTTCAAGTTCTGCGTGGGTCATCCCTGGGAGTTCATGGCCATCGTCAAGGCCATGCTCGAGACCGGCATCCAGCCGGACTTTATCGTGGTCGACGGCAAGGAAGGCGGCACCGGCGCCGCGCCTCGCGAGTTCACCGACAACATCGGCATGCCCATGCGCGAGGGCCTGCTGTTCGTGCATAACACCCTGGTCGGCGCCGGCCTGCGCTCACAGATCAAGCTGGGCGCCAGCGGCAAGGTGATCAGTGCCTTCGACATCGCCAGCGTGCTGACCATCGGCGCCGACTGGGTCAATGCCGCGCGCGGTTTCATGTTCGCCATCGGCTGCATCCAGTCGCAAAGCTGCCACACCAACAAATGTCCCACCGGCGTCGCCACCCAGGACCCGCTGCGCCAGAAAGCGCTGCAGGTCACGGACAAGGCCGAGCGGGTGCACAACTTCCATCGCAACACCCTGGTCGCCCTCGGCGAAATGCTCAGCGCCGCCGGCCTCGACCACCCGGCGCAGTTGCAGGCCAAGCACCTGGTACGGCGCCTGACCACCACCGAGGTCCGGCTGTTCTCGCAGATCCACGTGTTCCTCGAACCCGGCGAGCTGCTGCAACGCCCCATCAGTTCGGAGTTCTACGCGCGCATGTGGAACATGGCCCAGCCCCACAGCTTCGCGCCACTGGCCGTGGCCGCGCCGTCCAAGGCCGAGCGGCTGACGCCGGCTTAGATTGAGGTTGCAGCCGCCGGCGCCATCGCGAGCAAGCTCGCGCCTACAAAGGCTCGGGTACGGCGCTGCCATCGCGGCCACTACCGAACCTGTAGGAGCCAGCTTGCTGGCGATGCAAGCGCCGCGGTGGGTCAGATGCACCGCCATCGCGAGCAAGCTCGCTCCTACCGTTACGGGCGGAAGAACTCCCCGGGCGTGGCATCGAACTGCTGGCGGAACGCCGCGATGAAGGCTGAGGTCGAGTCGTAGCCGCAGGCCAGTGCCACATCCGTCACCCGCTCGCCGTTCTCCAGGGGCGTCAGGGCGCCCAGCAGGCGCAGGCGCTGGCGCCAGGCGCGGAAGGTCAGGCCGGTGTCCCGCAGGAACAGGCGGCTCAGGGTTTTCTCCGTCACCCCCAGTTTCTCGCTCCACTGCCCCAGGGTGGTCGGCTGGTCCGGGTGCGCTTGCAGGCTGCGGTAGATCTGTCGCAGGCGCGGGTCCTGGGGCAACGGCAGCATCAAGTCCAGTTGCGGCGCGGCGGCCAGTTGATCCAGCAGGACCTGGGCCAGGCGCCCGTCGGCGCCATCTTCGGCGTATTCCACCGGCAGCTCGCTGAAGGCGCGGATCAATTCGCGCAGCAGGCTGCTCACCGCCAGCACCTGGCAGGTTTCGCCGGCCCAGGCGGTGACGCGGCAATCCAGGTACAGACTGCGCATTTCAGTGCGCGGTGAGCTGAACACCTTGTGCGGCATGCCAGCGGGAATCCACACCGCCCGTTGCGGCGGGGCGATGAAACGCCCGGCGCTGGTCTGCACTTCCAGCACGCCCTGGATGGCGTAGGACAATTGCACCCAAGGGTGGCTGTGGCGCCGGGTCAGCGCCCGGTTGGGCAGCGATTCGGTGCGCCCGTACACCGGTCGAGGCAGGCTCGGCAGACCGGGAATACTGCGTTGGACGATCTTTTCATGTCCTTTAGGCGGCATTTACTGGCTCATTGGCGTTAGTCGGCAGTCCATCATCACGTTAGAGTCGGCCAACCGCTCTGGCAACCCTTGGATGGTCCCATTATGAGTCGCTCACGTCTTTTGCCCGACAATTTCACCCTGACCCTGATCGGCGTGGTGCTGCTGGCCAGCTTCCTGCCGGCCAGCGGCCAGGTGGCGCTAGGCTTCGGCTGGCTGACCAACGCCGCCATCGCCCTGCTGTTCTTCCTCCACGGCGCCAAGCTGTCGCGCGAGGCGATCATTGCCGGGGCCGGCCACTGGCGCCTGCACCTGCTGATCTTCAGCCTGACCTTCGTGCTGTTCCCGATCCTCGGGCTGGCGCTCAAACCGCTGCTGTCGCCGCTGATCGGCAACGACCTGTACCTGGGCATGCTCTACCTCTGCGCCCTGCCCGCCACCGTGCAGTCGGCGATTGCCTTCACCTCCCTGGCCCGGGGCAACGTGCCGGCGGCGATCTGCAGCGCCGCGGCGTCCAGCCTGTTCGGGATTTTCCTCACGCCGTTGCTGGTGACCCTGCTGCTGAATGTGCACGGCGATGCCGGCTCGACCGTGGATGCCATCGTCAAGATCAGCGTGCAATTGCTGCTGCCCTTTATCGCCGGGCAGATCGCCCGCCGCTGGATCGGTGCCTGGGTCGGCCGCAACAAGAACTGGCTGAAATTCGTCGACCAGGGCTCGATCCTGCTGGTGGTCTACGGCGCCTTCAGCGAGGCGGTGAACGAAGGCATCTGGCACCAGATCCCGTTGTGGAACCTGGCCGGGCTGGTCTTGGCCTGCTGCGTGCTGCTGGCGTTGGCGCTGCTGGCCTCCAGCCTGCTGAGCAAGCTGCTCGGCTTCAACCAGGAAGACCGCATCACCATCCTGTTCTGCGGCTCGAAGAAAAGCCTAGCCACCGGCGTGCCCATGGCCCAGGTACTGTTCGCCGGCAGCACCATGGGCGTGCTGATCCTGCCGCTGATGCTGTTCCACCAGATCCAGCTGATGGTCTGCGCGATGCTGGCCCAGCGTTACGCCAAACGCCCGGAATCGATCCCGGAACTGATGGCCCAGGTCGATCCCTGAGTGCGACTCCTGAACTGCATGTCGCCTTTGTAGGAGCGAGCTTGCTCGCGATAAATCGTCAACGAAAACGCGCTGCGCCTGACCGCCTCAGCTTCGCTGATCGCAAGCCATCGAGGGTCGAGCGGCTCCTCCTATAGATCCCTGTGACGGCGGTCAGTTGTATTTCGGACCGCCTTTCCACGGCGCGTATTCCACCAGCACACTGCCCCGCGCCAGCCCCTTGTCATCGAGTTTGAAGCCGGGCATCTGCCGCAGGTTCAGCTGCTTGCACTGCGCAGCCAGGCGCGCCTGCAGGTCGCTGTGTCGACCGGGCGCGGTCAATCTGTAGAAGCATCAGGTGGTTACTCTCGGGTGAAGCGGGGATTTGTGCTTTTGTCCGGGACGGCAAGCCGATAGCATAGCGCCACTTTTTTTGCCGGCCGGCAATCCTACATGGATGTTTTTATGCGTTTTCTGCTCCTACTTTGTGCCGCACCAACAAAAGATATGACTCTATGAGCGCTGTACAGGGTCGTCTTCTCGAACACTTCCTGCCATTACGAGAAGCAGAAGAAAAACTCCTCGCACGCTGCACCTTGGGCCAACTCACCCGGCTCGATAAAAGCACCCCAATCGAGGCGACAGAGCAAAACAGCATTCGAGCTAAGTTCCTGCGCTTCTTGATTTTGGGCGGGGACCATAACGTCAAGATTCACGAAAGTGGCATTTTGCTGAGCGGTGCCTACGTTGAAGGAGTTCTTAACCTCAAGTCGGCGACTATAACCAGCAACTTAAAACTCCGTCACTGTCGATTCGCAGAAAAGATTCTGCTGGCAAATTCACAAGTGCGAGGTCTTATCGACCTGTCTCACAGCGCGCTGCGTGGTCTCTCTGCAACGCTGCTTTCGATTGATGGAATATTGTGCTTCGACAAAGTGGCCTCTTCCGAAACCATCAACCTGCGAGACTCAAGAATTGGTGGCTCACTGCTGTTCAGAGGCAGCCAGCTCAATGGTCCTGACGGAGTCGCCTTCACCGCAGATAGGGCGGTAATCGAGGGCAGTGTGCGCTTACAAGACGACTTCCAAGCTATCGGTGAAGTTCGATTCTGCGGGGCAAACCTCAACAGTCAGTTGATCATCCAAAACAGTTATTTCCGCTGTATGGATCGGCTGACCTTAAACATCACCGACTCCACCACCAGAGGTGGTGTGTTCCTCTCTCCAGGTTTTAAATCAGAGGGCACTGTTCGTCTTACCAATGCTCGTATCGCAGGAACCCTAAGCCTCATGGGAGCTAGCCTGCAAGGACAAGGCGGAGCCTCGTTATCGGCAAAAAACCTCCAGGTTGAGCAAGAATTGCGCCTCACAAAACTGGAGACACCACTGGAATGGGTAATTCTTACCGATGCCAATGTCAAAACTCTGAATGATTCTCCCGACTCCTGGGGCGATCGCTTATATCTGAGCGGGTTTACCTACAGCAATCTGTTAACGACCAGGCCACTGACAGCACGGGACCGCATCCAGTGGCTCGATAAACAGAACCCGAGAGATGCAGGAACCGACGGAAAAAAAGGGGTTGCCAGTCAATTCAAGAAACAACCCTGGCAACAGATACAGAAAGTGTTTGAAGAGATGGGACGTACAGAGGAAGCCAATCAACTCGGCATGGAACTTGAGCGTCGATTGCACAAGGCTGGCCTGGCCGGTCGCTCGACCCTAGGTCCCCACCCTACGTTAGTGCACCACCTGTACGGCACCCTGCTCGGCTTCGGCTACAAGCCCATGCGCCTGGTTCTGTTCTTCTTTTTAACCTGGTTCTTTTGCGCAGCCTTTTATTGGTACGCGGCCTTGGAGCAAGCAGTCTTTGCCCCAAGCGACCCATTGGTTTTTCAACACGACGACTATCTCACCTGTCAGCCTGAACATAAGACCGCCTGGGCCAAACGCTTTCCTTCAAGACCCGAACCCCAGCCCGAAAAGCCCGAGGACGCCGGCAATTGGTATACCTGCGAGACACTCCGCGGCGAATACACCGGGTTCAGCCCATTGGGATACTCGCTGGATATCCTGCTGCCACTGATCGATCTGCAACAGGAAAAGTCCTGGGGACCGATGACTCCTACTCCCAAGAAGGACCCAATGGAAGAGTTCGACAACTTCACCTGGGGGCACTCGACCCGCTTGCTGGTCTGGATCGAAACGCTTATCGGCTGGGGCATCAGCCTGGTGCTGGTAGGTATGGCATCCGGACTGATACGCAAAAGAAACAATGAATAATGAACGGCCAGGCCAGACAATGGCCGGCTGTTTCAAACACTGAATGAACCCCACAAGGAAGCTTCACATGAGCGCCATCGGCAATTTTCTCTGGTTTATCCTCGGCGGCATTTTCATGGGCCTGTGCTGGTGGCTGTGGGGCATCCTGGCCTTTATCAGCATCGTCGGCATCCCTTGGGGCCGGGCCTGTTTCGTGATTGGCGCCTTCTCGTTCTTTCCGTTTGGCAAGGAGGCGATCAGCCGACGCGAGCTGAACAACAAGGACGATATCGGTACCAGTGGCCTGGGGGTGATCGGCAACGTGCTGTGGTTCGTGTTCGGCGGGATCTGGCTGGCGCTGGGGCATGTGATGTCGGCGCTGCTGTGCTTTATCACCATCATCGGCATTCCCTTCGGCATCCAGCACCTGAAGCTGGCGGGCATCGCCCTGGCGCCGATCGGCAAGACCATCGTGCGCAAGGAAGTGGCCGCCGCGGCGCGTACTTTCAATGCCCAGGATGCGGCGTTGAAACAGCGTCAGCCTGGCTGAAGCCCAGGCGCAGAGGTCTCGTCGAGGCCTCTGCTGCTGCGCATGTCGACCGGCATGCTCCGCGCGCTTACGCGCTCCGACAGCCGCCATCACGTATCTGCGGCGCCCTCAAGCGCGTAACCTGATCGCCAAGCCGCCCCACCTTGAACAAACCGCACCACAACGTTGAAGGACGCCCACACTGGCGCCCGCCGCGGTTGGACAAGTCCCACGCCCACTGCTTTCATTCAGCCCCGAGGCCCTGCGCAGTCCGCGCGCTCGCCAGGAGGCTTATCGCTCCCGTCCACCCGTTCACGTCCAAGGCCCGTAATGCTCAAGACCATTGAAGCGCAAGTGCTGAAACAGGCCACGCCGCCGGCCCTCAAGGCCGAGTTCGCCCAGTACGACTTCGAACGGCTGCACGGTTTCTGCCTGCTGATCTACGTCGCCAGCATCAGCATCTGGCTGCTGTTCAACCTGATCGTCAGCTTCCCCGGCAAGCAGGGCTTCACCCTGTACTCGATGGCGTTCCTGGTCGCCCTGGCGATCAACGCGATCATGCTGGCCTTCATCAAGAACGCCCGGTACTTCCAGTGGCTCAACCTGCTTTTCGTGCTGATCATCGGCGCGGGTATCCGCCTGGTGATCGAAGGCATGCCGCTGGACCTGCGCCCCGACTGGCTGATCCTCGGCGCCTCGAGCATTCTCTACAGCGCCTCGGTGCTGCCCCTGCGGCGCTGGTCGTTCTTCGCCACCCTCGTGCTGACCTGGGTGGTGCTCGACCCGTTCATCATGACCCAGACCTCGGTGCTGGAACTCAAGGGCGCCATGCTGCTGATCTACGCCCTGTTCCTCACCGCCCTGACCCTCTACAGCTTCATCAAGCTGCGCCAGGCCAAGCTGCACACCTACATCATGTCCAAGCTGTTGCTGGAACAGGCCTACAACGACAGCCTGACCGGCATCCCCAACCGCCGCTCGTTCATGGCCCGCGCCGGCGAGCAACTGGCGGCGCAGCCCCGGGAGCCTGACCACTACCTGGCGATGATCGACGTCGACAACTTCAAGAAAATCAACGACCTGTACGGCCATGACATCGGCGACGAGGTGCTCAAGCGGGTGGCCACGGATATCCGCACGGTCATGGCCGGCTTCGATTACGCGCGCCTGGGCGGCGAAGAGTTCGCCATCTACCTGGGCGGGGTACGGCGCGACGACGTCGAGCAACTGGCCGAACGCCTGTGCCAGGTGGTGCGCCAAGCCCGGGCCCGGTACCCGGTGACCGTCAGCATCGGCCTGGCCCGGGTCGAGGACGACGACAGCCTGAACCAGGCGCTGCTCAAGGCCGACAAGGCGCTGTACCAGTCCAAGCACACGGGCAAGGATCGCTACACCTTTCACCCATGACCCCTGCGGCAACGCACCAACGCGACCGGCCGATCAAATAAGATAAACTGCCGCCCTCTCTTGATCAGGCGCCCCCGTCATGCCCGCAGAGCACGCCCCCAAGCCCTATACCCTCCTGGCGATCGACGACGACCCGCAGTCGTTGATCGTGCTCTCGAAAACCCTGACGAGCGAATATGAAGTGCTGCTGGCGAAGAACAGCGAGCGTGGCCTGGCCCTGGCCCGCAGCGCCAGCCCCGACCTGATCATCCTCGATATCCTGATGCCCGAGATGGACGGCTTCCAGGTGCTCAGCGAACTCAAGAGCCACCCGGCGACCGCGGCCATCCCGGTGATTTTCCTGACCTCGCGCAGCAGCGTCGAAGACGAACGCCTGGGCCTGCTGCTCGGCGCCGCCGACTACATCGCCAAGCCGATTTCGCCGCCGGTGGTGCTGGCCCGGGTGGCGACGCAACTGGGTTACCGCGACAAACCCCTGCACAGCCCGCAACCGGCGGCCGAGCCCTCGGCCGGCAGCGACATGCGCGACGGCTTTATCGGCGCCCTGGCCTTGCAGCTGGCCGGCAACCCGCGGATCCGCCTCGAGGCGCTGCTCGACACCCTGTCGATCCTGCTCGACAGCGGCGTGACCCAGAGCGACCCCGCGGCGTTTCGCAGCGCCGCCTGCCTGGCCCTGATGGGCCTCAACCAGCCCGGCGGCAGCATCGGCCAGGCCCTGGCCCACAGCCGGGTGCTGATCGAGGAGATCCTCGCCCACGCCGACCCGGAAGACCGCATCCTCAACCTCGCCTGGAAAATCACCCATGCCGAGGCGCTGCTCCAGGGCGACCGCAGCCCGGCAAGCCTCGATCTCCCGCTCTCGGCCCGCCTTTTCGCCCTGGCGCTGGACTACCACCTGAGCCTGCTGCAACCCGGCGGCGACCTTCCCGGCCGGCACGCCCAGGCCATGGCGCGGATGTATGAACAGCCGGGGTTCGAGCAATGCATCGCCTGCGGCCCGGCGTCGCTCTCGGCGGCCTTGCTGAGTTCGTCACAGAGCTTTTTCGGCCCGTGAACGGACAGTGAGCCTTGCCCATGCCTAACCTCGCCGACCTGGAACTGTTCGTGCTGATTGCCGAGCTGCAGGGCCTGTCGCCCGCGGCGCGCATCATGTCGATCACCCCGGCCGCCGCCAGCCTGGCGCTCAAGCGCCTGGAAAACCGTCTCGGCGTGCGCCTGTTCACCCGCTCCACCCGCACCATGAAACTCACCCCCGAGGGCGTGCGTTACCTGGAAAGCGCGCAGCACGCCCTGAAGATCCTGGCCAACGGCAAGCGCTCGTTGACCCACGACGACGGCATGCTGGAGCTCACGGTGTCTTCCGACCTGGGCCGCAACCTGCTGCTGGAGCTGCTCGCCCGGCTCAAGCAGGAACGCCCGCGGCTGTATATCAAGCTGGCCCTGAGCGACAAGGAAGAGGACCTGCTCAAGGGCCGCTTCGACGCGGCGCTGCGCTACGGCAAAAGCCTGGCGCTGGACCTGGTCGAACTACCGGTGCTCAAGCAGCACCACTTCATCGCCTGCGCCGCGCCCGGCTACCTGGCCGAACATGGCACGCCCGAGTCGCCGGAACAGCTGAGCGAGCACGAGTGCATCATCTGCCACAGCATTGGCCGGCCAGAGAGCCGCTGGCGTTTCCACGCGCCGGGCCAGGTCGAGGATGTGCGGGTGCAGGGGCACTTCTGCTGCGACGATGGCGATGCCGCGCGGCGCTGGGCGGTGGCCGGCCACGGCGTGGTCTACCTGCCGCTGTTGAACGTGGTCGAGGACCTGCTCGCCGGGCGCCTGCTGCCCCTGCTCCCCGGCTGGCAGGCCGACGCCGCGCCGCTGAGCCTGGTGGTATCGCACCGCTCGCAAATCACCGAGTCGCTGCGGGCCCTGCACCAGTGCCTGGTGGAGCACTGCACGGACCGGATGGCCCGCTACCTCGAACTGACCCGCGCCGCGCGCTAGCCCTGGGCCACGCGCAACTCGACCAGCAGCGCATAGGCCTGCTGGAACTCCAGCCGGTAGATCCGCTCCTGAATCGCCCGCAGGGCACCGCTACGGCTCTGCTCGCACAACTCATCGATCAGCGCCAGGGCCTGCGCATTATGGTTGTGCAGCAGCTTGGCCAGTCGCTCCAGTTTTAACAGCTGCTCAGTGCCCAGTGCCTCGTTCTCCCGGACCGGAGGCTCGGCACCCGCCGTTGGCAAGCGCACCAGGCTGGCCAGCAGCGGTTCCAGGCACTGCGCCAGCTGGCGGATCAAGGGCACCAGGTCGGCCTGCCCGGCACACTGTTCCTCCAGTTCCCTGGCCGCCTGCCTGACCGCGGTGGCGCCGATGTTGCCGGCCGCCCCTTGCAGGCTGTGGGCCAGAAAGCCGATGGCCTGCAGGTCCTCGGTGGCATGGGCCAGCCACAGGCGCTCGATGACCTGCTGCTGGTCATCGCGAAAATCCGCCAGCAGCTTCTGGTGCAGCGCGAGGTCCTGGTTCACCACCGCCAGCCCCAGCGCCGAGTCGATGCCCTCGTAGCCCGGGGTCGAGACGCCGCTGGGCAGGCTTGTCGCAATCTCCCCCGCGGGCAGCTCCAGGTGCTTGATCCAGCGCACCAGGGTCCGATAGAAGGCCGTGACCTCCAGCGGCTTGCTCACCAGATCGCTCATGCCGGCGGCCAGCACCCGGCCCTGGATATCGGTCTGGCTGCTGGCGGTCACCGCGATGATCGGCAGCGAGCGCAGGTGCGGGTAACCGCGGATCTTGCGCGTGGTGCCGTAGCCGTCCATGACCGGCATCTGGCAATCCATCAGCACCCCGTCGAAGCGCCCGTCCTCGAGCAACCTCTGCAAGGCCTCGGCGCCGTTGGCGGCCAGCACCACCTGGACCCCGGCGCGCTGCAGCAGGCCCTGCAACACATCCTGGTTCAGCCGGTTGTCCTCGACCACCAGCACCCGCGTCCCCGCCAGCAATCGCGCATAGTCGTTGACCGTGCACAGCCCCGCCGCGCCCGCCACCGATGGCGTGGCCGGCGCGCTGCAACTCGCCGCGGGCAAGGCCTGCGGCCGCTGTTGCGGCACGTTCAACTGCACGGTGAATTTGAACACCGCGCCCTGCCCCGGCTTGCTGTGCACCCAGATGTCGCCCTGCATCATCTGCACGATTTTTTTCGAGATGGTCAGCCCCAGGCCGCTGCCGCCGTAACGCCGGCTGATCGACAGGTCGGCCTGGACAAAGGCATTGAACAGCCGCGCCTGCTGCTCGTCGCTGATGCCCACCCCGGTGTCGGTGACGCTGAAGCACAGCAGGGCCTTGTCGTTCCACTGACGCACCAGGCACACGCCGATGCACACATGCCCGGCCTCGGTGAACTTGATCGAGTTGTCCACCAGGTTGGTCAGCACCTGGGCCAGGCGCAGCGGATCGCCGACATAGCTGCGCGGCAGCAGGGCCGGAATGTCCAGGCGCAGCTGTAGCGCCTGTTCTTCCGCGCGCTGGCGCACCAGCAGCAACACATCGTCCACCAGTTCGCGCAGGTCGAAGCAGACCTGCTCCATGCTCAGCTTGCCGGCTTCGATCTTCGACAGGTCGAGCACGCCATTGATGGTGCCCACCAGGTTGCGCGCCGCGCGGTCGATCTTCTCGATGTAGTCGCGCTGCACCCGCTCCAGGGGCATGTCCTGCACCAGGTGGGCCATGCCGATGATCGCGTTCAGCGGCGTGCGGATTTCATGGGACATGCTGTCGAGAAACTCCGACTTGGCCTGGGTCGCCAGCTCGGCGTCGCGCCGCGATTGCTGGACCTGGGCTTCCACCGCCTTGCGCTCGCTGATGTCGAAAATCACCCCGTCCAGGTACTGCGGCACCCCGTCCACGACAATGGTCTGGCCCTTGTCGTAGACCCAGCGCACCTCCTGGCTGGCGGTGATGATCCGGTATTCGAGCATGTAGCTGGCGCTGCCCAGGCAGCCGGCAAAAATCTCCAGGTCGTCGGGGTGGACCAGGTCGCGATAGCTGTGCCCGGCGAGGAAATGCGCCGCCGCAAAACCGCTCAGGCCCTCGATGGCCTCGCTGACGAACACCATGGTCCGCGAGGCGTCCGGCAGGCTGCGAAACACCACCCCCGGAATGTTGGCGATCATTGATTGCAACTTGGTCTGGCTGTCGACGATCGACTGCTGCACCTCGACCGCCTGGGTGATGTCCTGCAGCACGCCGGTGACCCGCGTTGGAGTGCCATCGGCATCGCGCTGCATGACCCGGCCGATGTCCAGCACCCACAACCAGCGTCCGCTTTTGCTGCGCATGCGGTACTCGGCGCGGTACTCCTCGACTTCGTTGTTCAGGTGCGCCCTGAGCCTGGCCATGACCGGCTCATGGTCCTGGGGATGAACCAGGCAGGCCCAGCGATCCAGGCCATTGCCAAAGGTCTGGTCCAGCTCCTCCTTGCTGTAGCCGAGGATCCGCAGCCAGACATCGTTATTGATGACGATCCCCAGGCTGACGTTCCAGTCCCACAGCCCCAGCGCGCCGCTTTGCAGGGCCATGTCCAGGCGTCGCTCGCTTTGCTCGATCCGCGCCACGTCGGCCTTGTGCCGCCGGGCATCGGCCAGGCGCCGCAGGCCGCCCCACAGCAACAGCAGGAACACCACGGCGCTCAAGCCCTTGATCAGCAGCACCTGCTCGGCCGGCAGCACCGTATCCAGGTCGCCCAGGGTGACCAGGGTCCAGGGACCGCTGGGGTCGTTCCAGTCGAAATCGACCCGGGACAGGCTATAGCGCCGGCCGTCCAGCTTGACCTGCGGCTGATGGGCATCGAAGGGCAAGCGTTCGGGCACCCCGTGGGCGAACGGGTAGTCGCCGAACTGGCGGCGGATCTCGCCGCCGAATTCGCGCAGCGACCAGGCGCGATCGGCCTTGAGCAGAAAATCCGGGGTGCTGGCGGCCAGCACCACGCCGCTGGGCGACAGGATCATTTTCAGGTCGTCGCCATACTGCTTGCTCAGGCTGGTGTCGAGCATCTTGCCGTCGAAACGCGCCACCAGGACCCCGATCACCTGATCCTGGCGCGTGCGCGACTCGTAGACCGGGACCGCCATGTAGAACATGCGGGTGCCGGTGGTGACGCTGATCGCGCCATAGACGCTGCTGCCGCCGTTGAGCGCCACCTTGAAGTAGGGCCGGAAGGCCACATTCAGCCCCAGCGGCGCCTGGCCCTGGTGATCGTGGGCCGCCACCACCACCCCGTCGCGGTTGAGGACAAAGGCGTGGTTGGCGCCCACCACCATCGACAGCGTCTTCAACGGGATCGCCGCCTGCGCCATCAATTCTGCCGAGGGCTCGCGCTCCAGGATCACCCGTTTCAGCGAGGGGTTGTGGCGCCCCAGGATCGACAGCGCGCCAATGGCAAAACCGTCGGACTTCCACTGCTGCAGATCCGCGGCGTACTCCTGGGTCTGCATCTCGATACTGGCCTGGTAGACGTCCTCGACCTGCAGGCGGTAGTAGTTGCCCAGCGCCACCGCGGCACCGACCGCGAGCACCACGCCCAGGGCGTAGCAACACCGTCTGTGGCTGTCGAAGAAGTTGGTTAGCCTGTGCAACACCTCGCCCCTTTACCTGATAAACCCGTGCGCATACGCCTGTGCCCTGACAAACAGCTCAACGCGCCGCCAGCCGGCGTGGAAACTCCGGCGGCAGGAAATCGCGGTCGGGATCGTAGTCGGCCTTGAGGTAATCACCAAGCGCCTTGAGGTCCTGGGGCGACAAGGTTCCCACCGACTGCTTGAGCCGCAGGGTGTCGAGAATGTAGTCATAACGGCTGTCGTTGTACTGGCGCACGGCGTTATACAACTGGCGCTGGGCTTCCAGCACATCGACGATATTGCGGGTGCCGACCTGGAAGCCCAGTTGCGAGGCCAGCACCGCGCCCTGGTTGGAGATGATCGACTGGCGCCGGGCCTTGACCTGATCGACGCCGCTGTTGAGGCCGCGATGCAGGTTGCGGGTCTGCTCCACCACCTGGCGCCGCAGGTTGTCGTTGAGGTACTCGCGCTGATTCATCCGCTGGTGGGCCTCGCGCACCTGGGAAGAGGTCTGGCCGCCGCTGAACAGCGGAATGTTCAACTGCAGGCCGATGGAGCGCTGCTCGACATTGCCGCCGTAGCCGCTGCCACGGATATCGCTGTTGCCATACCCCAGGTTGTCGTTGTCGCCGGTCTGGTAACGCAGTACCGCGTCGAGGGTCGGCGCGTGCCCGGCCTTGCGCGCGCTCAGGGTCTGCTGCGTCGCGTCCAGGGCTTGCTGGCTGGCCAGCAGGGTCAGGTTCTGGCGCACCGCGGTATCGACCCAGCGCCGGGCATCGTTGGGCTCGGGCAACAAGATCGGCATGTCATGCCGCACGCCCTGGATCGCCGCGTATTGCTGGTGCGTCAGGGTGTCCAGGGCTTCGAAGGCATCGTCGGTGCGCTTCTGCGCGACGATCCGGTTGGCCCGCGCGGTGTCATGCCCGGCCTCGGCCTGGAGCACATCGGTACGGTCCGACAGGCCCAGCTGCAAGCCCTTCTCGGCCAGTTCCAGCTGGCGCTTGAGCGCCGCCTCTTCCGCCTTGGCCGCCGCCAGGGCGTCCTGGGCCTTGAGCAGGCCAAAATAGGCCTGGGCGCTGTCGAGCATCAGTTTCTGTTCGGCTGCCGCCAGCTCCAGCTGGGCCTGCTGGTCCTCGGCTTCGGCGGCCTTGAGGCTGAACCAGCGATCGGCACGGAAGATCGGCTGGTTCAGCACCGCCTGGTAGCTGGTGCCGCTGCGCCGGGTGTCCTGCCGTGGCTGTTGCAGGGAGGTGCTGGTGCCGTTCAGCTCGGCGCTGGCCGACAGCGTGGGTAGCAGCCCGGCCCGGGCCTGGGGCACCGCCTCGGCGCGGGCGGCCTGGTCGGCACGGGCCGCCGCCAGCTCGCTGTTGTTGTGCTGGGCATCCAGGTACACCCGCCACAGGTCGCTGGGCAGGACCTGGCGCGGCTGTTCGGCGGCCACCGCCAGGGAGGCCGCCGGCAACGCGGCCAGCGATAGCAGGACGGGCAGCCAGCCGGCAAGGGCTCGCTGCCGCGAAATCATGGGGTTGGTCATGGTCTGTTTCTGTTTCCAAACAAGATGGGCCAGGAGACAGGAGAGGCTTGGCGCCCCTCCTGTGGTTGCTCCCGCGTGGTCAGGTCAGTGAAGGCACCAGCACCGCCTGGGCGGCCTGACGGTTTTGCGGCAGGTGCTCACGCGCCCCGCCGGTGTCGGCGAAGGCCGCCATGGCCCCGCTCAGTTTGGCCAGGCTGGGCCCCTCGGCCTCCGTCACCGAGGCGATGTCGTTCGCCGTCGGCACGGCCTGGCGCTCGCGCGAGGACAGCTCGAACAAAACGTCCTTGGCCGATCCCGCCTGGGCAAAGCCCTTCACCAGATGATCGACACTGATCACCGATGAGTCGCCTTGCAGCTCGATCTGCAGATGCCGGTGCGCCGCGGCCTCACTGCCCAACACCTGGCGCAGCACCAAGGCCGTGCCGGTGCCGGCGTCGGTCAGCAGCACGTCCTCGCCCCGACGGCTGACGAGGATGTTCTTGCCATCGGCCACCGGCAGGATCAGGCGGTCCAGGGCCTGGCCCGGGTCATCGTTGTCGATCACCACCGTGCGGTAATGCGCCCACATCGCCGGGCTGAAGCGATAGGTGTCGTTGGCACCGCCGCCATGCAGCACCACGCTGTCGACCCCGGCGATCAGCGGCGGCGCCAGCTCGTCCTGACGACCGCCGCCGCCCTGCAGCAGCAGCGACGAGCCGATACGCTCGACATTGGCGTAGTGACCGAGTTTCTGCGCAGCCCCTTCCTTGACCTTGTACAGCGCCTGTTCCGTCGGGCTGTAGACGTAGGCCGAGCGCTGCGATTCGGCGGCCACCCCGATAAAACGCAGGTCGCTCGCGGCGGGAATGCCCGTGCTGGCGAACATCCGTCCGCTGGCGACATCGAACCAGCCCTGGCTCTCAGCGCCTTGCAAGGTCAGCACGCCTTTGGCTCGCCACTGGCCAGCCACTTGCGCCAGCGCCTGGGGCAGATTGCCCAGACGTTGCTGCTGCCAGCCCTTGTCGAGCGCCACCAGCTGCACATCGCCGTTGTTGGCGCGCAGCAGGATTTCGCCCTGCACCGTCGTCAACCGCAGCCCGGCATCCACCTGGACCGCCGAGCGCAGTTGCACCTCGGGCATCGGCAGCGTGGCGGCGGGCAATTGCGCCGAGGCCTCAAGCACCTCGTCGCCGCCGAACGCAGCGGCCAACGTCTCGGACGTCATCGGTGCCTGGAGGTAGAGCTTGCCGCTCTCGGGCTCGAACAGCCGCGCGCTGGAGCTGGCGCTGTCGAAGCCGAGAAATTGCAGCGGCTTGCCTTGCAGCGAGGACGCCGCCACGATCACCTGGCCGTTGTGGTACCACACCGGCAGCGCACTCTTGCCGTCGGCGGCCTTGGCCCCGAATACCGCCAGGGTGGCGCTGCTACCGTTGACACTGGCCAGGTCCTGCCACCAGGTGCTGCGGCCCTTGAGCCAATGCTCGTTGACCGCTTCATAACTCAGGCGCCCTGTCGCCTCGATCCGCGCGACCAGCCCATCCTCGGTCACGGCCACCAGATGGCCGTTGAGTTCGAGCACATTGGCCAGGGCCGGCGTGGCCAGGCGCAAGGCGCTCGGCTGGCTACCGTCGAGGACCTTCTGCCCCGGCCCTTCCTGGCGGAACAGCACCTTCTGCTTCTGGCTGTAGAAGAAAAACACCTCCTGGCCAGCCGGCTGCGGCATGCTGCCGGCGAACACCAGGTCCGCCGGAATCGGCCAGGCGCTCTGGGGCTTGCCCTGGGCATCCGGCGGCTGCTGACCCGCCGGGGGCGCCAGGTTCGGCTTGATCACCGTGCCGTCGCTGGTGCGCACCCAGTAGCGGTGCGCGACTTTCGCGTTATCCAGGCCAAACACCGTCACCAGCGCCGCGGCGCTCGGTTCCATCATCGGCGCGCCCAGGCTGTACACCGGGGTGGCCCGCTGCGTGACCTGGCTCTGGTAGCCCTGGAGCAGGGCCTTGAGCGCATCGCCATGCTGGCCGGTGCGGGCCGACAGTTGCAGCAATGCGTCATCGCCGACCACCCCGACCAGCTCCATCCGGTCACCGGTGATGCGGAAGTTCAGTTCGGCCTCGCGCTCCTTGAGCTGATAACGACGGGCCAGGTAGACCGCGTCGCCCTCCTGCCAGAACCGGCTGATCCGGCCCGCGCTCTGGTTGAACGACGGGGCGAACTGCGCGTCGACCTTGCCGGTGGCGATCTCGACCCGCCACGCCGCGGCGTTCTCGGCGTCGACGAAGTAGGCATGCTCGCCGATGACCGCCCCCAACTGGGCGTTCCTGGCCTGTTCCACCTGGGTGTCGGTGAACAGCATGCGGTCCTTGGCGACGTCGTAGAACGCCCGGCCGACATTGCGCCCCTCGTGGCGGTAGTTATCGACGACCACGTACTGACCGTGCAACTGATGGGCCTTGGCCAGCTCGCTCAGGTGCTGTTCGATACGCTGGCCAGGCAGCTGCCATTTGCTCGCGTCTTCCTCCACCACCCGGGCGCTCATGCCGGCGAAGTCGACTTCGCGTACCTCGCCCTTGGCGTTGACCACCAGCACCTGGCCGTTGCTCGCCGGGTCGAGCTTGACCACCACGCCACCGACCACCAGCTGGTCCTTGGACACGCTGATGCTCTCGCTCGCCAACTGGCTGCTGTCGATGATCCAGCGCGACGGCGTGCCGGACTCGCTGGCGAGATCCACCCGGGCACCTTCATTGAGGCCGACCAGATAGCGCCCGCCCGCGCCCTTGATCTGGTAGTTCAGATAGCCGTGCAGCTCCTTGGGCAGCTCGGGTATCACCAGTTGCCGGTCGCGCGAGTCGAGCAGCACCTCGATCGGGGTCTCGACGTATTCCTGGCGAATCCGCCGGATCGTCTCCTCGCTCGGGAAGATGTAGAAGTCGTAGTCGAAACGCCGGTCCTCCTCGAGCCGGCGGATCACGTCGAAGCCGGTGTCATGCCGGGTGGTGGACCCCGGCAGGATCATGTACTCGTAGCTGATGTAGGACTTGGGCGTGCCCGGCAGGATCACCGCCGTGCTGTCGCCATGCTCCAGCGTGCGCGTGGCGTCCTTGTAGCCGATGCCGCTGCGCACCTCGATCGCCTGGCCACGATCGTGGATCATCCGCGGGAAATCACCGGCCCAAAAGAAGTAGTTGATCGCCCCGGAACCGGTGGAGCCGTGGTGGGTGCGGTAAATGTACTGGCTGTCGAAACCTATCTGGTTGTTACGCAGGTCCAGGCGCTTGACCACCGCGCCGGCCAGCGGCACCAGCACTTTCTTGTCCGCGTCATAACGGTAGCCGTTGTCTTTGTAGGCCTTGTCGAGCGTATCGAAATAACGCCCGACCGCCTTGGCGTCTTCGGCCACCGCGCCAAAGGCCTGGGCCAGCGCGGTGAAGCCCACTGCCAGGCCGCCGAGGATCACCCCTGCGCCGCCGAGCACCGCGGCCGCCGTCGAGGCGCCGAGCAGCCCGGCGCCGACTCCGGCTGCACCAGTGACGAAGCTGGCCGAATCGAACGCCAGCTGGGTGCCGAACACCGCCTTCTGCACATCGTTCTCGGCATGGGCCAGTTCATAGGCATCCAGGCCGACCATGGCCCCGCCAAACAGCACGCCCGCGCCTTCGTTGACGGTGTGGCCCAGGGTCGAGGCAAAGTCTTTGAGCGAGGTTTCGGCAGCCGTGGCTTCGCCGCGCAACGCGGTTTGCACCAGTTCGGTGACCTTGGCCACGTCCTGCAAGGTGCCATGGCCGATCTGCGCCAGGCCCAGGTAGCTGTGGATCTTCAACGCAGTGGCCAGGTCCGGCGAAACCGTGCCCTGGGCTGTGTCCTTGCGGTTCTTGTCGGCGAACCACTGGATCAGCGTCTGCACCGCGAAGCCGGCGTTCAAGCCATCCACCGGCGCCGCTTCGCCGACTCCGGCACGCGGCCGTATCTGCCCGTGCTCCAGGGTGAAGTGCTGGTTGAACACCCGCATGTGCTCATCGACGAAACGCCGGAACTCGACAAAGGTGCCATCGTCGGTGGCCAGCCAGCGGGTCTGCTCGGGCTGGTCACGGTTGATGAACTGGACCCGATAGCCGCCCTCCTGCTGTGCCTCGATGTTGGCAATGATCGGTATCCATTGGCTGCCCAACTGGTGTTCCCGGGCCAGCCGGGTGCTGGCGACTTCGAAGCGCGCGCCCCACTGCTCGGCGTCGAAGGTGGTCAACGCCGCCCCCAGGCGCAGGTCTTCGCTGACGCGCTGCTGGGCGTCCACCGCCTGCTCGACCTGGCGGCGCTGGCCGATGACCCCGGCCAGCTCCTCGGGCCGCGACAGATCGGCCACATTCAGCCCGTTGCCCACCGGCACCTCGGCCATCTTGCCGGTGTCGATCTCGATCAGGTTGAAGGCCGGCAGCGACTTTGTGCCGAACGAGCCATAGTGCGCGGCCAGGTTGCGCGTCACCAGGTGCTGCTGCATGGCCTTGGCCAAGCCCTTGCTGGAGTCGAAAGCGAAGATCCCCACGTTCGGGTCATAGAAGTAGTAGCGACGGCCCTCGGCGGTCTGCGTGCTGCCCACCATCATCGAGTGGTTCTGGGTATTGAGGGCGAACATCGAGGTGCCGGTGCTGGCGGCCAGCCGCGACACCACCTCGGACAACTTGACCTGCCCCAGCTCCCTGGAAGCCTGGACCGCTTCGACATTGGAATGCAGCCGGATCAGGCTGTTCTTGAGCAGCGTCGAGCTGCCCGCCTGAGGGTCGGCGGAGGCCAGGAACAGCTTCTGTACCAGGCTGTTGACGCCCGCCTCGCCACCGCTGGCCAGGGCCACGGCCATCGCCCGGACCAGGGGGTAGCAACGGCCGCCGGAACGGTCGCCTACCAGCGACAGGTAGAAATCCTGCGGCGCCAGTTGCCCGAAGACACTGCCGGCCTTGTGGAAGTCTTCACTGAACACCGCGGTCTGGCGCAGCACCTTGTCGATGTACTCGGCCTGGGCGGTTTCCGTGATGCGCCCGCTCAGGGCGCCACGCTCGCGGGGCGTGAGGGTGCCGTCGAGAAACAGCTGCTTCATCTTCAGGGCCGACATCCGGTCGTCCACCCCGGGAATCTTGATCTCGCGGAAATCCCGCAAGCCATCGCTGAACGCCGTGCCCCGCGCGCCGCGCTGATAGGCCTCGGCAATCGCATAACGCTCGCCGACGCTGCTGGCGCGCTCCTCGCCTGCGCCCTGGATCGCCGTATCGTCGGTGCGCACCACCGCGGCGCTACCGTCCTTGGCCTTGATCTGCTGCCAGAGCCAGGTCTTTTCCACCGAGCCGGCTTCGCGCAACACCGGGTCGTACTGCGCCCGGTAGTAGTCCTGGGTGAGGTTGAGCTGCTTGATCTGCTGGTCGATCAGGCCCTTGTCGCTGGCCCCGCGCCGGTCTTGCTGGAGTTGGTAGCGCTTGTCGGCCAGCTGTTGGATATCGGCGTTGACCTTGGCCTGGACCGCTTCGCGCAGCTGGTTCCAGGCGGCGATCGCCGGATGCTCGGGAGAAAAGGCGCCATCGCGGTAGACACCGTCGGCCACCCCGTCGACCGACACCCCGAACTGGGTCGCGACTTTCTTCAGGTTCTGGTGCACCTGCTCGCGGTAGGCGGCGAACTCGGCCCGGTTGCGTTCCACCACCTGAGGGTCGGCGTTCTGGATCTGCAGGGGTTGCGCGCCGTCGCGCAGCTTCGGCCAGACCATCTGGCCGTCGCGCTGGTACTCCTGGCGCTGGAACACCAGCTGCCACTGGCCATCGACGTACTGCATGTAGGCCGCGGCCAGGCCCTCGGCGGTACCGGCGACCTGATAGTCCTTGTAGTCGACCGCCATCACCACGTTGTCGTACAGCAGCGAGCTGTTGACCCGGCCGTCGTGGTAGACCCGGAAGGTATTGGCGTCCAGGCTGGTCACCACCAGCGAGCAGCCCGACAAGGTGCCGGTGAAGAGGAAGCTGCCCGCGGCCGCGTGCTTGGGAATGTCCACATAGGCCGGCGCGGCATTGGCCTGGTTCGGGCCGTTGTAGCCGAGAAAATACGCCGGCACGCTGTTGCCGCCGGCAACGTCATTGGCGCTGTGCTCGGTGTATTCGAGCTCGTACAGGTTCGGCGCGACCTTGACCAACTGCACGTTGCCCTGGGCCGGCAAGCGTCCCGACTTGACCAGGGCCTCGGCACTCAGGGTATGGGTCTTGGCGAACTGCACAGGGTCGGCGGCGAACTGACGAATGTCGGCGCTGCCCTGGCGCGGCTCGAACCCGGCTCCCAACGAGGCCAGCCCGGTCTTGAGCTGCAGGTCCTTCGCCGCCTGCCCCAGCAGCGCGGGCAGCGGGCCAACGCTGGTGAAACGCGGCGGATGGAACTCCTCGGCCACCGGCAAGCCTTCATTGACGATGGGCAGCACGCGGGCCATCACCCCGTCATACAGCTCGCCGTGCAACGCCTCCCTGCTGCCTTCGGCGCGGTAGCGGTCGAACATCTGCAGCAGGTCCTGGCCGATGCTGCCCGGCCCCTGGGGTTCATAACGGGCGGCGACATACAGGGTCTCGAAGAACGAGTGGTAGCCGTTGCGGATCATGAAGGCCGCGTTGGCCATCTGGAACTGCCAGTACTGCTTGACGCTCGGTGCACTACCGAACAACTCCGGCAAGGCATTGCTGACGGTCTGGGTGGTCCCGGAAATGCCGCCCACGAAGGGCGTGTCCAGGTCGTTCATATAGCGGGTGGCGGCATTGCCCGGGTCGGGGCGGAACTGGCTGTAGCTGCGGTACTTGTCGTCCGCGATCAGGAAGGTGGTATCGGCCTGGACCTGTTCCGGGTGGGTATTGAGGATCAGGTAAGGGTCGGGCTGATTCAGCCGGTTGTTGATCATGACCTTGTCGGCGCCACTTGGCGGCGCCAGCGCGGCATGGGCATTGACCGGCACCGCGGCCTTGGAAAAGCTGTCGGCCACCGGGCGCAGGGCATGGAACAGCGCCTGCTTGCGCAGGCTGCGGCCCTGGTCGCTCGACAGCAGCGCCTCGACCGTCGGGCGCAGTTTGCCATCGGCCGGCGCAAGCCCTTCGGGGCCGCGCAGCAACAGGGTCAGCAGTTGGCTGTCCAGGGAACGCTCGACCGCCACCTGATCGAAGACATGCACTTTCGGGTTGCCAGGATGCTGCGCCGCGTTGGCCGCGGCGACCCGTTGGGTTTCCGCGTCGATCGCCCGGGCCCGCCATGGCTCGTACAGGGGCGCCAGCAGCAACTTGGCCTGGGCAATGTCGCTCTGCACATAACCGCCTTGCAGGACCTTGGCCACCGCCTGGTTGTTCACCAGCTTGTCGGCCAGGCCGAACAGCAGCGCGTCGTTGTCGCGGCTCTGCCAGACCGACGCGGCGAAGGCCTGCTCCCAGAGCACCTTGTTCAGGTTGTTGCCCTTGATATCGCGCAGGCTGGCGCGGCTGTGTTCCGGCATCAGCACCCCGGCCGGGGTGATGTGGTTGCGCTCGAGCAAGCGGGTCAACTGCTGCGTGAAGGCCGCGCGTTCGCGGCTGCCTTCAAACAGGCGGCTGGCCTTGATGCCACCATCGCGCAGCTGCTCCAGCTTGTCGAAAAACGCCGCGTTGTATTGATACAGGGCGTCGGTCTGCGCCTTGCTCAGGTGGCTGCTGCTGACCTTGTCGCCGTCGACGGTCATCAGCGCAAAAGGCGTCGCAGCGCGGTACTCGCCGCCCTGAGGCATTTCCAGCAGGTACTGGCGCTCGGCAAGGCCCACCGAGCGTTCGAGCTCGTGGATATTGACGAAGACGCCGTCACGGTCGGGGTGGTAGCTGTTCTGGCGAAAACCCTCCAGGCCAATGGTCTGGAAGCTGGCGATGTCGGCGTTCTGGTTGATCAGCTCGCTCAAGGCGCCGGCCAGGGGCACTTCGCGGGTGACGGTGGTGGTGGGCGACTGGCCGGAAACCTGGATGCCGACCTGGTTCGGCACCTTGCGATCGACGCTGGTCAACAGCAGCTTGTGGCCGTTGCCCAGCACCTGGGCCTTGAAGCCTTCGCGCAGGGAGCTTTCCGACACCAAGTGGTTGGCGAAGTACTGCTCGACAAAGGACGTCTTGACCAGCACCGAGCGAATCGGCGCGTAGGTCGGCGAGCGGAAGGACGGCGGCTCGTTCTTCAGCCGGTACTGTTGCTGCCAGGCCAGGGAGCGGGCCGCGGTGCCGAAGGAGAAGTTCAGCACCCCGTCGGTGGGCACCACCAGCCTGCCATTCTCCAGGAAAAAGTCCTTGAAACGCCCATCGGTGCTGGCATTGACCAGCGCCACGTTCATGCGGATATAGCCGGGGCGCTCTTCCATCATCAGCAGGGAAATGTTCACCGGCAGATCGTCGGAGGCCCGGGGCGCCTTTGCCAGCGCGTCGAGGCTCGCGGCCTGCTGCTCGGGCGTGGCCTTGAGCAAGGTGTTGTAGCGGGCGCTGACGTCCTTGTAGGCCTGCAGTTCGGAGAACAGCGTCACGTAGGCCTGGCTGAAGGTGGAGTCGGCCACTTGAATGGTCAACTGCTGCTCCAGGCGCTTGATCCGCCCGTCGAGCTTGTCCTGCTTGGCCAGCGCATCGGCCTTCAGGCCCTTGATGTCCAACTGCTTGGCGCCACCGGGGCTGAGCATGCCCAGGGCCTTGTTCCAGGTGCTGTCATAGTGGGTGATAGCCGTCTGCTGGCGGCTGTACAACTGGATGTCGCGGTCCAGTTGCAGCTTGTAGGCGCTGGTGGCCGGGGTGTCGGGAATGGCGTTCATCTGTTTGCGGCGTTGTTGCAGGGTCTGCAACTGGTCGCCGACCGAGACCGGGTTGTCCTGCATCTGATAGTGCTGGGCGGCCAGCACGCTCAGGGTGCTCTGCTGCATTTCCAGCAGGCGCTCGCCGACCTGGGCGATGTACGTGGCGCGCTCGTCGGCGCTCATGTTGAACCATTCGGTTTGCCTGCCTGCCGCCTTGACCTGTTGATCGATCAGGGTATTGAGCAGGCGCGTGAAGTCCTTGGACATGGAAGCCATTGCAGTGATCCTTTGTCTGTTTTGAGCGAAGCCCTTCGTGTCGCGAAAGGCTGCCTGTCGCTATGAATATCCGGGATGGGGAGGCATGCCTGGTTCGTGCGTACTCCTGCCGTCAGTGGGTTCAATCCTTCATCTGCAAGGCCCACTGCCGGGCATACAGCCCGTCCAGGGCGAGCAGTTGTTCGTGGGTGCCCTGTTCGAGCACCCGGCCCTGATCGATGACCAGGATCCGGTCGGCGTGGCGCAGGGTATTGAGCCGGTGGGCCACGCTGATCACCGTGCGGCCCTGGGCGATGCCTTGCAGGTTGGCCATCACCGCCGCTTCCGACTCGTAGTCCAGGGCACTGGTGGCTTCGTCCAGGAGCAGGATTCCGGGGTTGCTCAGCAGCGCCCGGGCCAGGGCGATGCGCTGGCGCTGGCCGCCGGAAAGCTGGCCGCCGCGCTCGCCGACCTGGGTCTCGTAGCCCTGGGCCAGGGCTTCGATAAAGGCCGCCGCTCCCGCCAGGCTGGCCGCATGCTGCACTTCGGCATCGCTGGCCTGGGGCCGGCACAGGCGGATGTTCTCGGCCACGCTGCCGGCGAACAGCACGCTTTCCTGCAGCACCACGCTCATGTTGCGGCGCAGGGCCACCGGGTCGGCGATAGCCAGGTCGATGCCGTCCACCAGCACCCGGCCGTGCTGGGGCACATAGAGGCGCTGCAACAGGCGGGTCAGGGTCGATTTGCCGGAGCCGGAAGGCCCGGTGATGCCGACGAATTCCCCCGGCCGGATCTCCAGGTCGAGGCTGCGCAGGACCTCCTGGCCGTCCTCCTCATAGCGAAAGCGCACGCCCTGGAAACTCACCCCGCCCTGCAACGCCGGCACCGAAGCCAGGCCGCCGCTGCCGCTTTCGCACTCGGTGTCGAGAATGTCGCCCAGGCGCCGCAGGGAAATCAGGGTGTGCTGGAAGTCCTGCCAGACCTGGGCCAGGCGCAGGATCGGCTCCACCACATGGCCGGCCAGCATGTTGAAGGCCACCAGCTGGCCGGGGCTCAACTGGCCGTCCAGCACCAGCATCACCCCCCACCACAGCAACAGCGCCGCGGTGAGTTTCTGGATCACGCCGATGCCCTGGCCGGCCCAGATGCCGACGATGCGGGTGTGGAACGCCGCGCGCACATAGGCCGCCAGCTGGCGTTGCCACTGCTGCTGGAAGCCGCTTTCGATGGCCCCGGTCTTGATGGTCTCGATGCCGGTCACGGCCTCGGTGAGAAAGGCGGTGTTGGCCGCGTTCAACTCGTATTCGCGCAAGGCCCGGCTGCGCAGCAAGGGCCCCACGCACAGCCAGAACAGGAAGTACAAGGCCAGGGAGCCGACCACCACCCAGGTCAGCAGTGGCGCGTAGGCATACATCACGGCGATGAACAGCCCGCAGAAGGCCAGGTCCAGCACCAGGGTCAGGGCCGAGCCGGTAAGGAACTGGCGGATCTGCTGCATCTCGCCGACCCGGGCGATGATCTCGCCGGTCTGCCGCCCCTGGAAATAGCCCAGCGGCAGTTGGATCAGATGCTGGTACAGGCGCGCCGACAACTCGGCGTTGATCCTGCTCGCCACGTTGCTGAACAGCCAGGAACGCAGCAGGCCGAACAGGGGTTCGAACAGCGCCAGCGCCAGCATGGCGATGCCCAGCACTTGCAGGCTGGACAGGCCGCGGCTGACCAGAACCCGGTCGATGATGTTCTCGAACAGCAGCGGCGTGACCAGCGCCACCAGTTGCAGCATCAGCGACACCAGCAGCACGCTGCGAAACTGCCGCGCATGCTTGAGGATCGACGGCAGGAACCAGCCGATGCCGAAACCGCGCGCCTTGGGCTCGACATGCCGCTCGGCTAGCAGCAGCACCTGGCCCTGCCAGAGCGCTGCCAGTTCCTCGCGAGACAAGCTCTGGCACTGCCCCTGCAACGGCCAGAACAGCCGCACCTGGTCGCCGTCCACCGCGTCCAGCACCGCCCAGCCCTGGGAGGTTTCCAGCAGGGCCGGCAACGGCAGGTGCTGCAAACGCTGCACCTGGCTTTGCAGCGCCCGCGCCCGCAGGCCGATCCAGCCGGCGCAGCGCCGCAAGTCGAGGCTGTCGGCCAGGCCCTCGACCCGCCCCAGGCGGTGGTTCAGTTGCGCCACGCTGATGCTCAGGTCAAACCGCCGGGCGGCCCAGGCCAGTGCATGCAGGCCGGTATCGAGGATAGTCGGCGCCTGTTCGGCCGCGGGATTGAAGGCTGTGGTCATGCTCAACGCTCCCGCAACGCTTCGGACTGATACTCGCGGATCGGGCTCAGCAGGTAATTGATCACCCGCCGCTCGCCCGTGCGGATCTCGCCGGTCACGCTCATCCCGGCCTGCAAGGGCATCCACCCCTGCCCCGCGGCGATCGCGGCGCGCTCCAGGCGGATCCGGGTCGGGAACACCAGGCCCAGCTGTTCGTCCTTGATGGCGTCGCCGGAGACATGCTCGACCGTGCCGCGCAAGGTGCCGTAGCGGGTGTAGGGAAAGGCATCGACCTTGATCTCCACCGGCTGCCCGGCCCTGACGAAACCGACGTCCTTGTTCAGCACCATGACCTCGGCATCCAGCTCGGCGCCCTCGGGCACTATCACCAGCAGTTGCTGCGCCGGTTGCACCGCGCCGCCCAGGGTATGCACGGCCAGTTGCTGGACCACGCCGTCTACCGGCGCCAGCAGGGTTTGCAGGCGCTGCCGGTCGCGGCCGCGGATCAGTTGCTGTTCGAGCACGGCGACATCCTGGTGGCTGCGGTTGAGCAGGTCGTGTTGCTCGCGCTGGGTCCTGGCCAGGAAGCTGTCGCGCTGCTCCCGGCGGTTCTGCGCCTGGGCCTTGAGCACCTGCAGCTCGGCATGTTGCTGGGCCAGGGAACGCTCGACTTCCAGCTGCTCCTTTTCCTGTTCGAGCAATTCGACCCTAGGCATCAGTTGTTCGGCCGCCATCGCCCGGCGCGCATCGAGGCGCCGGCGGACGTTGCTGGCCAGCTTGCCCAGGGCGGCGATCTCGCCATTGCGGGCCCGCTGGTTGGCCTGGTTGATGGCGATCTCGGCGTTGAGACTGTCGAGGTTGGCGCGGATCTCCTTCCAGGTGCTCGCCAACTGTTCCCGCGCCGCGGCGAGCTGTTCCGCGTCCAGGCCGTCAGGCGCCTGGTAGCTGCCCAGCGGGTCCGGGGTCAGCAGCGCGCGGGCCCGGGCCAGCTCCTGGCGCTTGAACGCCAGTTGCGCGCGCAACTCGCTCAACTCGGCGTCGATGCCGATCGGGTTCAGCGCCACCAGCACATCGCCGGCCTTGACCCGCTGCCCGTCCCGCACATGGATGGCCCGCACTTCGCCGGCCTCATGGGCCTGGATCACCTTGGTGTAGCTGGAGACCATCAGGCGCCCGGCGGCGCTGGCATGGATGTCGAGGAACCCGAGGATCGCCCAGCCCAGGGCCAGCAGGATCGACAGGATCAACACCAGTGCCGTGCCGCGGGCCCAGGGCGCGGGCGGGCGCTCGACGATCTCCAGGTAACCGGGCTGGAACTCGTATTCGTCGCGGCTGCGCCCCCGCAACCCCGGCGCCTCGCGCAGCTGCTGCCAGGCGCGTCGCAAATGGGTCAATGCGCCGCGCATCATTGGGCCTCCTTGCGCAGCGCCTGTTGCAGCGCCCACAAGCGCGCATAACAACCGCCGTTGGCCAGCAGTTCATGGTGGCTGCCCGCCTCGCTGATACGCCCCTGTTCCAGGGCGATGATGCGTTGGCAATGGCGGACCGCGGACAGCCGGTGGGCGATGATGATCACCGTGCGGCCCTCGGCGATGCGCGCCATATTGTCCTGGATCAGCGCCTGGGATTCGTCGTCCAGGGCGCTGGTGGCTTCGTCGAAAATCATGATCCGCGGATCGCCCATCAGTGCCCGGGCAATAGCGATGCGTTGTCGCTGGCCACCGGACAGGGAACTGCCGGCTTCGGCCAGCACCGTGTCGTAGCCCAGCGGCAGGCGCAGGATGAAATCGTGGGCGCCAGCCAGGCGCGCCGCGGCGATCACGCTTTCCAGGGACGCCGTGGGATGGCGCAGGGCAATGTTGTGCCGCACGCTGCGGTTGAACAGGTAGTTTTCCTGCAGCACCACGCCGATCTGGCTGCGCAACCAGGCCGGCTGCAGCTGCTGCAGCGGCATGCCGTCAATGAGGATGCGCCCGGCATCGGGGGTATAGAGTTTTTGCAGCAGGCGGGTCAGCGTGCTCTTGCCCGACCCGGACGGCCCGACGATGCCCAGGGTCTGGCCGGCGGCGATGTGCAGGTCCAGGCCGCGCAGCACCAGCTCCAGTTCCGGGCGGTAGCGGAACGTCACTTGCTCGATGCGCACCTCGCCGCGCAGGGCCTGCGCCGGGCGTTGGTCGCCCTCGGCCTGCTCCACCGGCAGGTTGAGCATGTCGCCCAGCTTGTCCACCGACACCCGCACCCGGACGAACTGCTGCCAGACCTCGATCAGCTTGGCCAGGGGCTGGCTGACGTGGGACAGCATCATGTTGAAGGCGATCAGTTGGCCAATGGTCATCTGCAGGTCGATGACCTTGCTCGCGCCCCAGCAGATCACCGCCACCGCCGTGACTTTCTGCAACAGCGTGACCATCTGGCTGATCGCGCTGCCGAGGGTCTGGCTGGCAAAACCGGCCTCGACCATCTCCGCCGTCTGCGCCTCCCAGCGCCGCTGCATGCGCGGCTCCACCGCCAGGCTCTTGATGGTTTCGCTGCTGCTCACGCTCTCATTGAGAAAGGCCGTGTTGCGCGCGGCGCTGTAGAACTGCCGCTCGATGCGCTTCTCCAGCGGGCCGCTGCTGGCCCAGGCCAGCAGCACATACAGCGGCAGGGTCAGCAGCACCAGCAGCGTCAGCGGCCAGGAGATCCAGGCCATCACCGCGAAAAACACCAGGGTGAAGGCCACATCCACACAGAGGGTCAGCAAGGAGCCGGTGAGGAACTCGCGGATGCTGTCCAGCTCCTGGACCCGGGTGATGATCGCGCCTACCTGGCGCTGCTTGAAGTACAGCAGCGGCAGGCCGAGCAGATGGCGGAACAGCTTGACCCCCAGGCCGATATCGATGCGATTGGCGGTGTGCGCCGAGAGGTATTCGCGCAGGCCCTTGAGCAGCACCTCGAACAGGCCGACCACCACCAGGGTCATCACCAGCACATCAAGGGTCGACAGCGCCCGGTGCACCATGACCTTGTCCATCACCGCCTGGAAGAACAACGGGGTCGCCAGGGCCAGCACTTGCAGCAGCAGCGAGCACAGCAGCACTTCGCCGAGGATCCGCCGGTGGCGCAGCAGCTCCGGAACGAACCAGGACAGATCGAAGCGCAGGCCGCCCTGGCGCAGGCGAATCACCTCGCCGCTCCACTCTTCGGCCAACTGTGCGCGGTCGATCATATCCGGGGTATGGGCTGAGGGTCGCTGGATCAGCGCCTGCGCGTCGGACAACCGGGCCAGCAGGATGAACGCGCCGCTGCGGTCGCGCCAGACCAGGGGCAGCATCTTCGGGGTCAGCCGGGCCAGCGCCAGACGCTCCAGGCGCAGGTCGGCGCCGGCGCCCCGGGCGTAGTCCTTGAGCGCCCGGCGCAGGTCGCGTTCGGTTCCCGGGTCGGCGGCCTGTGGCGCGCGCTCCTGGGTCAGTTGCAGCAGCAGTTGGCAACAGGCCAGGGCCGAGTGGACGGCCGCCGTGGCGGAAAGCTCCGCCATGGCCGGGCATTCGACCAGGGCTGGCTGCGGGGGTATTGCGGGATTGACTGACATAGACCGCTCGTTTCAAGACCCGCGCTGCAAGAACGAGGGTGCATGGAGATACGAAACCAGTCTGCGGCAGCCACCCGGCAATGATAATCAGCCACGGGGTTGAAAGCTTTTAAGTAAAACTTAATCAGCCGGAGCCTGGCCTTGGCTCGGGTCATGTTCCAGGCCAAAAAAAGCCGGACTCGCGTCCGGCTTTCTGTCAGCTCATGGCTCAGGCGGCATCCTGCCGGTGCAGCAGCACCCGGGTCACTCGCCGCTCTTCCACCGTCACCACCTGCAGCGTCCAGCCCTGCCATTGCAGTCGGTCGCCAATCACCGGCAAGCGGTCCAGCAGGCTCATCACCAGCCCGGCCAGGGTCTGGTAGTCCTCGGTCGGTTCGGCGTCGAAGCCGGTGCGCTGGCGGATCTGTGCCAGGTTCAAGGCGCCGCTGACCATGAAACCGCCCTGCTCTTCGACAATGTCCGGGCCTTCGATTTCGCTGGCGTCGGGCAACTCGCCGGCGATGGATTCGAGGATGTCGGTCATGCTCAGCACGCCGACGAAATCGCCGAATTCGTTGATCACGAACGCGATGTGGGTCGAGGCCTTGCGCATCTGTTCCAGGGCGTTGAGGATCGAGAAGCTGTCCAGCAGGTTGATCGCCGTGCGCGCCAGGTGTTCCAGGTTCGGCTCGTTGCCGGCCAGGTATTCCTTGAGCAACTCCTTCTTGTGCACGAAGCCCAGCGGCTCTTCCACCGCGCCGTCGCGAATCAGCGGCAGGCGCGAGTAGGACGAATGCATCAGCCTGTTGCGGATGGCTTCGGCATCGTCGGCCAGGTCGATATAGTCGACGTCGGCACGCACCGTCATCAAGGTGCGGATCGGTCGCTCGGCCAGTTGCAGCACGCCGCTGATCATCACCCGCTCGCGGCGGTCGAACAGCTCGGTGCTCGGCGCTTGGCCATTGTCCAGCAGGTCGGCGATCTCTTCGCCCACCTCCTCCACCGCCAACTGGCGACCGCCGAGCAGGCGCATCACCGCGTGGGCCGTGCGCTCGCGCATCGGCCGCAGGCCCTGCATGGATTTCTTGCGGCGGGCACGGGCGATCTGGTTGAACAGCTCGATCAGGATCGAGAAACCGATGGCCGCGTACAGGTAGCCTTTCGGAATGTGGAAACCCAGGCCTTCGGCGGTCAAGGCAAAACCGATCATCATCAAGAAGCCCAGGCACAGCATGATCACCGTCGGGTGGGCGTTGACGAAGCGGGTCAGCGGCTTGCTGGCGACGATCATCAGGCCGATGGAAATGATCACCGCGATCATCATCACCGCCAGTTCGTCGACCATGCCCACGGCGGTGATCACCGCGTCCAGGGAGAACACCGCATCGAGCACCACGATCTGCGCGACGATCGGCCAGAACAACGCGTAAGCGGCATTGCCGGCGCGCTGGCTGACATGGCCTTCCAGGCGCTCATGCAACTCCATGGTGGCCTTGAACAGCAGGAACACACCGCCGAACAGCATGATCAGGTCGCGACCGGAGAAGCTCTTGCCGAACACCTCGAACAGCGGCGCGGTCAGGGTCACCAACCAGGAAATGCTCGCCAGCAGGCCCAGGCGCATGATCAGCGCCAGGGACAGGCCGATGATCCGCGCGCGGTCACGCTGGTGGGGCGGCAACTTGTCCGCGAGGATCGCGATAAACACCAGGTTGTCGATCCCCAGCACCAGCTCCAGCACGATCAGGGTCAACAGGCCAAGCCAGGCCGTGGGGTCCATTATCCATTCCATAAAAACGACTCTATCTCTCCAGTGAAATCAAACAGCCGGGCACGGCAAGGCAAGGCCACAAGGCCTTTGAACGGCGAACGCAGGCCAGCGCCCAACGGTCACGACGACCGGCGGCGAGCAGCGAAAAACAGCGAGTTCGGGGTAACGGCCGCGCCTTATGACTGGCGAAAGGCACCGTGAGGCGGATCGAGCGAGGAAAGGCTGAGGCGTCCAGGAATAAGGACGACTGGGAGGCTCCGAGAGGGTGTTCATGCAAGTCCTGTGAAGAAAAACGGACTTGAATCCTACAACCCCAAGGGGAATTTCCCATGGGGAAATCATTTCAAGATCTTATCGGGGTGCCTGGCCACCGCTATGGCAGGCAATCTCGCCCCAGCAAAAGCGAGCCTGCCCGTGCGACTCAATAGCGTCCGGGCAACAGCCCGAGTTCCACCAGCTTGATATCGGTGTCACCCACCACCTGCACATGCTGGACGTTCTTCTCGTCCATGATGCCGGGGCAGGCAACGACAATGGTGCCCTTCGATTGAGTGGGACGCAGCTCGGCGACCTCCGGAAAATCGGCCGCCGACAGAGGGTGCGGGCAATAACCGATCCAGCCGATGGTCTGCCGGTCCTGGAACACCCGCTGCTTGCAAAAGTACTCGTTGGGAGCGGCCACGCCCCAATAGATTTCCGGCCAGAGATCGACCACTGCGTTCATCAACTCGACAATGCCCTGTCGAGGATCCTGCAAGCAACGGACCAGTGTCCCGGCTTCGGAAAACTCGATGCCCGCGGGCAACGAACCACCGCTTCGTGCGTGATAGGTGATCGAAAGCCCGCCCTTGAGCGGGTCGGGTATCCCGTTCCACAACACAAAACTCATGTCGTTGACGTCGAAGTCCGAGTCTTTCCAGGAGGCTGTTTCACGCCGCAAGTTGCTCGGATCGAGGAGCACATTGTGCATCAGGCCGTCATCCTTGCCTTCGGCGCACAAGAACCAGTTCTTGAGAATGGGGTCGATCTCGCCTATCGCCTTGAGAAAGGCCAGGCTCCTGTCGATTTGTTCCTGCTCGGTAACCTGGGCAATCTTCTGCTTATCAAAGCTCAGCTTGAAATTGAAACGCTTGAATGTGTCCATGAGCACTCCGTACGGTCTCAAGTCATCTTGCGTAGGCGCAAGAAACACAGATAGAACGCCACATCGCGGGCATCATTCACCTACCCCCGCAATGGGCTTCTGACCTGCTCGATATACCGCGCCACCGCTGGCGCCTTTTCGAAGCGGCGGTGGATCAGCGACAGCCAGGACGCAGCCGTGCTGCCCTGGATCGACCGGTACAACACATTGGGCAGCCCCACGTGCCCGACCACCGATTCCGGCACCACGGCCACCCCCTGCCCCAGGGAGACCAGGGCCAGCACCGCCACCAGGCCGCCGGGCTGCGGCCCCAGTTTCGGCGCGTAACCACCCTCGGCGGCGACCTGCAAGGTGCCGCTGATCTGTTCCGGAAGCACGAAGGTCTCGTTGTGCAGATGGGCCGGGGCGATCTCCGGCAAGCGCCCCAGCCAGGACTCGGCGGGCAGCGCCAGGACAAAACCTTCGCCATCCAGGCGGACCGCCTCCACCCCTTCGGGCAGGGTCATGGGCGAGCGGATGTAACCGATGTCGAACCGCCCCTCGGCCACCAATCCGGGCAATGCCGCCATCGGGCTTTCGCGCACGCTCAGGCTGACGTCCGGGCAGTCCTGGCTGAAGCGCTGCACCTGTTTTTGCAGCAGCCCCGAATACACCGCCGAGGCCACGTATCCCAGCTCGATATGGCCGATTTCGCCACGCCCGGCGCGCTGGGCGTTACGTTGCGCGAACTCGAACTGGCGCACCGTGGCCTCGGCCTCGCGCACCAGGGCCGCGCCGGCCTCGGTCAGGCTGACCTCGCGCTGCTGGCGCACAAACAAGCGGGTGCCCAGGGCCTGTTCCATGTCCTGGATCTGCCGACTCAGGGTTGGCGGCGCGATGCCCAGCTGTTCGGCGGCGCGGGTGAAATTGCGTTGCCGGGCCACCGCCAGGAAATAGCGGAAATGACGGATTTCCATAAGTGCGTTAGCTCAAAGGTAATGAAGTGCTCCAGCTCGCCTAACAGAACGGGCGAAAGCCCGGGATAAGCTGGCCAGACCTTCACAGTAGAGAGCCCACGCCATGCACGTCAAACCACTGTTTCTGGCCATGATCACTTGCTGCAGTGTGCCCACGACTTTCGCCGCCGAGAAAGACGCCGACATTGCCCAGAAGGCAATCCTCAATTTCGCCACCGCCCAACAACTGCTCAAGGCCGCCCAGGAAACCGCCTCGGCCAAGGGCTGGCCCTGCGCCGTGGCGATCGTCGACGACGGCGGCTGGCCGATCCTCAGCGCGCGCATGGACGGTGCGCCGGTGGTGGCCGGTATCGAACTGGCCCAGGGCAAGGCGCGGACCTCGGCATTGTTCAAGCGCCCTTCCGGCGACCTGGAAAACGCCATCAACGGCGGGCGCCAGGCGGCCATCACCTCGGGCCTGCTGATGATGAAAGGCGCGCAGCCGATCCGCGTCGACGGCCAGGTGATCGGCGCCATCGGCATCAGCGCCGACACCCCGGCCCACGACGATGAAATCGCCCAGGCCGCCCTCGCCGCGCTGGGCGAACGGGTGCAGCCATGAGGCCGGCCAGCCCGCGGCTGACCCTGCTCACCGCTTCCGGGGTGTGCTCGCTGATCGTGCTCGACACCAACATAGTCGCGGTGACCCTGCCGAGCATCGCCCGCGATCTAGGGGCCAACTTCGCCGATATCGAATGGGTGGTCAGCGCCTACATGCTGGCCTTCGCCGCGCTGCTGCTACCGGCCGGCAGCCTGGCTGACCGCTTCGGGCGCAAGCGCACCCTGCTCTGCGGCCTCGGGCTGTTCATCCTCGCCTCCCTCGGCTGTGGCGCCGCGCCCAACGTGCTGTTGCTCGACATCGCCCGGGCGATCAAGGGGGTCGGCGCGGCGCTGCTGCTGACCTCGGCCCTGGCCACCATCGGCCACACCTTCCATGACGAGGTCGAACGGGCCAAGGCCTGGGCGTTCTGGGGGGCCTGCATGGGCGTGGCGATGACCGCCGCGCCCACCGTCGGCGGCCTGATCACCGAGTTCATCGGCTGGCGCTGGATCTTCTACCTCAACCTGCCGGTGGGCGGGCTGCTGGTGCTGATGGTGTTGCGCGCGATACCCGAGTCCCGCGACACCCAGGCCGCCCGCCTCGATCCCTGGGGCAGCCTGGCCTTCAGCGCCAGCCTGCTGTGCCTGATCTGGGGCCTGATCGAAGCCAATCGCATCGGCTGGAGCCACCCGCTGACCTACGCCCGACTGCTGGGCGGCGTGGCGTTGCTCGGGCTGTTCGTGCAGATCGAGCGGGTGCAGCGCCGGCCCATGGTCGACCTGCAGCTGTTCCGCCATCCGCGCTTTATCGGTGCTCTGCTGGGAATGTTCGCCTACGCCGGCTGCGCCCAGGTGATGATGACCCTGCTGCCCTTCTACCTGCAGAACGGCCTGGGCTTCTCGGCGATCGCCTCGGGGCTGGGCATGCTGCCATTTGCCCTGACCATGCTGATCTGCCCGCGCATCGGCGTGCGCCTGGCGACGCGTTATGCCCCGGCGACCCTGATGGCCGCCGGCCTGACCCTGGTCGGTTGCGGCAACCTGCTCGCGGCCTGGGCCGTGCAGGCTGGCGGCTACCTGAGCTTTGCCCTGGCCATCGCGGTGACCGGTGCCGGCGCCGGCCTGCTCAATGGCGACACGCAGAAAAACATCATGGCCTGCGTGCCCCGCGACCGCGCCGGCATGGCCTCGGGCCTGAGCACCACCATGCGCTTCAGCGCCATCATGCTGGCCATCGGCGTGTTCGGCGCCCTGCTCGGCAGCCATACCCAGCAACGCCTGCACGCCAGCCTGGGCGCAAGCGCCGCGCAATGGCTCGACCAGGCCCAGGCCATCGCCTCCCGGGTGGTGGCCGGCGACATGCCCGCAGCCCTGGCATTGCTGCCCGACTCGGCGAAAGAGCTGGTCGAACCGCTGGCCCGCCAAGCCTTCGTCGACGGTTTCGGCGTGGTGCTTTGGGTAGCCGGCCTGCTGGCGCTGCTGGCGGCGGTAACGGTCGGTACGCTGATGCGCAATCCCATCCCGCAGCCACGGCCTTTGACGCTGAGTGTGGAGTGAACACTCATGGGGCTCGCCCCCTCTCTCGTTCAAGGTGCGGCAACTCTATATCAGGCCAGTCATGATCTGCCCGGCACCAATAAAACCTCAGGGTGTTCTATCGCCCATTCTTTTGAGGCACCACTGCCAGTGCTATTAGATAAATACTCACAACTTGTAAGCCTACCCGCCCTCTTATGGGGCACCGATAAACTTCCATATGGCAAACAGGCCGCTTTGCCATCCGAACAGCAATAGATAAGGCGAATTATGAAGGTACGGTTAAATTCATATATTTATCCTCCCGAGCATTCCTGTAATATTCACCCACTTAAGGTCTTCACCATCGTCAATGGCAAAGTGCCTGCAGGATTCAAGAGTTACGTTAAAAGCGCTCGGCATCGAAACAGCCATTTCCGGGACCTATCTCGGAAAACGGCCTGCCAACTATCTCTCGCAAGAAAACAGACCCATCTCATGGTTTTTTCTGGCAACGAGTGGCGCCCATCGGCAAGGAGCCTCACCACGGGGGCGACCCTGCATGCATGCTCCGTCAGGGGTACGGCATGACAGGGTTAGGATTCACATGAATTAGAGGTGTGCTGATTTTGAATATTGTTCCCCGGCCTCAGATGAATGCTGACGCGGATGAAATTGATCTGTTTGCATTGTTCCAATCCGTCTGGCAACAAAAGAAGCTGGTAATCGGTTGTACCGTTGCCGTGACACTGGTGGGCCTGGCTTATGCGCTATTGGCTCCCCGTGTATATGAGGTGAGCAGCGTATTACGCCCCGCTGCGCTGAATGAACTCGACGCCCTCAATCGCTCGGAAGTCTACAAACTGCCGCCCGCAGATGCCTTGTCCAAGGTCGGCGCAGCACTTGAATCCTATGAAACACGATTGGAGTTCTTCCGCTCACACCAGGATCTGTTCCAGGCTTTTAAACGCCCTGGGCAAACCCTCGAACAGAGTTTCGAGGACTTCAACCGCGACTCGATAAAGCTGGTTCAGCCAGATCCGAAAAAAGACAATGCCCTGAGCAGTTACATCAAGCTGGAAATGCAATATCCCAAGGATATAAACGGGGTAGCGATCCTCAACGGCTTTGTCGAATACGCCATCGACGCCGAACGCGATCGCATTGCTGCCGACCTCAAGGTCATCGTCAACAACCGGCTCAATGAGCTCAAAGGCAAGATTGCCGCGGCGCGCTCCAACTATGAAACCGACAAGGAATCGAAAATCGCTGCCTTGCTCGAAAGCGATAATATTCGCCGCGCGCAGCTCGAGGACGAACTCAAGGCCTTACGCGGGCAGTTGAAAGAACGACGTAAAGATCGTCTGGCCGAACTGGCCGAAGCGATCTCCATCGCCAAGTCAATGGGGATCCGCACTCCGACCACACCGTCCTCGATGTCTGATGCTGCCCACGCTGGCTCCGTCCAGGTCATGCGCACCGAGGTCAACACTCAGAACATCCCGCTGTACTTCATGGGTTATGAAACCCTCGAGGCGGAACGCGCAGCCTTGCAGAAGCGCACCTCTGACGATTTCACCGAGAAACGTATCGCCGAAATCGGTAAGGAATTGCAGATGCTGCAGGTCAACCGCCAAGTGCAGGAATTGAACAAACGTTCCAACGAAGACATTTTCCTGAAGGACGTCTTTCCGCTCAGGGCTGAAGTCACCCGTCTGCGTAACCTGAACATCGATATGGATCGTCTGAAACTCGTCACTATCGATCGCAAGGCACTGCAACCGGTGAAACCGGTCAAGCCGAGAGCAGCACTGATCATGGTGCTGTCCGTCGTACTGGGCTTGATGCTCAGTGTGATCATCGCTCTGATTCGTCACTTCATCCGCTCGCACCGTGCATCGGAACATGATGGCTTGCTCGCAACCCCAGTACTCCTGGACCAGTCCGGCAAGGTTCGAGGCAAAGACGACCACACACCACAGTAAGCCGTTCGGCCTACGAATCTGAAACACCCTTTGGGCGACCGCAACGGTCGCCCAAATTGTTTTCAGTACCCGCAAAGGCAGACCTGCTCAGGACTTCCCACCCTTGATCGACGCCATGACCCGCTCGGCGTTCTCGGCACAATCCATGCCTTCCGGGCGGTCGCGGATGTTGTCGATGATCTCCAGCAGTTGCGCCTTGCTCTGGGCCAGGTGCCGCTGCATGTCCTCGATCTGCCCGACCTTGCGCTCCAGGCTTTGCAGCAGGGCCTGATGGTCAAGGTCACTCGACTCGCAGCCCGGCAGCAGTTGCTTGAGTTCGTCCAGGCTGAACCCGGCCTGCTGGGCGCACTGGATGATCTCCAGGGTCTGCAGGATCTGCGGAGGGTAACGGCGATAGCCGTTGGCCTGGCGCTGGACCTGGGGCAGCAGGCCCTGAGCTTCGTAAAAACGGATGCGCGATGCCGCCAGCCCGCTGAGTTGTGCCAATTGGCCAATGTTCATTTCGACCTCGATAACCTGCTTGACATTAAAGTTAACTTTAAGCTTAGCCTCAGGCCTCCACTGATGAGGAGTCAAGCATGTCACCCTTTCAAGCCTTGAATTTGCCCAACGGCCAGACGATCGGCAATCGCATCGCCAAGGCGGCGATGGAGGAGAACCTCGCCGACCGCCGGCAGGCACCCTCCGCGGCTTTGATCCGGCTCTACCAGACCTGGGCCGAGGGTGAGGCCGGGCTGATCCTGACCGGCAACGTGATGATCGACCGCCGCGCGATGACCGGCCCCGGCGGCGTGGCCCTGGAAGACCAGCAGCACCTGGAGCAGTTCCGCCAGTGGGCCCGTGCCGGTCGTGCCAAGGGCGCGCAGTTCTGGATGCAGCTCAATCACCCCGGGCGCCAGACCATGGCCAACCTCGGCCAACAGGCCCTGGCGCCATCGGCAGTGGCCCTGGACATGGGGCAGTTCTCGAAAATGTTCGCCGAACCCAGGCCCATGAGCGAAGAGGACATCGCCGAGATCATCCAGCGCTTCGCCAACAGTGCCTGGCTGGCCGAACAGGCCGGTTTTTCCGGGGTGCAGATCCATGCCGCCCACGGCTACCTGATCAGCCAGTTCCTCTCGCCCCTGACCAATCGCCGCACCGATCAATGGGGCGGCTCGCTGGAGAACCGCGCGCGTCTGCTGGTAGAGGTGATCAAGGCGGTACGGGAGAGGGTTTCGGCCACGTTCTGTGTCTCAGTCAAACTCAACTCCGCCGACTTCCAGCGCGGCGGCTTCGATGCCGGGGATGCGCGCCAGGTCATCGAGATGCTCAACGGCCTGCCGGTGGACCTGCTGGAGCTGTCCGGCGGCAGCTACGAGTCCCCGGCCATGCAGGGCGAGGTGCGCGACGGCCGGACCCTGGCACGCGAAGCCTACTTCATCGAAATGGCCAGCGAACTGGCGCCCGTGGCGCGGATGCCGGTGATGGTCACCGGCGGCATCCGCCGCCTGCCGGTGGTGCAGCAAGTGCTGGACAGCGGTATCGCGATGGCCGGCATCGCCACCGCCCTGGCCCTCGAACCAGCCCTGCCCCGGCTCTGGCGCAGCGGCCAGCACAGCCATCCGCAACTGCCGCCGCTACGCTGGAAACGCAAGCCCCTGGCCTCCCTGGCGACCATGGCCATCGTCCGCCTGCAGATGCATCGCCTCAGTCGCGGGCGCGCGCCCAAACCTCAAGTACGCCCCTGGCTGGCGCTGCTGCTCGACCAGTTGAACAGCGCCAGTACCGGCAGGCGATGGCCAAGTAAATACGATGATCGTGGGCACCGCCGAACCTGTAGGAGCGCAGCTTGCGCGCGATGCAAGCGCTGCGCTGAGTCAGGTGCAGCGCTATCGCGGGCAAGCCTCGCTCCTACGGAAGCTGGGGCTGCGAAGGGTCGTCGATATGCTGGTACTGCGCGTTGAGTTGCTGCGCCAGTTCGCGGGCGCGGCCGAGGCGAATTGGGCCGCGTTCGATATCGATCAGCAGGGTCGGGCAACCCAGGCGCGCCAGGGGAGTCAAGCTTTTCAGCCGGCCATCGGTGAGCAGCAGCACCCGCTGCTGCTCGGCCGGGTAACGTTTCTGCCGGGACAGCAGCCACCGCCCTGCCTCGGCCAAGGCCGCCAGCAACGGCGTGCCGCCGCCCGCTCCCAGCCCGTCGAGCCAGTCGCGCAGATCCTTCGAGGCCTTCAGGCCCTGCACCTGCCAGTTCGGCGCGCGGCCGCTGGCGGTCAGCAAGGCCAGGCGTGCGCGCTGCCGGTAGGCATCGTCGAACAGCTGGGCCAGCAGGCCCTTGGCATCGCTCAACGCCTGATGGCGGCGGGTCGAGGCCGAGGCATCGACGACCACCAGCCACAGCTCATGGGGCGAACGGCTGCGCAGGTGCCACAACAGATCGTCACGCTGGCGGGGCCGACCGTTGAGCAAGGTGCCCGGCCAGTTGATCGAGCCGTGGACGGCCGCGCGCGCGCGGCCTTGCCTGCCCTTGTCCAACCGCCCGGCGCGGGACTTGGCATTCGCCCCCGCGTCGGACCGGGGACGAATGCCTAGGGCTTTTTTGGCCAGCTCGGCACTTTACGCCGGGCGCCGGTGGCCAGCGCCTGGGCCGGCAATTCGCCCCATTGGCCCTGGCCTTCGGCGGGGCTGGATTGGGCCGGGGATGGCGCGGGAGACGGCTGCGGCGGATGCGCTGCGCTCGGCGGGTGGTCACGACGGCGATGGCGCAGGGCGAATTCGGCCACGGCGTCTATGTCCTGTTCCTCGATGGCCCGGGCACCGCGCCAGGCCGCATGGGCGCGGGCGGCACGCAGCCACACCAGGTCCGCGCGCAGGCCATCGACACCGGCGGCGAAACAGCGTTCGGTGATCCGCTCCAGCGCTCGATCGTCCAGGGCAATCTCCGCCAGCAACCCCCGCGCCTGCTGGCAGCGTTGGCGCAGCGCCTCCTGCTCGGCGGCCCATTGCTGGCAGAAGCCCTGGGGATCGCTGTCGAAATCCAGCCGCCGGCGAATGATCTGCCCCCGCTCAGTGGGCGGCGTCTGCCCGCTCAGGGCGACATTCAGGCCAAAGCGGTCCAGCAGTTGCGGACGCAGCTCGCCCTCTTCCGGGTTCATGGTGCCGATCAGCACGAACCTGGCCGAATGCCGGTGGGAAATACCGTCGCGCTCGATCAGGTTGGTGCCGCTGGCGGCCACGTCCAGCAGCAGGTCCACCAGGTGGTCCGGCAGCAGGTTCACCTCGTCGACGTAGAGCACCCCGCCATCGGCCTTGGCCAGCACGCCCGGGGAAAACTGCGCCCGGCCTTCGCCCAGCGCCGCGTCCAGATCCAGGGTGCCGACCAGGCGCTCTTCGGTCGCGCCCAGGGGCAAGGTGACGAACTGCCCGCTGGCCAGCAGGTCCGCCAGGCCGCGGGCCAGTGTGGACTTGGCCATGCCCCGCGGGCCTTCGATCAACACCCCGCCGATTTTCGGGTCGATGGCCGTCAGGCACAGCGCCAGTTTCAGGTCATCGGCGCCGACCACGGCGGACAGCGGGAAATGTGGGGTATCGCTCATGTCGGTTCTCGGTAAAGGGATGCACGAACATCAATAGTTGTAGCCGCTGCCGCAGGCTGCGATTGACGACGCAGTCGGCATAAAACAGACGACGCATTGCTATCTGACAGGCCGCGTCGCCTGCCCCAGCGGGCCCTGCGGGCCCGATCGCAGCCTGCGGCAGCGGCTACAGGGGCATCAGCCATCTTCTTCGATATCCAGCAGCAGGTTTTCCAAGGCCTCGCGGTACTCGCCGGGCGCCTGCCACATCCCGCGCTGCTGGGCTTCGAGCAGGCGTTCGGTCATGTCGCGCAACGCATGGGGGTTGTGCTGCCGGATGAATTCGCGGGTCGCCGGGTCCAGCAGATAGGCGTCGGCCAGCAGGGCGTACTGGTGATCGTCGATGAGCTGGGTGGTGGCGTCGAAGGCGAACAGATTATCCACGGTGGCGGCCATTTCAAAGGCGCCCTTGTAGCCGTGGCGCTTCACCCCTGCGATCCACTTCGGGTTGGCTGCGCGGGAGCGGATCACCCGGTTCAGCTCTTCCTTGAGGCTGCGGATCTTCGGCAGGTCCGGCTGGCTGTGGTCGCCGTGGTAGCTGGCGGCCTTTTCGCCGCTGAGGCTTTCCACCGCCGCGAGCATGCCGCCCTGGAACTGGTAGTAGTCGTTGGAATCCAGCAGGTCGTGCTCGCGGTTGTCCTGGTTCTGCAGCACCGCCTGCACCTGGCTCAGGCGCTGGGCGAACTGGCCACGGGCCGCGGTGCCTTCGTCGGCGCCGCCATAGGCGTAGCCGCCCCAGTTCAGGTAGACCTCGGCCAGGTCCTCGCGGCTCTGCCACAGGCGAGCGTCGATAGCGCCCTGCACGCCCGCGCCATAGGCCCCGGGCTTGGCGCCGAAGATCCGCCAGCCGGCCTGGCGCTGCGCGGCCTCGGCATCCAGGCCGGACTGCAGCAGCGCTTCACGCTCGGCGCGGACCTTGGCCGCCAGCGGGTTGAGGTCGTCTGGCTCGTCCAGCGCGGCCACCGCCTGCACCGCGGCGTCGAACAGGCGGATCAGGTTGGCGAAGGCATCGCGGAAGAACCCGGACACCCGCAGGGTCACGTCCACCCGCGGGCGGTCCAGCAGGCTCAGCGGCAGGATCTCGAAGTCGTCGACCCGCTGGCTGCCGGTGGCCCACACCGGACGCACGCCCATCAGCGCCATGGCCTGGGCGATATCGTCGCCGCCGGTGCGCATGGTCGCGGTGCCCCACACCGACAGGCCGAGCTGACGCAGGTGGTCGCCATGGTCCTGCAGGTGCCGTTCGAGGATCAGGTTGGCCGACTGGAAACCGATGCGCCAGGCGGTGGTGGTCGGCAGGTTGCGCACGTCCACCGAGTAGAAATTGCGCCCGGTGGGCAGCACGTCCAGGCGTCCACGACTCGGTGCGCCGCTGGGCCCGGCCGGCACGAAACGCCCGCCCAGGGCATCCAGCAAACCACGCATTTCCGCCGGGCCGCAGGCATCCAGGCGCGGCGCCACTACTTCGCGCAGGCTGTCGATGATCGCCTTGACCTCGCTCCAGCCGGGCTCGTTCAGTTGCTCGACCTCACCGGCCAAGGCCGCTTCTATCAAGCGCCCGGCAAACAGCTCCAGACGCTCCCGCGTATCCCCGGCGGTGCGCCACAGTTGCTCGCTGATGTCCTGCAATAACTGTGGCCGGCGCCCGCTCCAGGGCTCGGCCAGGGCGCAGTCCAGCGGATCGAAGCCCAGCTCGAAGGCCTTGGCCAGGGCCCGCAACAGGCTCGACTGCGCACCCCGGCCATCGCCACGGGGAATGCGCAGCAAGGCCAGCAAGGTGTCGATACGCAGACGGCCCACGGGCGATTCGCCGAACACATGCAGGCCGTCGCGGATCTGCGACTCCTTCAGGTCGCACAGGTAGGTGTCCAGGCGCGGCAGCCAGAGCGCCGCGTCGGCCTCGCCGTCGAGCTGTCTGTCCAGTTGCAGTTCACGGTCGATCCGGGTTACCCGCACCAGCTTGAGAATGTCTTTCTGCAACTCGCGGGCGCGGCGCGGATCGAGCAACTGGGCTTCGTAGTACTCGTCAGCCAACAGCTCCAGGTCGCGCAGCGGGCCGTAGGTTTCGGCGCGGGTCAGCGGCGGCATCAGATGGTCGATGATCACCGCCTGGGTCCGGCGCTTGGCCTGGGCGCCCTCGCCCGGGTCGTTGACGATGAATGGATAGATATTCGGCAGCGGCCCCAGCAGCACGTCCGGCCAGCAGCTTTCGGACAGGCCAACGCCCTTGCCCGGCAGCCACTCCAGGTTGCCGTGCTTGCCGACGTGGATCAGCCCGTGGGCACCGTAGGTCTGGCGCAGCCAGAAGTAGAACGCCAGGTACCCGTGGGGCGGCACCAGGTCCGGGTCGTGATAGACCGCACTCGGATCGACCTGATAACCGCGCGCCGGCTGGATGCCGACAAAGGTCAGGCCAAAACGCAGGCCGGCGATCATCAGCCGCCCACCGCGGAACATCGGGTCGTTTTCCGGCCCGCCCCAGCGTTCCGTCACCGCCAGGCGATTGGCTTCGGGCAGCGCGTCGAACATGGCCTGGTACTCCTCCAGCGCCAGGCTTTGCTGGCACGGACGCAGGTCGAGGCTGTCCAGGTCGTTGCTGACGCCGCCGAGCAGTTGCTGGATCAGCGCCGTCCCGCTGTCCGGCAACTCGGCCGGCAACGGGTAACCCTCGGCTTGCAGGGCGCGCAGGATGTTCAGCGCCGCCGCCGGCGTATCCAGGCCCACGCCATTACCGATGCGGCCGTCGCGGGTCGGGTAGTTGGCGAGGATCAGGGCGATACGTTTTTCAGCATTGGGCAGCCGGGCCAGATCGACCCAGCGCCGGGCCAGTTCGGCGACAAAATCCATGCGCTCGGGGGCCGGGCGGTAGCAGACCACGTCCGACTGGCTG
Source organism: Pseudomonas sp. GW456-L12 (assembly GCF_059424045.1). Classification (NCBI taxonomy): domain Bacteria; kingdom Pseudomonadati; phylum Pseudomonadota; class Gammaproteobacteria; order Pseudomonadales; family Pseudomonadaceae; genus Pseudomonas; species Pseudomonas sp. GW456-L12. The sequence goes on from NZ_JBWKZA010000003.1 coordinate 142,164, forward strand.
CGCTCGCTGCGCCAGGCCAGGTCCTTGAAGCTGATGGGCCGGCTGATGATGCGCCCGTCCAGTTCCGGCAAGGCGATGTGCATCGCCAGGTCCCGCGGGCCCAGGCCCTGCTCGCTGGCGCGCCAGCCGGGTTCGTTGTCCTGGGCGCAGATGGCCTGGATCACCGGAATATCGCGGCGGAACGGCCGCAGGTGCGGCGCCTCCGGGCTGGACTGGGCAAAGCCGGTGGTGTTGAGGGTCACCCCGGCCTCGACTTCATCCAGCAGGTCCTCGACCACCGCCAGGCAACCGGGCTCTTTCAGGCTGGCCAGGGCCATCGGCAGCGGGTTCAGGCCCGCCGCCAACAAGCGCCGGCAGAACTCATCGATAAAGGCGGTGTTGGCCGCCTGCAAATGCGAGCGGTAGAACAGCAGCGCCGCCACCGGCTGGCCGGCCCGCCAGTCGGCTTGCCAGTCGCGGAGGGCGGCGCTGCTTTTGTGCGGGTGGTAGATCGCCGTGCGCGGCAGAGTCTGCGGCTCAGACCAGGGGTAATCGCGCCCCAGCCAGCCACTGGCCAGGCAGCGGTACAGGTTCAGCGCATTGCCCATGCCGCCCTGGCGCAGGAAGTGCCAGAGGCGCTCGCGGTCGGCGGCGGGCACCGTGCTCAGGTCGCTCAGCTCCGGGTCCGGACGATCGTCGCCCGGCACCAGGATCAGCTGCACGCCGCGCTGCGCCAGCTGCACCAGTTGCTCGATGCCATAACGCCAATAGGCGATGCCGCCGTGCAGGGAAATCAGGATCACCTTGGCGTGGCGCAACACCTGGTCGACATACAGGTCGACCGAGGCATGGTTCTGCACCTGCATCGGGTTGGCCAGGCGAAAGCTCGGGTAATCCTCTGGCAGTTGCTGCGCCGCCTCGGCCAGCAGCGCCAGGCTGGAGTCGCCGCTGCACAGGATCACCAGCTCGGCGGGGGTTTGTCCAAGGTCGGCAATGTTGTCATCCGACACGAAACCGCCGGGCTGGGTCCTGAGCAGGTGCATGACTTACACGCTAAGCGCGGCGCGCAATTGCGCTTCGAGCAGGGTCGCGTCCAGTTCCTGGCCGATCAGCACCAGGCGCGTGGTGCGCGCTTCATCGGCACCCCACTGGCGGTCGAAGTGCTTGTCGAAACGCGTGCCCACGCCCTGGATCAACAGGCGCATCGGCTTGTTGGGGATCGCCGCGAAGCCCTTGACCCGCAGGATGCCGTGCTGCACCACCAGTTGGGTCAGGGCGTCCAGCAGCAGGCTTTCGTCGGCCTGGGGCAGCTCGATGGAGATGGAATCGAAGGCGTCGTGGTCATGATCATCATGATCGTCGCCATCGTGGTGATGGTCATGATGGCTGTGGCGGCCGTCGATATGTTCTTCCGAGCCGTTGCCCAGGCCCAGCAGCACGTCCAGCGGCAGGCGACCGCTGCTGGCTTCGATGACTTTCACCGCCGGCGGCAGCTCCTCGGCCACTTCCAGGCGCACCTTGGCCAGGTCTGCCGGGCTGATCAGGTCGGCCTTGTTGAGGATCACCAGGTCGGCGCTGGACAGCTGGTCGGCGAACAGCTCGTGCAGCGGCGATTCATGGTCGAGGTTGGGGTCGAGCTTGCGCTGGGCGTCGACCTGGTCCGGGAAGGCGGCGAAGGTGCCGGCGGCCACGGCCGGGCTGTCGACCACAGTGATCACCGCGTCGACGGTGCAGGCGCTGCGGATTTCCGGCCACTGGAACGCCTGTACCAAAGGTTTTGGCAGGGCCAGGCCGGAGGTTTCGATGAGGATATGGTCGAGGTCGCCGCGACGGGCCACCAGCTCGCGCATCACCGGGAAAAACTCTTCCTGCACGGTGCAGCACAGGCAGCCGTTGGCCAGCTCAAAGACGCGACCGCTGGCTTCTTCCTCGGTGCAACCGATGGAACACTGCTTGAGGATCTCGCCGTCGATGCCCAGCTCGCCGAACTCGTTGACGATCACCGCGATGCGTCGGCCCTGGGCATTGTCCAGCATGTGCCGCAGCAAGGTGGTTTTGCCCGAGCCGAGGAAGCCGGTAACGATAGTGACGGGAAGTTTGGCCAGTGTTTTCATCGGATGCCCTTTGGCAAGGTGGCGGGCATACGGGACGAGAACCGCGCAGGCAGGTGCACGGAAAGGTTCGCCACCGGATCACCCCGCCCGGTTGTAGTGAGAATCAGGTCCGAGGCAGGTCTCCTGGCTGACGGCGTGCCGGTCGTTCGACTGGCCAACGATGCGCCTTCCCGCCGCCTGGCAGTGGCCTTGCATCGTTCATCACCGTTTACAGTTGCGGGGGCAGCCGCGGCTTGGACCGCGTTCCCTTCTTAGCTTCGACAGACGCCGAAGAACCTCGAGAGCGCAAGGCTACGCAGAGCTTGGGGGGCGGTCAATGTTCATGCAGCGCGAGGACAGGCCAATTGCGATCGAAAACGAGAACCCTTGCCAATTGACGCCCCTCCCTCGCCCATGCTCTCCTACACACCTTGTTACGGGTGCCCTTCACAGGGTGAAACGGGAAACCGGTGCGTCACAGGCCAAAAGCCTTGATCAGTCCGGTGCTGCCCCCGCAACGGTAAGCGAGCGAAGAATCAGATCCACTGTGCCAGCAGTCCGGCATGGGAAGGCGATTCTTGCAGGCGTGGCGCAAGCCCCGCCCCTCGCGAGCCCGGAGACCGGCCCGCTGCACAGTCATAACAAACCCGCGGTGGGCGGGCGCTGTTAATTCCCCGCGAGCCCGTCTCGCGGGGTTTTGCTGCGCTCGATTCACCCGCTGACACACCAGAGGGAAGCGCCATGTCGATCATCAGCAGCACCAGCCACTCCAGCAGCAGTACCGCCACCCTGAGCCAACGCCTGGTCGTCGCCATCGGCGCCTCGATCCTCGGTGCGTGCCTTGTGTATTTCGCCGGCTTCTCCCATATCGAAGCGGTGCACAACGCCGCCCACGATACCCGTCACAGCGCCGCCTTCCCTTGCCACTGAGACCTGCCGACATGATCAAGCGTATCGCGCAAACCGCGGGGTTCACCGGGTTGCTGGCGGCCCTGTTGCTGACCCTGCTGCAAAGCTTCTGGGTCGCACCGCTGATCCTGGAGGCGGAAACCTACGAGAAGGCCCCGGCCGCCCAGCATGAAGAAGCGCATGAGCATGCCGCCGGCACCGCCGCCCACAGCCACGACGCCGAAGCCTGGGAACCGGAAGACGGCTGGCAGCGCGTGCTGTCCACCACCGGCGGCAACCTGGTAGTCGCCGTGGGTTTCGCCCTGATGCTCGCCGGCCTCTACACCCTGCGCGCGCCGAACCGTACTTCCCAGGGCTTGCTCTGGGGCCTGGCCGGTTATGCGACTTTCTGCCTGGCGCCGACCCTCGGCCTGCCGCCCGAACTGCCGGGCACCGCCGCCGCGGACCTGGCGCAACGGCAGGTCTGGTGGGTCAGTACCGCCGCTTCCACCGCGGCCGGCATTGCCCTGATCGTCTTCGCCCGGAACTGGCTGCTGAAAGCGCTGGGCGTGGCCATCCTCGCCGTGCCGCACCTCATCGGCGCGCCACAGCCGCAAGTGCATTCGATGCTCGCCCCGGAGGAGTTGGAGGCGCAGTTCAAGATCGCTTCGCAGCTGACCAACGCCGCGTTCTGGCTGGCCCTGGGCCTGATCAGCGCCTGGCTGTTCCGCCGCAAGAGCGACGATCAGTACTCGGCATGACGCAGGCCAGCACAGCGCCGACCCTGGTGGTCGGCCTGGGCTGCCAGCGGGGCTGCCCGGTGGAGACCTTGCGCGCCCTGCTCGACCAGACCCTGAGCACCCACCGCATCGACCCCGGGCAGATCAAGGCCCTGGCCAGCATCGACCTGAAACGCGAGGAACCCGGGCTGCTGGCCCTGGCCGCGCAACTGGACTTGCCCCTGACCTGTTTCAGCAGTACCCAGCTGACGCCTTATGTGCTGCAACTCAGCCATCGTTCGCAGATCGCCTACGAACGCACCGGCTGCTACGGCGTCGCTGAAAGTGCCGCCCTGGCCCTGGCCGAACGCTTGGCCCGAAGCCCGGCAAGGCTGCTGGTCCCGCGGCAGAAATACGCCCAGGCGACCCTCGCCTTGGCCTGCTCCGGGTAAATCTTCGATAATCCCCGCCGCTGATCATGAGCAATCTTCATCTGTGAGGTTGCCTCGCCCCTTTTTTCACAGGAGAACGCCATGACCGTCTTTTTTATCGGCGCAGGTCCCGGCGACCCGGAACTGATCACCGTCAAGGGCCAGCGGCTGATCCACAGCTGCCCGGTCATCATCTACGCCGGCTCCCTGGTGCCCGAAGCGGTGCTCCAGGGGCATAGCGCCGAACAGCTGGTCAACAGCGCCGAGCTGCACCTGGAGCAGATCATCGAGCTGATCAAGGACGCCCATGCCAAAGGCCAGGACGTGGCCCGGGTACATTCCGGCGACCCGAGCCTGTACGGCGCCATCGGCGAGCAGATTCGCAGCCTGCGCGAGCTGGGCATCCCCTTCGAGATCATCCCCGGCGTGACGGCCACCGCGGCCTGCGCGGCCTTGCTGGGGGCCGAACTGACTCTGCCGGACGTCGCCCAGAGCGTGATCCTGACCCGTTATGCCGACAAGACCTCGATGCCCGCCGGCGAGGCATTCGCCAGCCTCGCCGCCCACGGCACCACCATGGCGATTCACCTGGGGGTCAACCACCTGCACAAGATTGTCGCCGAGCTGCTGCCCCACTACGGCGCCGACTGCCCGATTGCCGTGGTGCACCGGGCGACCTGGCCGGACCAGGACTGGGTGCTGGGCACCCTGGAGGACATCACCGAAAAGGTCCAGGCCAAGGGTTTTCGGCGCACGGCGCTGATCCTGGTGGGCCGGGTGCTGGCCACGGACAGTTTCAGTGAGTCGTCGTTGTATCGCGCAGGGCATGCGCACCTGTATCGGCCTTGAGGGTGTATCGCGAGCAAGCTCGCTCCTACAGTTGATCGTGTCCCCCCTGTAGGAGCGAGCTTGCTCGCGATCCAGGCACCGCAAGACACCTGGAATAATGGGCATAAAAAAACGGCGCTCACGGGGCGCCGTTTTTTATGTTCGCAGCGAACGCCTTACTTAGTAGTAGGCGTTTTCTTTCTGCGTGTGGTCGGTGACGTCACGTACCCCCTTGAGCTCGGGAATGCGCTCGAGCAGGGTGCGCTCGATGCCTTCCTTCAGGGTCACGTCGGCCTGGCCACAGCCTTGGCAACCACCGCCGAACTGCAGCACGGCAATGCCGTCCTCGACCACATCGATCAGGCTGACCTGGCCGCCGTGGCTGGCCAGCCCCGGGTTGATCTCGGTTTGCAGGTAGTAGTTGATGCGCTCGTTGACCGGGCTGTCGGCGTTGACCATCGGCACCTTGGCGTTGGGTGCCTTGATGGTCAGCTGGCCGCCCATGCGGTCCGTGGCGTAGTCGACCACCGCGTCATCGAGGAAACCTTCGCTGAAGGCGTCGATGTAGGCGGTGAAGCTCTTCAGCCCCAGGGCTTTGTCTTCGGGTTTTTCTTCACCCGGCTTGCAATAGGCAATGCAGGTCTCGGCGTACTGAGTCCCTGGCTGGGTGATAAAGATGCGGATGCCAATGCCCGGGGTGTTCTGCTTGGAGAGCAGATCAGCCAGATAATCGTGGGCGGCGTCGGTAATGGTAATAGCGGTCATGGAAATTCCTCGCAGGCGTGGGCGCAGTTTACGCCAATCGGCGTGCCGGACAAAGTCCTAGTATTTTTGTCAGGATAGACCTTGGTCGATAGGCCCGCGCTGCGTGGTCGACGCAACGCCTGGGTTTTTTACAAGGTTTTTCCGGGATGGGTCGGGCCGCAACCTGAGGGCTGCGGCCCGGAATTTCAAGGGCCTGGTGTCTTCAGAGGTTCTCGTAGCGGTTCATGTCCAGTACGCCCGCCTCTTTCGGATCGGTCTCGAGGATGTACTGGGTCTGGTCATGGAAGTACTGCCAGAACTGCGGATGGCTGCGACGGATCCCCCAGCGCTCGACGATTTTCTCGAAACGGTGGGCGTCCTTGGCGTTTTCCATCTCGGCCACAAACTCCGGCACCTGCCCGGCGGGAATGTTGAACATGAAGTTCGGGTAGCTGCTGAGCACGCCCGGATAGATGGTCAGGGTGTCCAGGCCCGGCTGGTAGCGCAGCGACTCGCCCAGCAGGAACGCTACGTTACTGTGGGCGCGGTTGCGCAGCATGCTGTAGAACACCCGCTTGCCGCTCGGCGCCTGGATGCGCAGCATGGTGGCCTCCGGCAACAGGTCGATGACCCGCATGCCGGCCGCCGGCCGCGAAACCAGGCCGCTGAGGGCCTGTTCGGCGTTCTGCAGCGCCGGGTCGATATTCGGCCGCGAGCAGTAGGCGCCGTCACAACGGTTGATCGGATCGGGCCGCGCATTGAGGTCGCCGTAGCGGTTCAGCAACTGGTTGGCGAAGTCGCGTTTCGGGTCCTTTTCGTCCAGCACCAGGGCGCTGGCCTTGTCGTCGTCGATGGACTCGTAGTCCAGCCACATCTTGAACTTGCCGCTGTTCTGGTACCAATCGTCGAGGAAGTCCTCGCGGGTGCCGGCGGGCATCAGGCGCAGGAAATTCTGCTCGGCGCCGTTGCGGATCAGGTCGAAGTACAGCCGGGTCTGCGCCTGGTGCGAGACATTGCCGAACACATCGAAGTTGACCGCTAACTGGTAATAGGTGCGCTCCAGCAGCGGGTAGTCGAACAGCCACATCGTCTGCGGCACCTCGCCGATCAGGCCCTTGGTCACCGAGGCGCTGTCGAAGTGACGGAAGATGCTCAGCAACGCGTTGTCGTTGCCTGCCCACAGGGTCGACCAGTTGGGCGGCGGCGCATCGGCGTAGGAATCGCGACGCAGGACCTCGTATTCGTTGCGCTTGTCGCGGTAGGCCAGCCACAGGCTCAGCACGCTGCCGACATCGTCGTTCTGCCCGGGCATGGCCAGCAGCGGCGTGGCCTGGCCGCGGTAGGCCGGGTCGGTGATATAGAGGTCGTGTTCCGGGGCCTGGAACAGCGCCCAGAAGTTGTCGCGGATCACGTCGGTGGCGATCTGCCCGCGACACACCGGGCCGCGGATAAAGGTGCGCACGAAGTACTCGGCGTTATCCAGCATGAACTGGTAGCGGGCCTTGGCCGGAATCGCCTCGAAGGTTTCGAACGGGTTGGCGCGGCGGCCCGGGCCATAACCCGGCAGCGCGGTGACCTGATAGTCGCCGCTGTAGAACAGGGTCTTGATCCGCGCCATCTTCGCCGCGCTCAGCGGGTAGGTGATGTGGGTCTTGTGCACGATCACCCCCTGCACCGGCCACAGGCGGTAATACACCTGGGTGCCCGGGTCGTCGTTGGGCCGGCGGGTGTTGATCAGGTCGATCGACTGGCCGCTCGGCGTGCGCGAACGCACCCACTGAAAGAAATGCCCCGGCTCGCCGCCCTCGAAGTAGATATGGGCGAGGAACCAGTGCTCGAACAGCCAGCGGGCCACCAGGCTTTCCCGGGCGCCCGGGGCATTGAGCAGGTTTTCCCACTGCAGCACCTGCATCGCTTCCCTGGCGCTCGGCGCCAGGCCCTGCTCGTCGATCGGCGCACCGGAAGCCAACCAGCGTTGCAGGGTCTGGTATTGCTGATCGGTCAGGCCGGTCACCGCCAGCGGCATGCCTTCGCGCGGATGGGCCCGGGCATAACCGTCGAATTCGGCCGGTTGCGCGCACATGTTCTCGCGGTTCAGGCCCAGGACGATGTTGTCCGGCAGCTTGGCGTTGGGTTGCAACGGCGTCTTGTGGCCCAGTTCCAGCATGCGCGCCATCAGCGCCGCCTGGCTGCCCTGGGCGTCGAGCACCGAGTAGAAGCCCATGCCCTGCCAGGCGTGCTTGCCGGAAGCGTCGTAGAACAAGCGGGTCGGCGTCTGCGCCTTGCTGCGCTCGCCGTCGTACACCGGGATCTTCGAGGCGCCGCGGGCCGCGCCCTCACCGCTGCCCAGGTTGAGCTGGCACGCCGAGTCGTAGCAGGCGTGGCAGGCCACGCACTTCTCGGTGAAGATCGGCTGGATATCGCGGGTGTAGGAGATCGCTGGCACGGGACCCTGGGCGCTGGCGAGCGAACTTAAAAGCAGCAGCACACTGCCGATGACAACGCGGTAAGACATATCCCTGGTCCAATCCATAAGAAAATCCGGCGATTCTACCGGGCCAGCACGGCCACCAACATGAGCGATATTCATGCAAAAGTGCCGCATGCTCTAAAAGCGCACAGGTTTGCTATGATCCTCGCCCTTCGTAATGGCCCTTCCAGGTAGTCTTTCATGTCCGATCGCAGCACGCGCCTCCAAGCCCTTCAGCAAGCCCTCAAAGAGCGCATCCTGATTCTCGACGGCGGCATGGGCACCATGATCCAGAGCTACAAGCTCGAGGAGCAGGACTACCGTGGCAAACGCTTCGCCGACTGGCCGAGCGACGTCAAGGGCAACAACGACCTGCTGGTGCTGACCCGTCCGGACGTGATCGGCGGCATCGAGAAAGCCTACCTGGATGCCGGCGCCGACATCCTCGAGACCAACACCTTCAACGCCACGCAGATTTCCATGGCCGACTACGGCATGGAAGCGCTGGTCTACGAGCTCAACGTCGAAGGCGCGCGCCTGGCGCGCAAGGTGGCCGACGCCAAGACCCTGGAGACCCCGGACAAGCCGCGCTTCGTCGCCGGCGTACTGGGCCCGACCAGCCGCACCTGCTCGCTGTCGCCGGACGTCAACAACCCAGGCTACCGCAACGTCACCTTCGACGAACTGGTGGAGAACTACACCGAGGCCACCAAGGGCCTGATCGAGGGCGGCGCCGACCTGATCCTGATCGAGACCATCTTCGACACCCTCAACGCCAAGGCGGCGATCTTCGCCGTGCAGGGCGTGTTCGAAGGGCTGGGCCTCGAACTGCCGATCATGATCTCCGGTACCATCACCGACGCTTCGGGCCGCACCCTGTCCGGGCAGACCACCGAAGCCTTCTGGAACTCCGTGGCCCACGCCAAGCCGATCTCCGTCGGCCTCAACTGCGCCCTCGGCGCCAGCGAACTGCGCCCTTACCTGGAAGAGCTGTCGAACAAGGCCAGCACCCATGTCTCCGCGCACCCCAACGCCGGCCTGCCCAACGAATTCGGCGAGTACGACGAACTGCCGGCGCAAACCGCCAAGGTCATCGAAGAGTTCGCCCAGAGCGGCTTCCTGAACATCGTCGGCGGCTGCTGCGGCACCACGCCTGGACATATCGAGGCCATCGCCAAGGCCGTCGCCGGCTATGCCCCGCGGCAGATCCCGGACATCCCCAAGGCCTGCCGCCTGTCGGGCCTGGAGCCGTTCACCATCGATCGCCAGTCGTTGTTCGTCAACGTTGGCGAGCGGACCAACATCACCGGTTCCGCCAAGTTCGCCCGCCTGATCCGTGAAGAGAACTACACCGAAGCCCTGGAAGTCGCCCTGCAGCAGGTCGAGGCCGGCGCCCAGGTGATCGACATCAACATGGACGAAGGCATGCTGGACTCGAAGAAGGCCATGGTGACCTTCCTCAACCTGATCGCCGGCGAGCCGGATATCTCGCGCGTGCCGATCATGATCGACTCCTCCAAGTGGGAAGTGATCGAAGCCGGCCTCAAGTGCATCCAGGGCAAGGGCATCGTCAACTCCATCAGCATGAAGGAAGGCGTCGAGCAGTTCATTCATCACGCCAAGCTGTGCAAGCGCTACGGCGCCGCCGTGGTGGTGATGGCCTTCGACGAAGCCGGCCAGGCCGACACCGAGGCGCGCAAGAAGGAAATCTGCAAGCGTTCCTACGACATCCTGGTCAACGACGTCGGCTTCCCGCCGGAAGACATCATCTTCGACCCGAACATCTTCGCCGTGGCCACCGGTATCGAGGAGCACAACAACTACGCGGTGGACTTCATCAACGCCTGCGCCTACATCCGCGACGAGCTGCCCTATGCGTTGAGCTCCGGCGGGGTGTCCAACGTGTCGTTCTCCTTCCGTGGCAACAACCCGGTGCGCGAGGCGATCCACTCGGTGTTCCTGCTGTATGCGATCCGCAACGGCCTGACCATGGGTATCGTCAACGCCGGCCAGCTGGAGATCTACGACCAGATCCCGCAGGAGCTGCGCGACGCCGTCGAGGATGTGATCCTCAACCGCACCCCGGAAGGCACCGATGCCCTCCTCGCCATCGCCGACAAGTACAAGGGCGACGGCAGCGTCAAGGAAGCCGAGACCGAAGAATGGCGCAACTGGGACGTCAACAAGCGCCTGGAGCACGCCCTGGTCAAGGGCATCACCACCCATATCGTCGAAGACACCGAAGAGTCGCGGCTGTCCTTCGCCCGCCCGATCGAAGTGATCGAAGGCCCGCTGATGGCTGGCATGAACATCGTCGGCGACCTGTTCGGCGCCGGCAAAATGTTCCTGCCCCAGGTGGTCAAGTCCGCCCGGGTGATGAAGCAGGCCGTGGCCCACCTGATCCCGTTCATCGAGCTGGAAAAAGGCGACAAGCCGCAAGCCAAGGGCAAGATCCTCATGGCCACGGTCAAGGGCGACGTGCACGACATCGGCAAGAACATCGTCGGCGTGGTCCTGGGCTGTAACGGCTACGACATCGTTGACCTCGGTGTGATGGTGCCGGCGGAGAAGATCCTGCAGGTGGCCAAGGAACAGAAGTGCGACATCATCGGCCTGTCCGGCCTGATCACCCCGTCGCTCGACGAGATGGTCCACGTCGCCCGGGAAATGCAGCGCCAGGACTTCCACCTGCCGCTGATGATCGGTGGCGCCACCACCTCCAAGGCGCACACGGCGGTGAAGATTGAGCCCAAGTACAGCAATGACGCGGTGGTCTACGTCACCGACGCCTCGCGCGCCGTGGGCGTGGCCACCCAGCTGCTGTCCAAGGAACTCAAGGCCGGTTTCGTCGAGCGCACCCGCGAAGAGTACGTGGAAGTCCGCGAGCGTACCGCCAACCGCAGCGCCCGCACCGAGCGCCTGAGCTACCCGGCGGCCGTGGCCAAGAAGCCACAGTTCGACTGGAGCAGCTACCAGCCGACCGTGCCGACCTTCACCGGCGCCAAGGTGCTGGACAATATCGACCTGCGGGTCCTGGCCGAATACATCGACTGGACGCCGTTCTTCATCTCCTGGGACTTGGCCGGCAAGTTCCCGCGCATCCTTGAGGACGAAGTGGTGGGTGAAGCCGCCACCGCGTTGTACCAGGACGCCCGTGAAATGCTCGACAAGCTGATCGACGAGAAGCTGATCAGCGCCCGCGCGGTGTTCGGCTTCTGGCCGGCCAACCAGGTGCAGGACGACGACCTGGAAGTCTATGGCGCCGACGGCCAGCCCTTGGCCAGGCTGCACCACCTGCGCCAGCAAATCATCAAGACCGACGGCAAGCCGAACTTCTCCCTGGCCGACTTCGTCGCCCCCAAGGACAGCGGCGTGACCGACTACGTCGGTGGTTTCATCACCACCGCCGGCATCGGCGCCGAAGAAGTGGCCAAGGCCTATCAGGACAAGGGCGACGACTACAACTCGATCATGGTCAAGGCCCTGGCCGATCGCCTGGCCGAGGCCTGCGCCGAGTGGCTGCACCAGCAAGTGCGTAAAAACTACTGGGGTTATGCCAAGGACGAAGAGCTGGACAACGAAGCGCTGATCAAGGAGCAGTACAGCGGTATCCGCCCTGCCCCGGGTTATCCGGCCTGCCCGGACCACACCGAGAAGAGCACCCTGTTCGCCCTGCTCGACCCCGAGGCATCCGAAGGCAAGGCCGGGCGCAGCGGCGTGTTCCTCACCGAACACTTCGCCATGTTCCCGGCGGCGGCGGTCAGCGGCTGGTACTTCGCCCATCCGCAGGCGCAGTACTTCGCCGTGGGCAAGATCGACAAGGACCAGGTCAGCAGCTACAGCGCGCGCAAAGGCCAGGACCTGGCCGTGACCGAGCGCTGGCTGGCACCGAACCTGGGCTACGACAACTAAATTGCAGGAGCGAGCTTGCTCGCGATAGACGTCAACGATGACGCGGTGAATCTGAAGAATCGCGCTGTCTTGACGTTTTGATCGCGAGCAAGCTCGCTCCTACAGGGTGTATGGGCGGGAGCTACGCGAATATTGTCTATGCTTTCCCCACACCCACTTGTGTCGAGGGATTTATGGACGACCCCACCAACGACAAGCAGCCGACCTTCTGGCAGATGCTGCAAAGCGTCGCCGCTGCTGCCTTTGGCGTGCAGAGCGGCAAGAACCGCAAGCGCGACTTCACCCACGGCAAACCCAGCCATTTCGTGATCCTGGGCATTCTGTTCACGGCGGTGTTCGCCTTGACCCTGTTCGGTATCGTCAAGTTGGTGCTGCATTTGACGGGGCTTTGAACGCCTGTCAGCGCAGCAACAGATCCAGCGAGAAGGGATAACGGTAGCCGGCCGGCTTGCCCTCGGCCGACAGCCCGCGAAAGTCCACGCCGTATTGCTGTGTCCCCTGCAACTCCAGCAGACGCTGCGCCTGGACCTTGTCCAGGAACTGGAACACGCCCAGTTGCCAGTCCGGGCCGCCATGGGTCGCAGGCTTCAGCCCCCGGGCATCGTCGTTGAGGACCACCATTGCCCAGCCCCCCAGGGTGAAGTGCCCGGCGATCAGCGCCGTCAGGCGTCCGTCGATCAATGCCTGCAAGGCCTGCGGCGAGCTGTTCAGGGCGCTGAACAGCACATCCTTGCCCGGTCGCCGCCCTTGCTGCTCCAGCGCCTCCATCGCTCCCAGGGCCATCTCGTCGTTGGCCGACCAGATCAACTGCGTCTGCGGATAGCGCTTGAGCAACTGCTGGGCCTGCTCAAAGGCACGCTGGCGATTCCACTCGCCATACACCAGCTGCCGCAGGCGCACCTCGGGATGCTCCGCCAATGCTCGCCTCAAGCCTTGTTCGCGTGATTGCGCCACCGGAGTGTTCTTCACGCCTGAGAACGCCAGCAGGTCGATGTACTGCCCGGGAGCGAGCGGGCCATGACGGCGAATCAGCTCCTTGAGCATCAGGTAGCCGGCTTCTTCGTCGTTGGCGATCATGCTGCCGATCCAGTCGGGATAACGGCTCTGGTGCTCGTCCAGCAAGCGTTGCTGATCGGCGGTCAGCGCGTTGTTGACAACGAACAGCTTCACCCCGCTGCCCTGGGACAGGCGCAGGATCTCCGGCGCAACATATTGCTCGTTGACCACCACCAGGTAATCTGGCCGGTCCGGGCCCTGCAGGGCTTCCCGGGCCTGGCGGATAGTGGTTTGCGAATCGCGCTGCGAATAACGCACGCGCAAATCCAGGCCGAGGTCATTGGCCGCGGCCTGCATGAATTGGGAATACCCGACCCAGAAGGTTTCAGTGGAGTGGCCCGGATTCAAAAACACGACCGAGGTGGCATGGGCCATGGCCCAGAACGTTGGACTCAGTACAAGCAGCACCAGCAGCAGACACTTACCAAACGCCTTGAACATTGCGACCAGAGTCCCGGAATATTGCCCGCAGTATAACTGGCAAAATACTGGCCTATGTCGGCAAATCGTCATTTCCCACAGACAATTCGGACTCTGCTCATCGCTTGACCGCAACTATTGATGACTGACCCAGAACACCGCCGTTCCCACGACCAGAATGATCAGAAAGAGAATGGCCCAAGCATCGACAGCGCTGTCGCTTTTCCTTGCCTTGGTTGGATTGCTCATAGCATCGCCTCTTGTCGGTTTTATCGGTGACTGCACAAAGACTCGAGCACAGTTAAGTCGAGGATTGCCCTCACCACAAATGTGGGTTTGAGCCGGCCGGATACCGTTAGTCGTTTTGGTTCTTTGCATATACTCAAACATCACTTTTGCGCATAACTGCAAACTGGTATCTTCGCCCGGCTCCGTTGGGAGTGCGCGGCCGTGCGCGCAGAATTTCTTGGGTGACATCCGCCTCTGCGTCACCTGATAAGCCTGAGAACAGGATCTATATGTACGTATACGACGAGTACGATCAGCGGATCATCGAGGACCGCGTCAAGCAGTTCCGTGATCAGACCCGGCGCTATCTGGCAGGCGAGCTGAGCGAAGAAGAATTCCGCCCTCTGCGCCTGCAGAATGGCCTCTATATCCAACGTTTTGCCCCGATGCTGCGGGTGGCGGTGCCTTATGGCCAGCTGACTTCGCGCCAAGCACGGATGATGGCCAGGATCGCTCGCGACTACGACAAGGGCTACGCCCACATCAGTACCCGGCAGAACGTGCAGTTCAACTGGCCGGCGCTGGAAGACATCCCGGACATCCTGGCCGAGCTGGCGACCGTGCAGATGCACGCCATCCAGACCAGCGGCAACTGCCTGCGCAACGTCACCACCGACCAGTTCGCCGGCGTCGCCGCCGATGAGCTGATCGACCCGCGCCCCTGGTGTGAAATCGTCCGTCAGTGGACCACCTTCCACCCTGAATTCGCCTACCTGCCGCGCAAGTTCAAGATCGCCATCAACGGTTCGACCTCAGACCGCGCGGCCATCGAAGTCCACGACATCGGCCTGGAGCCGGTGCACAACGCCGCCGGCGAACTGGGCTTCCGGGTCCTGGTCGGTGGCGGCCTGGGCCGGACCCCGGTGGTCGGCGCCTTCATCAACGAGTTCCTGCCGTGGCAGGACCTGTTGAGCTACCTCGACGCCATCCTGCGGGTCTACAACCGCTACGGCCGGCGTGACAACAAGTACAAGGCGCGGATCAAGATCCTGGTCAAGGCCCTGACTCCAGAGGTGTTCGCCGAGAAGGTCGAAGCGGAAATGGCTCACCTGCGCGGCGGCCAGACCACCCTGACCGAAGCCGAAGTGCATCGCGTGGCCAAGCACTTCGTCGATCCGGACTACAAGGCCCTGGCCAACCAGGACGCCGAGCTGGCCGAGCTCGACAAACAATATCCGGGCTTCGCCCGCTGGCGCACGCGCAACACCCTGGCCCACAAGAAGCCGGGCTATGTCGCCGTGACCCTGTCGCTGAAACCCACGGGCGTAGCCCCGGGCGACGTCACCGACAAGCAGTTGGACGGCATCGCCGACCTGGCCGACCGCTACAGCTTCGGCCAGCTGCGCACCTCCCACGAGCAGAACGTGATTCTCGCCGACGTCGAGCAGAGCCAACTGTTCACCCTGTGGGGCGAGCTGCGCGAGCAAGGTTTCGCCACGCCGAACATCGGCCTGCTGACCGACATCATCTGCTGCCCGGGTGGTGATTTCTGCTCCCTGGCCAACGCCAAGTCGATCCCGATCGCCGAGTCCATCCAGCGCCGTTTCGATGACTTGGACTACCTGTTCGACATCGGCGAGCTGGACCTGAACATCTCCGGTTGCATGAACGCTTGCGGCCACCACCACGTGGGCCATATCGGCATCCTCGGGGTGGACAAGAAAGGCGAAGAGTTCTATCAGGTTTCCCTCGGTGGCAGCGCCAGCCGCGACGCCAGCCTGGGCAAGATCCTCGGCCCGTCCTTCGCCCAGGACGACATGCCCGATGTGATCTCGAAGCTGATCGACGTGTACGTGGAACAACGTACCGAAGACGAGCGCTTCATCGACACCTACCAACGTATTGGCATCGACCTCTTCAAGGAGCGCGTCTATGCAGCGAATCATTAAGAACAACGAGGTCATCGACGAAACCTGGCACCTGCTGCCCAAGGACGCGACCCTCGACGGCATTTCCAACTGCGACGACCTGATCGTGCCGCTGGCCCTGTGGCGCGAGCACGCTCACGCCCTCAAGGCCCGCGACGGCGGCCTGGGCGTGTGGCTGGACGCCGATGAAGAAGCCGAAGAGATCGGCGGTGACGTGCAGCACTTCCAGGTCATCGCCCTGAACTTCCCGGCCTTCACCGACGGCCGCAACTACTCCAACGCCCGCCTGCTGCGTGACCGCTACGGCTTCAAGGGCGAGCTGCGAGCGATCGGCGATGTGCTGCGCGACCAGCTGTTCTACCTGCGCCGCTGCGGGTTCGACGCTTACGCCCTGCGCGCCGACAAGGACCCGTACGAAGCCCTGGAAAGCCTCAAGGACTTCTCCGTGACCTACCAGGCCGCCACCGACGAACCGCTGCCGCTGTTCCGTCGCCGCTAAGGCCCGCGCCAACAAAAAGCCCTGGACCGGGAAACCGGTTCAGGGCTTTTTTGTGTCTGTCATCTTTAAACGCGGCATTTTTAAATGCCGCATCTTTAACGCGGTGCCCGCGATCGCGGGCAAGCCTCGCTCCTACAAAAGAAACACGTTCCCGTGGTGCCCCTTACCAGAAACGCTGCTGGGTCAGGCGACTCCACCAGGTCAGCAGCACACGGTCGATGGAACCGCTGGCCGCCAGCCCTACCCGCTCCTGCAGGCTCTTGCGCTCGGCGTAATGCAGGTGGAACAGCTCGGCGCTCTTGGCGCGCTCGGCCAGGTATTCGTCGCTGGTTTTCAGCTCGTCGATCAGGTGCTTTTCCAACGCCGCGACACCCAGCCAGACTTCACCGGTGGCCACCTCGTCGATGACCAGTTGCGGCCGATAACGGGAGACGAAGTTCTTGAACAACTGATGGGTGACATCCAGGTCTTCCTGGAATTTCTCCCGCCCCTTTTCGGTGTTTTCGCCAAACACGGTCAGGGTGCGCTTGTACTCACCGGCAGTCAGCACTTCGAAGTCGATGTCGTGTTTTTTCAGCAGGCGGTTGACGTTGGGCAGTTGCGCCACCACGCCGATCGAGCCGAGGATGGCGAACGGCGCGCTGATGATCTTCTCGCCAATGCACGCCATCATGTAGCCGCCGCTGGCCGCGACCTTGTCGATGCACACCGTCAACGGCACGCCGGCCTGGCGAATCCGCGCCAGTTGCGACGAGGCCAGCCCATAGCTGTGCACCATGCCGCCGGCGCTTTCCAGGCGCAGCACCACTTCATCCTTGGGCGTGGCCAGGCTCAGCAGCGCGGTGATTTCGTGGCGCAGCCCCTCGGTGGCCGAGGCCTTGATATCGCCGCTGAAATCCAGCACGAACACCCGCGGTTTTTCCTCGTGCTGCTTCTTGTGTTTTTTCTCGGCCTTGGCCTCGGACTTGCGCAGTGCCTTGAGCTGGTCCTTGTCGAGCAGGCTCTGCTCCAGACGCTCGCGCAGCCCCTTGTAGAAATCGTTGAGCTTGCTCACATGCAGCTGCCCGGCACCCTTGCGCCGGCCTTTGCTGCGCAGCGAGGCAGCGGTGATCAGCACCACCAGGATGGCGATGACCAGGGTGACGGTTTTGGCCAGGAAACTGGCGTACTCGGAGAGAAACTCCACAGGGACTCCTTAAAGACGTGCATCACTGCCAACACGTGGCGGAATGGCTCCAGCATACCGGCGCAGCCAGGCGTCGACCAGTCGCGAAACCTCCTGTTACCGTGCTCTAACGGGCATTTCAAACAAGCGTATGTTTTTTCATTGACAGCTCACCGGCATCCTCATAACCTCGCAAAACTTTCAACGTACCGGGATGACGCGGACGTGGGTAGCATCTATCTGATTCGACATGGCCAGGCCTCCTTCGGTGCGGACGACTACGACGTCCTGTCGACCACGGGTGTGCGCCAGGCCGAAGTGCTCGGTCAACACTTGGTCGAACTGGGGGTGAACTTCGATCGCTGCCTGGCGGGCGACCTGCGCCGCCAGCAACACACCGCCAATTCCGCCCTGCAGCAGTTCAGCGCCGCAGGCCTGCCCACGCCGATCCTGGAAACCGATTCGGCGTTCAACGAATTCGATGCCGACGCGGTGATCCGCGCCCTGCTGCCCGATATGTTGTCCGAGGAGCCCAACGCCCTGGACATCCTGCGCAACGCCGCGCAGAACCGCGCCGAATTCCAGCGCATCTTCGCCCTGATCATCGACCGCTGGCTGGCCGGTACCTACGATCCACCGGGCCTGGAAAGCTGGCTGGGGTTCGTCGAACGGGTGCAGGCCGGCCTGCAACGTATTCTGGACCAAGCCGACAACACCCAGAAAATCGCCGTGTTCACCTCCGGCGGCACCATCACCGCCCTGCTCCACCTGATTACCCGGATGCCTGCCGCCCAGGCCTTCGAACTGAATTGGCAAATCGTCAATACCTCGCTCAACCAGCTGAAGTTTCGCGGTCGCGAGGTTGCCCTGGCTTCCTTCAACAGCCATGCCCACCTGCAACTGCTGAAGGCCCCGGAACTCATCACTTTCCGCTGAGTCCGGATCACTGTGACCCTTGCTGTAACAACCCATAAAAGGATCGAACCATGACCTCCGTAGCCGACGCCGTACAAGCCATGAAAGCCAAGTTCAACCCAGCTGCCGCTGCCGGCCTGGACCTGGTTTTCGGTTTCCGTATCGATGACACCAAGAACTTCTCGCTGATCGTCAAAGACAGCACTTGCGAGCTCAAGGAAGGCGAGAACCCGGACGCCCAGGTCACGCTGGTAATGGACGGCGAAACCCTGCAAGGCATCGTCAGCGGCGAAACCGACGGCATGCAGGCCTTCATGGGCGGCAAACTGCGCGCCGAAGGCGACATGATGCTGGCGATGAAGCTGAGCGAACTGTTCCCGGCCTAAGTAAGCGCTTCCCCAGGGAAGCCCTTGTCTTGCCCACGAATCCCGCCTTCCGGCGGGATTCGTCGTTTCAGGCCCGCGCTTTCAGTCGGCGCCAAGGGGCTCGGCCAGCGGCAAGCCAGTGACGGGAGCCGCCATCACCGAGGACGCCGCCAGCAGCTCCCGGGTATAGGGATGGCGCGCCGTGTCGAACAGTTGCTCGGTCTCGCCGCGCTCCACCACTTCGCCATCCTTCATCACGATCAGGTCATGGGCCAGCGCCCGCACCACCGCCAGGTCGTGGCTGATGAACAGGTAGGTCAGACCATGCTCCTGTTGCAAGCGGCGTAGCAGCGCCACCACCTGTTTCTGCACCGTGCGGTCGAGGGCCGAAGTCGGTTCGTCGAGCAGGATCAGTTCCGGCTTGAGCACCAGGGCGCGGGCAATGGCGATGCGCTGGCGCTGGCCGCCGGAGAATTCATGGGGATAGCGATGGCGGCTGGCCGGGTCGAGGCCGACCTCCTGCAAGGCTTCGACCACCGCCTGCTCGCGTTGCCACGCATTCAGCTCGCTATGCACCAGCAAGCCTTCGGCAATGATCTGCTGCACGCTGAGACGCGGGCTGAGGCTGCCGAAGGGGTCCTGGAACACCACTTGCAGTTGCCGACGCAACGGCCGCAGTTGCTTGCCGTCGAGGCTGTGCAGGTCCTGCCCCTTGAAGCGGATGCGGCCTTCGGACTCGATCAGCCGCAGGATCGCCTGGCCCAGGGTCGACTTGCCCGAGCCGGATTCACCGACAATGCCCAGGGTCTTGCCCCGTTGCAGTTGCAGGTCGATGCCGTTCACCGCCTTCAGGTAACGCCTGGGCCGCAGCCAGCCACCGCCCTGGCGGAACCAGACCTTCAGCCCGTCCACCGCCAGCAGGGTCTCGCTGGGCCCGCGGCGCAGCGCCTGGCCGCCGGGCTCGGCATTCAGCAGCTGGACGCTGTAGGGATGCCGAGGATCGGCGAACAGCTGCGCGCAGCCCGCCGTTTCGACTATCTCCCCGGCACGCATCACCGCCACCCGCTGGGCGATGCTGCGCACCAGGTTGAGGTCGTGGCTGATCAGCAGCAAGGCCATGCCCAGGCGCTGCTGCAGGTCCTTGAGCAGTAGCAGGATCTTGCGCTGCACCGTCACGTCGAGGGCGGTGGTCGGCTCGTCGGCGATCAGCAGCTCCGGTTCGCAGGCCAGGGCCATGGCGATCATCACCCGCTGGCGTTGCCCGCCGGAGAGCTGATGGGGATAGGCCTGCAAGCGCTGCTCCGGCTGCTGGATGCCCACCAGACGCAGCAGTTCCAGGATCCGTTCGCGGGCCTGGCTGCCGGCCATGCCTTTGTGCAGGCGCAGGGTTTCCCCCAGCTGTCGCTCCAGGCTATGCAGGGGGTTCAGCGAGCTCATGGGCTCCTGGAAGATCATCGCGATACGGTTGCCGCGCAGCTGGCACAAGCGCGCCGGGCTGGCGCCGAGCAACTCTTCGCCGCGATAACGGATGCTGCCCGCGATGCGCGTGCTGCCCGGGTCGAGCAATTGCAGGAGGCTGTGGGCCGTCACCGACTTGCCGGAGCCGGATTCGCCCACCAGCGCCAGGCATTCGCCGCGGCGGATCTCCAGGTCGATGCCATGCACCACCTCAGTGGCCTTGAACGCCACCCGCAGGCCGCGCAGTTCAATCAGTCGTTCACTCATCTCAATGCCTCGGATCGAAGGCGTCGCGGCAGGCTTCGCCGATAAACACCAGCAACGACAGAATCAGCGCCAGGGCGAAAAACGCCGTCAGCCCCAACCAGGGCGCCTGCAGATTGCTTTTGCCCTGGCCGATCAACTCGCCCAGGGACGCGCTGCCGGCGGGCATGCCGAAACCCAGGAAATCCAGGGCCGACAGGGTGGCGATGGCCCCGGTGAGGATGAACGGCAGGTACGTCAGGGTGGCGCTCATGGCGTTGGGCAGGATGTGCCGCAGCATCACCTGGGTATCGCCGACACCCAGGGCCCGCGCCGCCTTGACGTACTCCAGGCCGCGGCTGCGCAGGAACTCGGCGCGCACCACATCCACCAGGG
Organism: Pseudomonas sp. GW456-L12; assembly: GCF_059424045.1. Taxonomy (NCBI): domain Bacteria; kingdom Pseudomonadati; phylum Pseudomonadota; class Gammaproteobacteria; order Pseudomonadales; family Pseudomonadaceae; genus Pseudomonas; species Pseudomonas sp. GW456-L12. Next base: position 162,901 of record NZ_JBWKZA010000003.1, read on the forward strand.
CCAGCCAGGAAAACAGCACCATGATCCCCAGCAGCCACCAGAAACCCGGCTCGACGAACCCCGAGAGAATGATCAGCAGATACAGCACCGGCAGCCCCGACCAGACCTCCTGCAGGCGCTGCCCCAACAGGTCGATCCAGCCGCCGTAATAGCCCTGCAGGGCGCCGGCGGCGATGCCGATCAGCGTGCTGGCGGCGGTCAGCGCCAGGGCGAACAGCAGCGACACCCGGGTGCCGAAGATCACCCGCGCCAGCACGTCCCGGGCCTGGTCGTCGGTGCCCAGCCAGTTCTGCGCCGAGGGCGGACTGGGCGCCGGTTCCGTGAGGTCGTAGTTGACCGTGTCGAAAGCGAAAGGAATCGGCGCGAACAGCAACCAGCCGCCCTGCCCTTCGATCAACTGGCGCACCGAAGCGCTGCGGTAATCCGGCTGGAACGGCAGCTCGCCGCCGAACTGCTGCTCGGTGTAACGCTTGAACGCCGGGAAATACCACTGGCCCTGGTAAGCCACCAGCAAAGGCTTGTCGTTGGCGATCAGCTCACCGCCGAGGGTCAAAGCGAACAGCGCGACGAACAGCCACAACGACCACCAGCCGCGCCGGTGGGACTTGAAGCGCTGCCAGCGCCGCTGGCCTATGGGAGACAAGGTCAACATCAGGCGCTCCTTGCACTGAAGTCGATGCGCGGATCGACCAGGGTGTAGCACAGGTCGCCGAGCAGTTTTATCAGCAGACCGAACAGGGTGAAGATGAACAGCGAGCCGAACACCACCGGGTAATCCCGCGACACCGCGGCGTCGTAGCTCAGGCGCCCGAGGCCGTCGAGGGAGAAGATCACCTCGATCAGCAGCGAGCCGCCGAAGAACACATTGACCAGGGCCTGGGGCAAGCCGGCGACCACCAGCAGCATGGCGTTGCGAAACACATGGCCGTACAGCACCTGCCGTTCGCTCAGGCCCTTGGCCCGGGCGGTGACCACATACAGGCGGGAAATCTCGTTGAGAAAGCTGTTCTTGGTCAGCAGGGTCAAGGTGGCGAAACCACCGATCACCAGGGCGCTGACCGGCAGCACCAGGTGCCAGAAATAATCGACGACCTTGCCCCAAGCCGAGAGCTGGGCGAAGTTCTCCGACACCAGCCCCCGCACCGGGAACCAGTCGAGCAAGGTGCCGCCGCCGAACACCACGATCAGCAGCAGGGCGAACAGGAACCCCGGCATCGCATAACCGATGACGATCGCCGCGCTGCTCCAGACATCGAAGGCCGAGCCGTCATGAATGGCCTTGCGAATCCCCAGCGGGATCGACACCAGGTAGGTGATCAGCGTCGCCCACAGGCCCAGCGACAAGGTCACCGGCAGCTTCTGTGCGATCAGCTCGGTGACCTTGGCGCCACGAAAGAAACTGTCGCCGAAATCCAGCCGCGCATAGTGCTTGAGCATCAGCCACAAACGCTCTCCGGCAGGTTTGTCGAAGCCGTACTGGCGCTCGATATCGGCCAGCAGCTTGGGGTCCAGGCCACGGGTGGCGCGGGACTCGCCGCCCACCGTCTCGACATGCCCGCCGCCCACCGCCGCGGCGCCGCCAATGCCTTGCAGGCGGGCGATGGCCTGCTCCACCGGGCCGCCGGGCGCCGCCTGGACGATGACGAAGTTCACCAGCAGGATGCACAGCAAGGTGGGCACGATCAGCAGCAGGCGCCGCGCGCTATAAGCCAGCATGGACCGCCTCCCCGCTACGTTGGCGCATCTGGCTCAGGGTCAGTGCCTCGGCGCTGACCTCCCACCAGGTGTCGAGCCCGGCGTCGTACAGGGGGGCAATGGCCGGCCGGCCAAAGCGGTTCCACCACACCGAGGAAATGCCCGGCGGGTAGTAGTTGGGAATCCAGTAGTAGCCCCACTGCAACACCCGGTCCAGCGCCCGGGCGTGGGCCAGCATGCTGGCGCGGCTGTCGGCCTGCACCAGGGCATTGATCAGCCCGTCCACCGCCGGATCGCGCAGCGCCATGTAGTTGTTCGAGCCCGGGTCGTCGGCGCTCACCGAACCGAAGTAGTTGAACAGCTCGCGCCCCGGCGCCTGGGACACCGGGTAGGCGGCGATGATCATGTCGTAGTCGCGGCTGCGCACGCGGTTGGTGTATTGCGCGGTGTCAACCTGGCGGATATCGAAGCCGATGCCGATCTGCGCCAGGTTGCGCTTGAACGGCAGCAGCAAACGCTCCAGGCCTTTCTGGCCGTTGAGAAAGGTGAAATGCAGGGGCTCGCCGGCGGCGTTGCGCAACTGATCGCCCTGGGGTTTCCAGCCCGCCTGTTCCAGCAGCTTCAGGGCCTGCAACTGCTGCGGGCGGATGATCCCGCTGCCGTCGGTGCGCGGCGCCTGGAACACCTGGGTAAAGACCTCGTCCGGGACCTGCCCGCGCCAGGATTCGAGGATCTTCAATTCTTGCGCGTCCGGCAGCGCCGCTGCCGCCAGTTCGCTGTGGGAAAAGAAGCTCTGCTGGCGCAGATACAGGCTGCGCATCATCTGCCGGTTGCTCCACTCGAAGTCCCAGAGCATGGCGATCGCCTGGCGCACCCGGCGGTCCCGGAACTGCGGTTTCTGCAAGTTGAAAATAAAGCCCTGGGCGCCCAGGGCCGAACCCGGCGCCAGGTGTTCGCGCACCAGCCGCCCCTGCTCCAGCGCGGTGCCGGCATAACCGATGGTGTAGCCGGTGGCGGAGAACTCGCGGTTGTAGTCGTAGCCGCCGGCCTTGAGGATCTGCCGCGACACATCGGTGTCGGCGAAGAACTCCACCCGCAGCCGGTCGAAGTTGTAGCGCCCGCGGACCACCGGCAGGTCCTGCCCCCACCAGTCCTTGACCCGCTCGAAGTCAACGCTGCGCCCGGCGTCCACCGCGCTCACCCGGTATGGCCCGCTGCCCAGCGGCGCTTCGAAGCCGCCACCGTCGGCGAAATTGCGGCCGCGCCACCAGTGCTCGGGCAACACCGGCAGCGATGCCAGGTCCAGGGGCAAGGTCCGGCTCTCAGTGTTCTTGAACACAAAACGCACCCGGGTCGGCGACTCCACCTGCACCTCGGCGACATCGGCGAACTGCTGGCGGTAGACGAAGCTGCCCTGGGTCATCAACAGCTCGAAGGTGTAGCGCACGTCCTCAGCGGTGATCGGGCTGCCATCGTCGAAGCGCGCCCGCGGGTTGAGGTAAAAGCGCAGCCAGGAACGGTCCGCGGCCAGCTCCAGGCCTTCGGCCACCAGGCCGTACACGGTGTAGGGCTCATCCTTGGAGCGATAGGCCAGCGGCGCGTACAGCCAGCCGTCGATATCGGCCACGCCAGTGCCTTTGTCGATGTAGGGAAGCAGATGGTCGAAAGGCCCGCTTTCCAGGGAGGAACGGCGCAGGCTGCCGCCCTTGGGCGCGTCCGGGTTGACGTAGTCGAAGTGCTGGAAACCGGCGGGGTATTTCGGGGCTTCGCCGTAGACCGTCAGCGACGGTTGCACGGCGGCCAGCAGCACGGGGCTCGGCAGCAGGCAGAGCCAGAACAGCACAGCGCGTTGCAACAGCATGGAATGATGCCTCTTTGAACAGGGGCCAGGATGACGGCGTTCGTACCAGCGTCATCGCGAGCAAGCTCGCTCCTACAGAGGACCTGTGCGCTTCTGTAGGAGCGAGCTTGCTCGCGAAAGATCGTCCAGCCGCCACTCGACTCCCAGCCTTATCTCTCCACCCGAAACACCCCGCTCCTGCCTGTCATGTGCAACTGATCGGGCATTTTTATAGAGCGGGTTTTAGAACCTTTGGTTACTAAAAAGTATCCGGACCTTTATTGCTGAACGGATCAGAAGTTGTAACTGAGCCGCGTGTACAGGGTCCGTCCGAACGGGTCCGAGTAGCGTGGGTCGTAGCCGCTCTGGAAGGTGTAGGTCTGGTTGCTGAACGGCGGCTCGCGGTCGAACAGGTTCTTCACCCCGAGGGTCACGCCCAGGGCCTGGCGCCAGGTGTAGGTGCCGGCCAGGTCCCAGACGTTGTAGGAGCCGACGCGGTTATGGCTGTCGCGGTCGGAGTCGTGGTAACCGCTGGTGTAGCGGTTGGTCAGGGTCGCGCCCAGCGGCCCCTGGTTCCAGGTCGCGGTCAGGCTGTGGCGCCAGCGCGCCACCGCGCCGGCCGAGGCGAAGTCGCCGCCGCGAAAATCCCCGAGCTTGTCGATGTATTCGCCCTTGAGCTGTTGCTGGTAGTCGTAGCGGGTGACGTAGGTGCCTTGCAGCCCCAGGCCGAACTCGCCCCAGGCAGTGGCTGGCAGGCGATAGTCGAGGCTGACATCGACCCCGCTGGTCTTGAGCTTGCCCAGGTTGGCCATGCCCGTGACCACATGATCGATGGAGCCGTCGGCCTTGCGCACCAGCCGGTCGGCGTACAGGTCGGGATTGTCGAACGGCGCCGACTCGGGAAACTCGGCGATCTGGTTGGCGACCTTGATCCACCAGAAATCCAGCCCGGCATTGAGCCGCTCGAACGGTTGGTAGACGAAGCCGAATGTCACGTTGCGCGCGGTTTCCGGCTTCAGCTCGGTGTTGCCGCCGGTGCTGCGGTTGAACTGCTGGGCGCAGTCGCGGTTGCCGATCCCGCCATTGGCCGGGGTGCCGCCGGGGCATAGCCGCGGGTCGTTGTAGTTGGCGTTGGTGAAGGTGGTAAAGGTCGGGTTGTACAGCTCGTACAGCGACGGCGCGCGGAAGCCTTCACTGTAGGCGCCGCGCAGCACCAGCTCCTTGAAGGGCTGGAAGCGGAACGAATACTTGGGGTTGGTGGTACTGCCAAAGTCGCTGTATTTGTCATGCCGGATCGCCGCCGTCAGCTCCAGGCTGTCGAGCACCGGCACGTTGAGTTCGGCGTACTGCGCCTGCACGCTGCGGTCGCCCGACACACTGCCGTTGGGGTCGATGCCCAGGCTCTGCACATTGCCGGCGAACTGGGCGAAATCCTGGTGGAAGTCTTCCTTGCGGTACTCGCCGCCCAGGGCCAGGGCCGCGGGGCCGGAGCCGAACCAGTCGCCGATCTCGCGGCTGACCCGCCCGTCGATGGCCTTGACCCGCCCGACCGCCGTGGCGTAATCGCCGTCCACCGTATTGGCCGCCAACAACGCGCTGCCTGCCGCGGTCTGCGGGCCGAAGGGGTTGATCACGCCATTGGCGATGCCCTCAGACACCGCCACATCGTTCACGTAGCCGCTGCGGATGGTACTGACCACCTTGTTCTGGTTGTACGAGGCGCCGATGTTGTAGTCCCAGCCCGCCGCGCTGCCATCGAAACTCAGCAGCAGGCGCTGGCCGGTGTTGTCGTCTTCATGGCGGCGGGCGCCGACATCGGTTTCCCGCCAGTTGGCCGCCACCGGTTGCGTCGGGTCGAGGGCAAAGCCGCTCGGCCCCGGGGTGATGCCATTGCCCGGATAAAAGGCCGTGCCCGGGTTGACCTGATTGCCCATCAGGGTGCCGGGGCCGATCTGGGTGCGGTTCTCGTTACGCGCCCAGAAGTATTCGAGGCTGACGTTGTGATCGTCGCTGAGCTTGCCGGTGGCCTTGGCGAAGGCCGAGGTCTTTTCGGTTTCCGGCACCAGGTCCAGGTAACTCCACAGGCTCTGGCGGCAGATGCCGTTGCGCGACAGCAAGCCCGGCGCGTTGCAGCCGGAGCCGGCCAGCGGGTTGGTGGCATTGGCGCCCTGGCTCCAGTTGGCCGGCGAAGCGGTGCCGGAGGTGTAGTCCAGGCCCCGACCGGGCTGGTAGTTGTGGGTGTAGCCGCGATCCTTGGCGGCCAGGCGCTCTTGTTTGTCGTAGCTGACCACGCCGAACACGTTGAAGCGGTCTTCCTCCAGGTCGCCGATGCCCCAGCTGCCGCTGAAGTTCTTGCTCTGGCCACCGCCGGAATGGCTCGGGGTGTCGTAGCCGGTACTGACCTGGCCACGGGTCAGGCTCTTCTTGGTGATGAAGTTGATCACCCCGCCGATGGCGTCGGTGCCGTACAGCGCGGACGCGCCGTCGCGCAGCACCTCGACCCGGTCGATGGCGGCAAACGGAATGGTGTTGAGGTCGACCCCGGAGCCGTTGATGGCATTGGTCGCGTTGTTGCTCAGGCGCCGGCCGTTGAGCAGCACCAGGGTCTTGTTCGGGCCTATGCCGCGCAGGTCGGCATAGGCCGCCCCGCCACTGCTGGAGCCCACCGAGCGCCCGGAACCGACCGAGGACTGGTTGGCGGAAATCCGGTTGATCAGCTCTTCGGTGGTGGTCACGCCCTGCTCGCGCAGCTTCTCGACCCGCAGCACGGTGACCGGCACCGCGGTCTCGGCATCGACCCGGCGGATCGCGGTGCCGGTCACTTCCACCCGCTGCAACTGGGTGGTGGGCTCAGCAAATGCCGGGGCGGTGCTGGCAGTGCCGGTGTCCGCCACGAGGGTCACGCCCTGGGTGTCCTGCTGCTCCTTCAGGCCGCTGTCCTGCAAGGCCAGGGTCAGCGCCTGGTGCTGGTCGAGCTGGCCCTGGATCGCCGGCGCATAACGGCCGCTCACCAGCTTCTGCTCGAAGGAAATCGGCAGGCCGGTCTGCCGGGAAATCTGCAGCAGGGTCTGGTCCAGCGGCCCCGCGGGCAGGTTGAACGGGGTGGTCGCGGCCCAGGCCGGCAATACATTCAGCGCCGCCAGCAAGGCCAGGCTCAAAGGGGATCTACGGGGTACGAACAGACTCATGGACAACCATCCCTGCATTAGGTGTATGCAGGGATGTGCAACGGCCCGGAGGTTTTTATAGAGGCCGATCTAGACCGTTGGGTGATGAGCTTATGCCTGTTCGTCTGCCCCGTAGGAGCGAAGCTTGCTCGCAATAGCGGCGGGTCAGATACAACGCCATCGCGAGCAAGCTTCGCTCCTACAGAGGAATCACGCAAAGGCCTCCATTTTTGCAGGCGCAACAAAACCTGTAGGAGCGCAGCTTGCTCGCGATGCAGGCGCCGCGGTGCATCAGGCCAGACACCATCAGCCATAGGGAGGGTTCAGCCGCCAAAGTGATAACTCACATCCAGCCACCATTGGCGGCCGTAGGGGTCGTAGTTGCCGGTGGGGTAATACGGCCAGCCGCCGGAGTCGTCGCGCTTGACCTGGTTCAGCAGGTTGTTGACGGTCAGGCCGACGCTGGCGCGGTCGTTGACCTTGTAGCGGGCGCTGGCGTTGAACACGGTCCAGGGCGACAGGCGCCCGTCCGCGTTGCCGTTGGTCACGCTGCCATAGCGGATGCCCAGCAGGGTCGCGGTGTAGTGCAGGTAATCCCAGGTCAGGCTGGCGTTGACCTTGCTGCGCCAGTCGTGATTGCTGCGGTCCACGCGCCAGTCCTGGGTCGGCGCGTCGTCCGATTCCTTGTAGAAATGCGAGAGCACCAGGGTGTAGCCCAGGGTCGAACTGAACGCCCCGTACTCCCCGGCGCCCCAGCGGATATTGCTTTTCAGGTCGAGCCCGCTGACCCGTTCGCTGGCGGCGTTGATCGCATTGATCTGCACCCGCTGCAAGCGGTTCGGGTCCACCGCGGCAGTGCCCGGGTTGCGCTGGATGCGCGCCAGGGTCGCCTGGCAGCTGGCCGAGTTGATGTCCATGGCGCCACTGCGGCAGGCGTTTTCCTCTTGCAACAGGCGGTTCTGGTCGACGGTGGTCAGCAGGTCCTCGATCTGCACGCGCCAGTAATCCACCGACACATCGAAATTGCGCGACGGCGACCAGACGAACCCGTAGGTCCAGGACTTGCCCCGCTCGGACTTGAGGTCGGCGGTGCCGCTCTGGGTGTAGTCCACCCGCCCGCGATCGCAGGCGCCCTCGACACCCTGGCTGCACCCGTAGTAGTCGATCTGGTCCGGCACATAGCCGTTGGTGTCGGCCTGGTAGATGTAGTTCAGGTCCGGGGCGCGGAAGCTGGTGCCGTAGCTGCCGCGCAGCAGCAGGCTGTTCAGCGGGCGCCATTCCAGGCCCAGGTTGTAGGTCTTCTGCTGCTCGGTGCGGCCGCTGAATTTGTACTGGTCCCAGCGCCCCGCCAGCGACGCCAGCAGGCTGTCGCTGATCGGCACACTGAACTCGCCGCCGGCGGCATAACGCTTGCGCGAGCCACCGGAACTCTGCGCCGGCGTGGTGCCGTAGAAACTGCCGTCGTTGAGCCCATCGTCCGGGTCGACGCGGTATTCCTGCTTGCCCAGCTCAAGGATGCCGGCGAAGCCCACCGGCCCGGCCGGCAAGTCGAACAGCTCGCCGTTGAGCGAGGCGTTGTAGCTCTGCGACACCGACTTGCTGGTCTGGGTCAGGTTGCGGCGAAACTGCCGCCACTCCTCTTCGGTCAGCGGCCGGTCAAGCCGTGAGGCATCCGGGGCGAACAGCGGATACCCGCCCTGCTCGCCCAGCTGCGGCCCCAGGTAGAAATCGCGAATAGTGGCCGACGGCGTATAGCGGGTGGTGCGCACGCTGCGGTACTCCGAGCGGTTGGCCGCCAGCTCGTAGCTCCAGGCCGTGTCGGCGATCCGGTCGGACAGGCCCAGGGTGCCGGTCCAGGAGGTGTCGCGCCACTTGCTGTTGTTGCTGGTGCGGCCGCCGATTTCCTCCTCGGAGAAACGCCGGAACCAGCGCTCCAGGTTACCCGTGTTCCGGTTGATGAAGTCGGGCGAGGTGAAGCTCGGCCCGCGGGTGTTGTTCTGGATATGGTCCAGGCCATACATCAGGTCGGCGAAGACCTTGCCGCTGTCGCTGAAATGCCAGGTGCCGCGGGTGTAGCCGTCGTAGTTTTCCTTCTGCGTCTGCAAGGTCCAGTAATCGTTGTAGACCTGGTCGGTGGTGCAGCGCCCGCCGCTGCCACTGAGGTGGTTGGCAAACACCCCGGAGTAGGCGCCGCAGCCAGGGCCGATGTATTTGCCGCTGTCGAGGTTGCGCCGGTAACCGACGTCCAGGGCCGGCCCGCGATCCATGAAACCGCGATCGTCGGCCCAGATCGGCTGGCGATGGGTCAGCTCCAGGCCGAACAGGCCATCGAAATCCCCCCAACTGCCACCGCCGCTGATCTGCAGGCGCGGGTTATCGCCGCCGCCCCGCTCGGTGGTGCCGCCACGCAGGTTGACGTCGATGCCGCTGGCCTTCTCCTTGAGGATGATGTTGACCACCCCGGCGATCGCATCGGAGCCGTAGATGGCCGAGGCGCCGCTGCTGAGAACCTCGATACGGTCGATGATCGCCGAAGGAATGTTGGCCAGGTTGGTGAAGTTGACCTGGCCGCCATAGGCCGTCGGATAGTCCGCGACCCGCCGGCCGTTGATCAGCACCAGCGTGTGGTTGGGGCCCAGCCCCCGCAGGTTGAGGGCGCTGGCGGCGGGCTGGAAAGTGTTGCCGTAGTCCTCGCCCTGGGTCATGCCGGTGTTCTGCGTCTGGGTCGCCAGGGCGTCGTAGACGTTGCGGTAACCGCGGGCCTCCATCTCTTCATGGGTAATCACGTTCACCGGAGTGGCGCCGTCGGACTGGGCGCGGGCGATGCGCGAGCCGGTCACCGTGACCTTTTCCAACTGCGGGTCCGGCGCGCGTACCGGCGCCACGGCGCTGACTTTAGGGCTGGCCTTGGCACTGGCCGGAGCATTGCGAATGATCAGCCCCTGCTCACTGTGCTGGGCCTCCAGGCCGCTGCCTTGCAGGGCCCTGTCCACCGCCTGCTGGCCGCCCAGGGCACCACGAATGGCCGGGCTGCGCTTGCCCTGCACCAGGTCCTGGCGGAAGGAAATCGGCACCCCGCTCTGCCGCGAGATATCCAGCAGCACCTCGTCCAGCGGGCCGGCGGCAATGTCGAAGGTGATCTGCCTGGCCTCTAGCTGCCGGGCTTCTGCCTGCTGGGCCCAGGCGGCGCTGCCACAAGCGCCGAACGCCAGGGTCAACATCAGTGACAGGCGCGGTGGGTGGAAAAGGATCGATGAGTGCATGGAGCGATTCCCTGTTGAATGCGGTTGCAGGGAATGAGCAGCGACTGACGGGTTTTTATAGGGTGGCGGTTAGGCCAAGGGGTTATGGGGTTATAACCGCGCCCTTCAGCGCGGCTCGATGCTGACCCAGTACGGGCTGTGGTAGCTGACGCGGATCGGCAGCGAACGCTCGAGCAACTGCAGGCTGCGGTCGCTGTCGTCCAGGGGATAGATGCCGCTCAGGCGCAGGTCGGCCACCTGGGGGCTGAGGCGGATGATGCCGCGCCGGTAGCCGCGCAAGCTGTCGATCACCTCGCTCAGGGGCCGGTCGCGGGCCTCGAATACCCCCGAGGTCCAGGCGCTTTCATGGCCCTTGGCACGCTCCAGCAGCAACAGTTGCCGAGCGTCGAAACGCAGGCTTTCGCCGGCCTCGACCACCTGCCGCGCGCCACTGGCGGTGAGCACCTCGACCTGCGAATGCAGCATCACCAGGCGCGTCCAGTCCTCGCCGCGCTCCACCAGGAACTTCGTGCCCAAAGCCCGCATGCGCCCGTGTTCGGTTTCCACCACGAAGGGCCGCTGCGGGTCCCTGGCCACATCCACCAGCAGTTGGCCGTTGCGCAACTGCAACAGCCGCTGCCGGGCATCGAAACAGCTCACGACCTGGCTGCGGGCATTGAGGGTCAGGGCGCTGCCGTCGGCCAGGGTGAAGTCGCGGCGCTCGCCAGTGCCGGTGTACAGGGCGCCCGCCTCGGGCAGCAGGTTGTAGCGTCGGCCGAGCAAGGTCGCGGCCAAGGCCAGGGCCATCACACTCAGGCTGCCGCCGATAAAACGCCGACGGCTCGACGGCGCATTCAGGCTGTGCAGCAGGCTGTCCCGGGACAGGTTGCGCAACGCCTGGCTGCGCAGCGCCCCCAGGCCGCCGCTCATCAGCGCGATGATCTGCTCATGCTGCGGGTCGGCGGCGCGCCAGTCGTGGAATGCCTGGCGCTCCTGGGCATTCATCTGCCCCGATTGCAGGAGGGCCATCCATTGCGCCGCTTCATCCACCAGCGCCTCGTTCGCGCGCGGCCGGCTCATGCGTCGACCATCGCCTGATAACAGCGCTTGAACGCCTCGGCCATGTACTGCTGCACGCGACTGGTGGACACCCCCAGCTGCTGGCCGATTTCGGCGTAGGTCAGACCGTCGAGCTGATGGTAGAGAAAGGCCGCCTTGGCCTTGGCGGACAAACCGTTGAGCAAGCGGTCCACGGCCAGCAGCGCTTCGATCACCAGCGCCCGCTCCTCGGGTGACGGGTGCACCGGCGTTGGCGCCAGGGCCAGGCTTTCCAGGTAGGCGCGCTCCAGGTCCTGGCGCCGCCAGCCTTCGTAGACCAGGCGCCGGGCGATGGTGGTCAGCAGTGCCCGGGGCTCGCGGATGGCCGCGGGGTCCGGCAGGGCCAGCACCCGCACGAAGGTTTCCGAGGCGATGTCCTGGGCGCTGTGATGGCAGCCCAGGACGCGACCCACCGAGGCACACAGCCACTGATAGTCGCGTTTGAACATCTGCCCGATCAGTGAGTAATGAGGGTTCCGATTCGCACCCATGCCTGGCTCCCTCACAAGACAGCTCCCCCCTCTCGAAATCGTCTGGCTGGTTCGGGACATTGCCGACCCAGGATTAGGGGAGCGACTGTGCAACAGGGCTGAATCTATTTGGAAGTAATTAAAAATTCACCCAGGCTAACTAACGAATATATGTAATCCGGCGCCTCGCCGCGCCGCCCGACGCACTTGATTGATCTCGGTCAGCAGGACGCCCAAAGGTCCTCTCTACTCTGGCGCCTCCATCGGCCAGGGACGGCTTTCGGAACGGCCGGCCCCGCTTCATCCTCAAGGAAGAGTCGCTATGCAATCGCTGAAGATCATTCTGCTGTCCACCGCCTTCAACGGTCTCACCCAGCGTGCCTGGCTGGACCTGCGCCAGTCCGGCCACCGTCCCAGCGTGGTGCTGTTCACCAACGAAGAAGACGTTTGCCGGCAGATCGAACAGGCGGACGCCGACCTGGTGATCTGCCCCTTCCTCAAGGACCGGGTGCCCGAGCAACTGTGGCGCCACCCGACCCGCCCGGTGATCATCATCCACCCAGGCATCGTCGGCGACCGCGGCGCCAGCGCCCTGGACTGGGCCATCAGCAACAACCTCGAGCGCTGGGGCGTCACCGCCCTGCAGGCGGTGGAAGAAATGGACGCCGGGCCGGTCTGGTCCACCAGGGAATTCAAGGTGCCCGCGCAGGTGCGCAAGTCCGAGCTGTACAACGGGCCGGTGGCCGACGCGGCGATCTACTGCATCCGCGATGTGGTGGAGAAATTCGGCAGCGACTTCGTCCCTGTGCCCCTGGACTACAGCCAGCCGCAGGTGCGCGGCCGCCTGCAACCGAACATGAAACAGGACGACCGCAGCTTCAGTTGGCACGACAGCGCCGCCTTCATCAAGCGCTGCATCGACGCCGCCGACGGCCAGCCCGGGGTCCTGGCCAGCCTCGCCGGCGGGCAGTACTACCTGTATGACGCGCACCTGGATAGCCGCAGCGGCATCCCCGGAGAACTGCTGGCGGTGCACGACGATGCGGTGCTGGTGGCCTGCGGCGACCGCAGCCTGTGGATCGGCTCCCTCAAGCGCAAGGCCCGGCCGGGCACCGAACACTTCAAGCTACCGGCCCGCCATGTGCTGGCCGGTCAACTGGACGGCGTGCCTCATCTGCACTGGTCGGTCGCCAGCGAGCCGTTCAGCGACGAGGCCTACCAGCCGATCCGCTACCGCGAGTCGGGCCACGTCGGCGAGCTGACCTTCGAGTTCTACAACGGCGCCATGAGCACCGAACACTGCCAGCGCCTGGTCAGCGCGCTGCAATGGGCCAAGGCCCGGGACACCCAGGTGCTGCTGATCAAGGGCGGGCGTGGCGCGTTCTGCAACGGCGTGCACCTCAACGTAATCCAGGCCGCGCCGGTGCCGGGCCTGGAAGCCTGGAACAACATCCAGGCCATCGACGACGTCTGCAAGGAGCTGCTCAGCGCTCGCCAGCTGGTGGTCAGCGGCCTCACCGGCAATGCCGGGGCCGGCGGCCTGATGCTGGCGCTGGCGGCCGACGTGGTGCTGGCCCGGGCCAATACCGTCTACAACCCGCACTACAAGAGCATGGGCCTGTACGGCTCGGAATACTGGACCTACAGCCTGCCCCGCGCCGTCGGCCACGCCATGGCGCACAAACTCACCGACGAATGCCTGCCGATCAACGCTTTCCAGGCCCTGCAGATGGGCATGGTCCAGGAAGTCGGCCCGCGCTGCCCCGACGAGTTCGGCCTGTGGCTGCTGCAGCGGGCCAACGCCGTGCTGACCGAACCGAAATACCAGGCCCTGCGCGAGCGCAAGGCCAACGCCGACCCGCAACTGATGCAGCACTGCCGCAACGCCGAGCTGGAACAGATGCACCAGGACATGGTGCAGAACCGCCACGGCTTCGCCGAGAAATGCGCCGGCTTCGTCTACAAGCGCAAGACCTGCTGCACCCCGCAGCGGTTGATCGAGGATTGGGCCGTGCCGCAGCCGGATACCTTGAGCGCCTGATCCCCCCGCCCCTGTAGCCGCTGGCGCAGCCTGCGATCGACCCGCAGGGGCGCGGCGCTTTCAAGACCGCTGAAGGCCCTGCGGGCCTTGTCGCAGCCTCGCAGGCTCGGCAGCGGCTACAGACCCAGGCTCCCTGTAGCCGCTGGCGCAGCCTGCGATCGACCGGCAGGGGCGCGGCGTTTTCAAGACCGCTGAAGGCCCTGCGGGCCTTGTCGCAGCCTCGTAGGCTCGGCAGCGGCTACAGGCTGCAACAACAACGCCACCAGCGCCGTCCAGCCGGTCTGGTGGCTGGCCCCCAGGCCGCGGCCGGTGTCGCCGTGGAAGTACTCGTGGAACAGCAGCAGATCCCGGTCCCGGGGATCGGCCTGCAACTGCGCGTAGGCGCACATCGATGGGCGGCACCCGTCCTCGTCGCGCAGGAACAGGCGGGTCAGGCGCTGGCTCAGGCTGTCGGCGACTTCCTCCAGGGACGCCAGGTAGCCGGACCCGCTGGGGTATTCCACCGAGAAGTTGTCGGCGTAGTAGCGATGAAACTCGCGCAGCGACTCGATCAGCATGTAGTTGATCGGCATCCACAGCGGCCCGCGCCAGTTGGAGTTGCCGCCATACAGCCGTGAGTCGGAATCGGCCGGCGCGTAACGGGCGCGCAACTGATGACCGTCGACCTGCAGGGCGAAGGGGTGTTCGGCGAAGACCCTGGACAGCGAGCGGATACCGAACTCGGAAAGAAACTCCGCCTCGTCGAGCATGCGCTTGAGCAAGTCCTTGGTGCGCTCGCCGCGCAGCAGTGCGAGCAACAGGCGATTACCCTGCCCCGGTTCGTTCCAGCGCGACACCAGGCTGGCCAGGTCCGGCCGATGGTGCATGAACTCCAGCAAACGCTCACGCAGCCCCGGCAGGCATTCGTGTTCATGCTGCTCCAGCACCTGCACGGCGAACAGCGGCATCAGGCCGACGATGGAACGCAGGCGCAGCGGTTCGTTGCCACCGTCGGGGCGATGCAGCACGTCGTAGAAGAACCGGTCCTGCTCATCCCACAGCCCTGTGTCGCCGTTGTCCAGCCGGTTGATGGCCCCGGCGATGTACAGGAAGTGCTCGAAGAACTTCACCGCGATGTCCACGTACACCGGGTTGCGCCTGGCCAGTTCCAGGGCAATGCGCATCAGGTCCAGGGCATAGGCCGCGACCCAGGCGGTGCCGTCGGCCTGGTCCAGGGTGTAGCCCGGCGGCAAGGGCGCCGAGCGGTCGAACAGCCCGATATTGTCGAGGCCGAGGAAACCACCCTGGAACAGGTTGCGCCCTTCGGCGTCCTTGCGGTTGACCCACCAGGAGAAGTTCAGCAGCAGCTTGTGGAAGATCCGTTCGAGAAAGTCCATGTCGCCCTGGCCGGTCAGGGCTTTTTCCCGCTGGTACACCCGCCAGCTGGCCCAGGCATGCACCGGCGGGTTGGCGTCGTCGAAGCGCCACTCGTAGGCCGGCAACTGCCCGTTGGGATGCATGAAGCGGTCTTTGACCAGCAGCAACAGCTGGTGCTTGGCGAAGCCCGGGTCGATCAAGGCCAGGGCCACCGCCTGGAAACCTAGGTCCCATGAGGCGTACCAGGGGTATTCCCAGGTGTCGGGCATGGCCACGATGTCGAAGTTCGCCAGGTGCCGCCAATGGCTGTTGCGCAGATGGGCGTGTGACGCCGGCGGCGCCGGTTGTCCGGGGTCGCCATCGAGCCAGCGGTTGACGTCGAAATCGTAGAGTTGCTTGGACCACAGCAGACCGGCCAGGGCCTGGCGCTGCACATTGCGTGCGTCGGCATCGGCGATGCCCTGTTGCAGCGCGGCGTAGAACGCGTCGGCCTCGGCCCGCCGTTGTTCGAACAGGCTCCGGGCGCTGACCTGGGGCGAGCCAGCCGGAGCAAAACGCAGGTATACGCTTTTGCTCTCCAGCCCGGCCAGCTCCAGGGTGAAGTGAGCGGCGGCGCGGGTTCCGCCGTCACGGGCAATGGCGCTGGCGGAACCTCCCAGCAGGTAGTCGTTGATCCCGTCCTTGAACGGACCGGGCGCGGCGAGGCCATCGAGCTTCGGGAAGTTGGTTTCATTGTTGCAGAACAGCCACTCGCAAGGCTCCGGCCCCCAGGCGCTGACCTGCATCGGCGAGCACCGCGGATGCCGGGCCAGCAATTGCTCGCCCTCCAGGCGCAAGCTCGGCTTGCGCGAGTCGCCGCCCCAGCTCCAGGTATTGCGCGCCCAGACCTGGGGCAAGACCCGCAAACGCGCCGGCTGATGAAAACGGTTGTGCACCGTGACCCGCATGAAGATGTCGTCGACCGCGTGCTTGGCGTATTCCACAGTCACGTCGAAGTAGCGATCGTCCTCGAATACCCCGGTGTCGAGGATCTCGTACTCGGTGTCGTCCAGGCCGCGCCGGGCGTTTTCCCGCAGCAGGTCCTCATAGGGAAAGGCCGCCTGCGGGTATTTGTAGAGCATGCGCATATAGGCATGGCTGGGCACGCCATCGAGGTAGAAATACAGCTCCTTGACGTCTTCGCCGTGATTGCCTTCGGCGTTGTTCAGGCCGAACAGGCGCTCCTTGAGAATGCTGTCGCGCTCGTTCCACAGGGCCAGCCCCAGGCACCAGTGCTGGGCCTTGTCGGAGAACCCCGCCAACCCGTCCTCGCCCCAGCGGTAGGCACGGCTGCGCGCATGGTCGTGGGGCAAGTAGGCCCAGGCATCGCCATCGGCGCTGTAGTCCTCGCGCACCGTGCCCCACTGCCGCTCGCTCAGGTACGGCCCCCACTCGCGCCAGGGTTCGCAGGCCTCGCCATTGAGGCGCTGGCCTTCGACCGTTTCGAGGATGCTTGCCGCCGCTGCTGCCGTCATGGGGGTGTCCGTGAGCCATGGAGGTGAAAGCCAGTGTAGGGGCTGGTGGCGCCGGCGGCCCATGACAAATGTTTCATGCTGCGAGGCGCCAACAGCGACCCGTTGTCGCACAAAGCCCGTGATAGAGCCTTTGGCTTAAATTTCCGGCAAGACGCTCGTTATACTCGGCAACCCTTTTGTGCAAACGCGGTACCCACGATGTTCAGCGACAACACCCTCCTGGCGAGCCTTGTGCTCTGTGTATTGGCCCTGCCGGCACAGGCCGAAGGCCTGGACCTGAGCTACCCGATGCCCGCCCTGGCAGAGACAACGGCTAGCTCTGCAGCAGAGCAGGAGCCGACGAAATTCCACCTGGAGTTCAAGGCGCCGATCACCCTGGAGCACGCCTGCAGCGGCCCCCAGTGCAATTACGAAACCGACCCGAGCCAGCGCCATGAGCCGGAAACGGTGAGCCGATGGTCGGTCGGGTTCAACTGAGCTGCTTTTTTCGGCGCCTGTCATAAGGCGCCCATCACCCAGGTCCCCCGCAGGCTGAAGCTTGGCTAGGCTATAAGCATGCCCCGTGAATGCCTGGGAGGTCCGATGAACCGCGCGATCCTGAGCCCTTTGAGCCTGGCCCTGGCCCTGTTGGCCGGCTGCGCCAGTCCGCCCGAAGTCATCGACAAGGAAGCGGCGGCCATCGCCGAAGGCGTGCTGGCCTTTCGCGATATCTGCCTGAAGTCCGCGCCCTCCTTCGCCGGGGCCGACAGCGCGGCCAAGGCCTATGGCATCGCCAGGCTGGACAATGCCGGGTATGCGCGGATGGGGCTCAGGCCGGACCACAGCCTTGGGGTCCAGGTGCAGAAAGGCAAGCAATGCGCGGTGACCACGCCGTCGCAGCGGGACAAGACCCTGACCGCGCAATTTCTCAAGCTGGCCGAGCAGTTCTCCAGCACCCCGGTGGCGCAGCACCTGCCGGCGAAAATCACCCTCGACCAGCAGACCTTCCTGCTGATGCACGACCGGCGTGGTGGCGAGGCCTATGTGATGTTGAAGCACCCCTGAAACCCAGCGCCTTCACTCAGGCGGCGACAGGTGCGCATAGCACACCGGCGAACTCCCCTCGCCCTGCCGGTCCAGTTCGTCTTCCAGCCACTCGGCCAGCACCCGGGCATTGTTGTGCGCTTCATCGTGGGCCGAGTACACCAGGGTCAGGCGGCCCTTTTGCGCGCGTTCCAGCAACGCCCACCAATGCTCGGGGCGGGCCGCCAGTTCCTGGCGGTAACGGTTGCGGAAGGTGGCGAAATCCAGCTCGCCGGACTTGAAGGCACGACGCAATCCGCTGGACGGCGCCAGGTCTTTCAACCACTCGTCCAGCGGCAACCGCTCCTTGCGACAGTTGCGCGGCCACAGGCGGTCCACCAGCACCCGATAGCCGTCGTCGGGGTTCGCCGGCTCGTAGGCGCGTTTGCACAGAATCATGATTTCCTCCCGTCTATGGCAGCGCATGGCCTGCCATCAGCTTAGTGGCTGGACACAGGATGGAGGACCTTCGACAAGTGCCTCGCCGCCACTCACCCTGGTTCTGATTACGACCCTCCCACATTGAAAACGACAGCTCGCCTCCAGGACGATTGACGCAGCGGGCGCAGCCCTATTAAGTACTATTTATCCGCATTAATACGATAAATCGAAAACATGCTCAAACGACCTGTTCGCCGCAAACGCCAGAAGCTTTCCGACGTGATTGTCGAGTCGGTCAAGCGTTCCATTGTGATCAACGCCCTGCGTCCCGGCGATCGTTTGCCGACCGAGCGCGAGCTGATGGAAAGCTTCCAGTGTTCCAAGGGTTCGGCCCGCGAAGCGCTCAAGGCGCTGGAGGTCGAAGGGCTGGTCAACACCCGCACCGGCCCCAGCGGCGGCGCCTACCTGAACCAGGCCGGCACCGAACCGGCGAGCCGCGCCCTGCGCAATTACCTGCACTTCCAGCAGATGGACGGCGAGCAGGTGTACCAGCTGCGCAAGGTCATCGAGGTGGAGCTGGCGGTGTCGGTGATTGGCCGCCTGAGCGCCGACGACTTTGCGGCGCTGCAGGCCAATATCGACTTCTGCAGCGCCCCGGAAGACAGCGAGGCCGGCCAGCGCGAACAGCGCATCGCCGAGCTGGAATTCCACAACCTGCTGGGCCGCGCCTGCCCCAACCCGCTGCTGAGTTTCATGGCGCAGTTCCTCAACGACCTGCTGCGCGACCTGGTGGTGCTGAAGAAGGCCTACAAGCCCAAGCGCAAGCAGTTCGACGCCGCCAACCTCGATTACCACAAGCGCCTGTTGCTGGCCTTCAAAGCCGAGGACGAAACCGCGGTACGCCATCTGATGCACGAACACATGTGCGACGCCGAACACCATATGAGCGCCCTCGAGGGCGAGGTCACCCAACACTTCCTGCTGGAGTTCGACCACCACCATTGATAACCGCCGCACCCGCCACACGCCGCTTCGCCAATAACAAAGCCTGAACACAGGCTGCTGCGCCGTTTTGCCATTGCCACTCCTGCCAATAACTAAACCAGGGAGTTACCCCATGCAGCGTCGTACGTTGTTGAAAGCCAGTCTGACCGTTGCCGCAGGCCTCAGCCTTCCGCTGGGGGTACGCAACGCCTTTGCCGCCGAACCCTTTACCTTCTACGGGCTCAAGTCGATGTCCGGGGCCTTCGCCAGCTACGGCAAGTTCGCCGACATGGGCTCGCGCCTGGCGGTGGAGCAGTACCCGACCCTGCTCGGCCGCCCGCTGAACTACAAGGTGATCGACACCGAAGGCAACGCCGGCAAGGCGGTGCGCAAGGTGCAGGAGGCGATTGCCCAGGACGGCGCGCGATTCTTCCAGGGCTGCACCCTGTCGTCTTCGGCGCTGGCGGTGGCCAAGGAGGTGGGCAAGGTCAACGGCGTGTTCATGACCCCGGTGGGCGCCGACGAAGTCACCGGCAAGGACTGCAACGCCTCGACCTTTCGCTGGTCGGTGCCGACCTACGGCGCCATTCGCGAAACCATGGTGCCGCTGATCAAGCGCCTGCCCGAGGCCAAGCGCTGGTACACCATCACCCCGCAATACGTATTCGGCGAAGCACTGCTGGAAGGCGCCAGACAGGTCTGCGCCGAGCATGGCATCGAGCACGTCGGCAACAGCTATCACTCGTTGCAGGAACAGGAATTCTCCGGCTACCTGACCAACGCCATCGCCGCCCAGCCCGACGTGCTGGTGCTGCTCAACTTCGGCAGCCAGTCCTCCAACGCCCTGCGCCAGGCGGTCAACTTCGGCATCAAGGAACGCATGAAAGTGCTGCTGGTGTGGTCCGCCGGGCTCGACCAGTTCCAGGAACTGGGCAGCGACGTGCTCGAAGGCGTCTACCTCGGCGCGCAGTACTGGCACCAGGTCGACACCCCGCTCAACCGCGAGCTGGTCAAGCTGACCCAGGCCAAGTACGGCATCAACCCCACCTACCCGCTGGCCGCCGACTACATCGGCACCCGGATCATGCTCGACACCATAGCCGCCACCGGCAGTTTCGACGGCGCGACCGTGGCCAAGGCCATGCAAGGCCTGACGTACCAGGGCCCGACCGGCGAGGAAAGCATCCGCGCCGGCGACCATCAGGTGATCAAGGATTACTACCTGCTGCAGGGCAAGGCCACGGCCAACATGTGCGACAAGGACGACCTGGCCGAAGTGCTCAGCTCCGGGCGCTCGTTCCCGGATGTCGGCGCCACCGGCTGCAACCTGGCCTGACCCCGACCGACCTTTTTATCGCTGGCTAGAGGCAGCGGGCCGCCCGACGACAGTCGCCGGCCCCCTGCCGAGGGTACCCGCATGCTCAATCTTTACCTGTTCCAGATCCTCAACGGCCTCGGCCTGGGGATGATCTACTTCCTGATCGCAGTGGGCCTGACGATCATTTTCGGCCTGCTGAACTTCGTCAACTTCGCCCACGGCGCGTTCTTCCTGCTCGGGGCCTACATCTGCTACACCGCCGTCAGCCTCACCGGCAGCTTCTGGCTGGCGCTGCTGGTCGCGCCGCTGGTGGTCGCGGCCCTGGCCTGGGCCATCGAGCGATTATTGATCCAGCGCATCTACCACCTGCCCCACACCTTCCAGATCCTGGTGACCCTGGGCATCGCGCTGATCATCCAGGAAGCCAGCGTGCTGATCTGGGGCCCCGTCGGCAAAAGCGTCGCGGTGCCGGAACTGCTGCGCGGCGTGCTGATCGTCGGCGACTTCGTCTACCCCTACTACCGCCTGTTCCTCATCGTCTTCTCGGCGCTGGTCGGGCTGGCGCTGTGGCTGCTGCTGGAGCGCACGCGCTTCGGCGCCCTGGTGCGCGCCGGCAGCGAAAGCACCGAGACCGTGTCGCTGCTGGGCACCAACATCTTTCGCCTGTTCTCCATGACCTTCGCCCTCGGCGTGGCCCTGGCCGGGATCGCCGGGGTGCTGTTCGCCCCATTGCGTGGCGCCCAGCCCTTTGTCGGCCCGGAAATCCTCGGGGTGGCCTTCGTGGTGGTGGTGATCGGCGGCATGGGTTCGTTCAGCGGCGCGCTGGTGGGCGGCCTGCTGGTGGGTGTGGTGCAGAGCCTGATGACCACCCTCTGGCCGCAAGGCGCCAGCCTGATGATCTACGGCGCCATGGCGGCGGTGATTCTGGTCCGTCCCTACGGCCTGTTCGGGAGAGCATGAACATGAGCGAGAAAAATCCCCTGCCGTTCGCCAAGACCCAGTCGCGTGCCCTGCCGTGGCTGGTGGTCGCGGTACTGATCGGCCTGCCGCTGGTGCTGCCGTCGGCGACCCTGGCCACCGAGATCCTGATCTTCGCCCTCGCGGCGCTGGCCTGTAACCTGCTGCTGGGCTACACCGGCCTGCTGTCGTTCGGCCAGGGCATCTTCTTCGGCGCCGGGGCCTACTGCGCCGCGCTGCTGATGATCCACCTGCAGCTGGGCCTGTTCAGCGCCCTGTTCGGCGCGGCCCTGGTGGGCGCGCTGCTGGCGTTGCTGGTGGGCGCCCTGGCGATCCGGCGCACCGGCATCTACTTCGTGATGCTGACCCTGGCCTTCAGCCAGATGGCCTACTTCATCGCCTACACCCTGAGCGACTGGACCGGCGGCGACAACGGCCTGCTCAGCGTGCCGCGCCCGGAGATCCGCCTCGGCGACACCGTGCTGCTGTCGCTGAACGACGCGCGCTACTTCTACGCCTTTGTCGCGGTGCTGTTCCTGCTGATCTTCATCGGCGCCCGTCGGGTGATCGCCTCGCCGTTCGGCAGCACGCTGATGGCGATCCGCGAGAACGAAACCCGCGCCGCCGCCATCGGCTACGACACCCGGCACTTCAAGATCCTGGTGTTCATGCTGTCCGGCGCGGTCACCGGGATCGCCGGGGCGCTGTACGCCATGCTCCTGCATTTCGTGCCGCTGTCGAACATCGACCTGGCGATGTCGGAAAACATCCTGATCATGACCATAGTCGGCGGCACCGGCTCGCTGTTCGGCTCCCTGCTGGGCGCCGGTTCCATCGTGCTGCTCGGCGAGTTCCTGTCCGACCTCTGGCCACGCTGGCTGATGCTGCTGGGGATCATCCTGATCCTGGTGGTGGTGTTCATGCGCGGCGGTTTGTGGGGCGGCTTGTCGAGCCTGTTCGAACGCATCCGGGGGCCACGCAAGGCGGCCCTGCCGACCGAGGAGAAACTGTCATGACGCAGTACCTGCTGCAAACCCAGGACCTGGAGCTGGCCTATGGCGCCTTCCACGCGGTCAACGGCGTCAACCTGAAGGTCGAGGCCGGCACCATCCACACCATCATCGGCCCCAACGGCGCCGGCAAGACCAGCCTGTTCCACTGCCTGACCGGCGAACGCCAGGCCACCGCCGGGGCGATCCTGTTCAACGGCAAGAACATCATCAAGAAACCGGCCCACGGCCGGGTCGGCCTGGGCATGGCCCGTTCGTTCCAACTGACCAGCCTGTTCCAGAACCTCAGCGTGCGGGAAAACCTGCGCCTGGCCGCCCAGGGCCGCGATGGCCTGGCGGCGCTGAACTTCTGGCGCCACGTCGACAGCCGCCGCGAACATCTGGAGATGGCCGACCAGGTGCTCGAACGCCTGCAACTGACGGCACGCGCCGACACCCTCGCCGGCGAACTGTCCCACGGCCAGCAGCGGGTGCTGGAAGTCGGCATGTCGATCTGCTCCAGGCCGAAACTGCTGATGCTCGACGAGCCGACCTCCGGCATGGGCATCGACGACATCCCGATCATGACCCAGCTGATCAGCGACCTGGGCCGCGACCACACGGTGCTACTGATCGAACACAACATGAGCATCGTCATGTCCATCAGCCAACGCATCACCGTCATGAGCCACGGCCAGATCCTGGTCGAGGGCACACCGCAATTCGTCCGCGCCGACGAGCGCGTGCGCATCGCCTACCTGGGAGAAGCCGCCTGATGCTGACCGTCGAGAATATCCATTCCTACTACGACAAGAGCCACGTCCTCGAAGGCGTCTCGCTGCAGGTCGACGCCGGCGAACTGGTGACCCTGCTGGGGCGCAACGGCGCGGGCAAGACCACGACCCTGCGCAGCATCCTCGGGATCATCTGCCCGCGCCAGGGGCAGATCCGCTTCAACGGCCAGGAGCTGGTGGGCAAGAAGATCTTCGAGATCGCCCGCCAGGGCCTGGCGCTGGTGCCGGAACACCGCGGCATCTTCCGCCTGCTCAGCGTCGAGGAAAACCTGCGCATCGCCCAGCGCAAGAGCAGCCGCTGGCAGCTGGAGGATGTCTACGGCATGTTCCCGCGCCTCAAGGAGCGGCGCAAAAACGCCGGCCACGCGCTGTCCGGCGGCGAGCAGCAGATGCTCGCCATCGCCCGTGCCCTGCTCAACGATCCCAAGCTGCTGATTCTCGACGAACCCACCGAAGGCCTGGCCCCGGTGATCGTCGACGAGCTGGTGAAGATCCTGCGCAAGATCAAGGACGACGGCCTGCCGGTGCTGCTGGTGGAACAGAACCTGATGGTCTGCGACAAGCTCGCCGACCGCCATTACGTCCTCGAACAGGGTCGTGTGGTCTACCAGGGCAGCGCCGCCGACTTCCGCGCCGACCCGAGCATCAAGAACCGCTACCTGGCCCTGAGCGCCTGAGGGGAGAGATGAAATGAACCGTCCGATTGTGTCCGTACCCCCGTTGCAAGACAGCACCCCGCTGGTCAACCGCGAACGCCTCTGGCAATCGCTGATGGACCTCGCGCGGCTGGGCGCCACCGCCAAGGGCGGCGTGTGCCGCCTGGCCCTGACCGACCTCGACCGCCAGGCCCGCGACCTGTTCGTGCGCTGGTGCGAAGAGGCCGGGTGCAGCGTCAGCATCGACGGCATCGGCAATATCTTCGCTCGCCGCGCCGGGCGTAACCCGCAGCTGCCACCAGTGATGACCGGCAGCCATATCGACACCCAGCCCACTGGCGGCAAGTTCGACGGTTGCTACGGGGTGATGGCCGGCCTGGAGGTGATCCGCACCCTCAACGACCTCGGCCTGCAGACCGAGGCGCCGCTCGAGGTGGTGGTCTGGACCAACGAAGAAGGGTCGCGCTTCCCGCCGTGCATGATGGGCTCGGGGGTGTTCGCCGGTAAGTTCGACCTCGACGACACCCTGCGCAAGCAGGACGAACAGGGGCTGTCGGTGGGCAGCGAGTTGCGGCGTATCGGTTATGCCGGCTCGCGGGCGGTGCTCGGCCATCCGGTGGGCGCGTATTTCGAGGCGCACATCGAACAGGGCCCGGTGCTGGAAGACCGCCAGACCACCATAGGCGTGGTCATGGGCTGCCTCGGCCAGAAGTGGTTCGACCTGACCCTGACCGGGGTCGAGGCCCATGCCGGGCCGACGCCGATGCACTTGCGCAAGGATGCCCTGGTGGGCGCCGCCCAAGTGGTCAGCGCGGTCAACCGCATCGCCCACGAGCAACAGCCTCACGCCTGTGGCACGGTCGGCTGCCTGAGCCTGCACCCGGGCTCGCGCAATGTGATTCCCGGCCAGGTGCAGATGACCCTCGACCTGCGCCACCTGCATGCCGACAAACTGCAAGCCATGGTCGACGAGGTGCGCCAGGTGATCGAGGACACCTGCCAGCAGCACGGCCTGGGCTTCGAACTGACCCCCACCGCCGATTTCCCGCCACTGGACTTCGACCCCGCCTGCGTCGCCGCAGTACGCCAGGGCGCCGAACAGCTGGGCCTGAGCCATATGGACATCGTCAGCGGCGCCGGGCACGACGCGATCTTCATCGCCGAGCTGGGCCCCGCCGGAATGATCTTCGTGCCCTGCGAAGGCGGCATCAGCCACAACGAAATCGAAAACGCCGCGCCCCAGGACCTGGCCGACGGTTGCGCCGTGTTGCTGCGGGCCATGGTCAACGCGGCGCAAGTAGGAGCGACAGCATGACCCGACACCGCGAAATCGCCGAGATGAGCGGCGTCGAACTGCTCGCCCATTACCGTGACAAGCGCCTGTCGCCGGTGGAAGCGACCGAGGACGCCCTGGCGCGCATCGAGCGCTTCAACCCGCAGGTCAACGCCTATTGCCATGTCGACCCGCAAGGCGCGCTGGACGCGGCAAAAGCCTCCGAGCAGCGCTGGTTCAAGGGCCAGCCCTGCGGTGCGCTGGACGGCGTGCCGGCCTCGATCAAGGACCTGACCCTGACCCGTGGCATGCCCACCCGCAAGGGCTCGAAAACCACCTCCGCCAGCGGCCCCTGGGACGTCGATGCGCCCTTCCCGGCCTTTATGCGCAACGCCGGCGCGGTGCTGCTGGGCAAGACCACCACCCCGGAGTTCGGCTGGAAAGGCGTGACCGACAACCCGCTGTACGGCATCACCCGCAACCCCTGGGACACCCGCACCACCGCCGGTGGCTCCTCCGGTGGCGCGGCCGCCGCGGCCGCGCTGAACCTCGGCGTGCTGCACCAGGGCAGCGATGCCGGTGGTTCGATCCGCATTCCCTGCGCCTTCACCGGCACCTTCGGGATCAAGCCGACCTTCGGCTACGTGCCGCAGTGGCCGGCCAGCGCCATGACTATCCTCTCGCACCTGGGGCCGATGACCCGCACCGTCGACGATGCGCTGCTGATGCTGCAAACCGTCGCCCGCCCGGATGCCCGCGACGGCCTTGCCGGGGCCCCACGCAGCACGCCCTGGTTGCCGCAGAGCACTGACCTCAAAGGCCTGCGTATCGCCTACAGCGCCGACTTCGGCTACGTGAAGGTGCAGCCACAGGTGGCGCGGGTGGTGGCCCGGGCGGTGGAACGCCTGGCGCAACTGGGTGCCGACGTCGAGCAGGTCGACCCGGGGTTCAGCGACCCGCTGGAGTTGTTCAATACCCTGTGGTTCGCCGGCGCCGCGCGGCTGGCCGGGCAACTGAGCCAGGAGCAACGCCAGCAGCTCGACCCGGGCCTGCTGCGCATTGCCCGGCAGGGTGAAGGCATCAGCCTTCACGACTACACCCTGGCCCTGGAAGCCCGCGCGGCGCTGGTGGCGCACATGGCCGGGTTCCACAGGCGCTACGACCTGCTGGTCTCGCCCATGCTGCCGCTCACCGCCTTCGCCGCCGGGCACAACGTGCCACCGGGTTCCGGCCTGGGCGAATGGATGGAATGGACGCCCTTCAGCTACCCCTTCAACCTCACCCAGCAACCGGCCGCCTCGGTGCCGTGCGGCTTCGCCGAGGACGGCTTGCCGGTGGGCCTGCAGGTGGTGGGGGCGCGGTTTGCCGATGATCAGGTGCTGCGCCTGTGCCGGGCTTATGAGCAGGCGTTCCCGAGCCCGCATCCGCAGGCGCCGCGGATCAAGGACTGACAGCGCTAATGAGGGGCATCGCTAGCGATGCCCTTTTTGACTACCGCTCGATGCCCTGGAGCCGCTGCCGAGCCTCGCCGGCTGGACAGCGGCCAGGGGATCGAGGGCTTATTTTGCCGCCCGCACCTGGGCGATCAACTGGTCCGCCACCGCGAACAGGCCTTTGGCGCCATTGTTGGTCATGCCGAAGCGGTACTTGCCGTCCACCACCAGCGACGGCACGCCGGTGGCCTGGTAGGCCGCGGTGCGTTTTTTCGCGTCCATCACCTTGGCCTGCACGGCGAAGGAGTTGTAGGTGGCGAGGAACTTCGCCGGCTCGATGCCCTGGCCTTTGAGCAGCTCGGCCATGGCCTCGGGGGTTTTCAGGCGGTTGCCGCGGTGGATCGCCTCGAATACCGCGTGGTGCACCTCGGGCTTGGCGTCCATGGTCGCCAGGGTCAGGTACAGCTGGCCGTAGACATCCCAGATCCCGCCGAACATGGCCGGCAGCTTGACGAAGTTCACGTCTTCGGGAAGCTGGGCGGCCCAGGGGTTGATCGAGGCTTCGAGGTTGTAGCAGTGGCCGCAGCCGTAGGAAAACAGTTCCACCACTTCGATCTTGCCGGGCACGACCTGCGGCACGGCATCCTTGAGTTCCACGTACTGGCTGGCATCCACCGCCGCCATGGCGGTCTGCCCGGCCAGGCCAAAGAGGCAGCTGGCTGCCAGGGCAATGTTCAGAATCGAGTGACGCATGCAATCTCCAATGGGTTGACGCCTCTGAGTCAGCACGGCTGCTCGTCAAGCGGGCCCCAAAGGATACAGGCGGTGTCCGCGGTGCCAATCGGACCAGTCCCAATCTTTTGTTGGTTTTTTGTCATCAACGCCCGGACAGCTCCGGCTGCTGCGCGAACCGGGCGGCCAGGGCGATGATTTCCTCGCGCAGCCAGCGATGCCCCGGCACCCGCTCCTGCTGGCGATGCCAGATCAGGCTGACCTGCACCGGCGGCGCCACCAAGGGCAGCTCGGCGATGCGGATCGGCATCAGCGCGCAGAAGTGCTCCGCCAGGCGCCGCGGCACCGTGCCCAGCAAATCCGACTGGGCGACGATCAAGGGAATGCTCAGGTAATGCGGGACGAACAGCTGCACATGGCGCTGGACCTTGGCCGAACCGAGGACGATCTCCAGCGGCGAGCCGCGCCCGCCCCGGTCCGGAATCGCCACGTGCCGGCTCTGCTCATAGGCCTTGAGGCCGAGCTGCGGCTCGAAGGCCGGGTGGTCGATACGGCCGATCACCACCAGCTGTTCTTCCAGCAGCGGCTGGTAGCAGAGGTCGGGGTCGTCGAAGTACAGGTAGTCCACCGCCAGGTCGAGCATCCCGGTGGTCAGCCAGGCCGGCAGGGAGTCGGCGGCATCGCTGCGCACCGCCAGGCGCACCTTGGGCGCGGCGCTTTGCAGGCGCCGCGACAGCGCCGGCAACAGGCGCGCCTGGGCGTAGTCGTTCATCGACAGGGTAAAGGTCTGGTCGGCCGCCGCCGGGTCGAACTCGCTACCCGGGTCCAGGCCTTCCTGCAGCAGGCGTAGGGCCTGGCGCACCGAACCGTGCAGCACATGGGCCCGCGGTGTGGGCTGCATGCCCCGGGCGGTGCGGATGAACAGCGGCTCATCGAGCTGGCTGCGCAGGCGCGCCAGGGCGTTGCTCACGGCCGGCTGGCTGAGGTTCAGGCGCACGGCCGCGCGGGACAGGTTCTGCTCCTGCATCAGCGCGTCGAACACCAAGAGCAGGTTGAGATCCAGGTGCCGCAAATTCAGCTTCATGAATAATGCCCATTCCGAATATCCATTAGCTGGATAATTCGAGCAGGACTAATCTTCTGTCAACAAGAACAATAAAACCCACTGGAGAACGGCCTTGAGGCAAACCACCCTGGCATTTCGCGAGCGTTACCGCGCCGCGGTTCATCCGCGCTACAACCCGTGGCTGCACGGCGGTTTCGTGCTGGCCTATGGCATTGCATGCATCGCCCTGCTGTGGAGCACCCTGCACCAGGTACAGCCCCTGGAGTGGCTGGCGGTGCCGGTGGCGCTGCTGTTCTTCAACCTGTGCATCTACGTCGTGCACCGTTGGCTGGGCCACCACAAGCAGGCCTTCGCGCGAATGTTCTACGCCCGCCACAGCGGCGATCACCACAGTTTCTTCGTGCCCGGGTACATGACCTACGACGGCCCCCGGGACTGGCGGGTGATCCTGTTTCCGGCCTGGCTGATCGTGGTCCACAGCCTACTGTTCGCCCTGCCGCTGTGGTGGCTGCTGAAGTTCTGGAATGCCAATGTCGCAGCGCTGTTCGCCAGCTGCACCCTGATCGGTTACCTGGCCTACGAGGTGTTCCATGCCTGCGAACACCTGCCGGCCGAGCACCCGCTGGCGCGGCTGCCGTGGATCCGCCAGATGCGCCGCCTGCATGAGCTGCATCACCGTCGCGAGCTGATGCAGGAGCGCAATTTCAACATCGTCCTGCCGCTGATGGATTACCTGTTCGGCACCCTGTACTGGGAGCCGGAACCCGCCACCTCCTCTCTATCGACAAGGTCCTCGTCCATGACCCGCATGCAGCATCAGATCGATATTCCGCGCAACCCGGTGGCCCTGCTCGACTACGCCTGCGCCTCCAGCCGCTGGCCGGAGTGGCACCCCTCGTCGCTGAAGGTCCAGGGTCCGGCCGGGGCCCTGCCCGCCGGCGCGCGCTTCGAGGAAGACATCCACGCCGGCGGGCGCAGCGGGCACCTGAGCTGGCGGGTCGACGAGTACCTGCCCGGGCATCGCTGGAGCGCCGCGGCCAAGGGCGATCATGGCCTGGAGTTGGTGGTGACCTACGAATGCCAGGCGCTGGACGCCCACCGCACGCGCTTTATCCGCACACTGGAATACCGCTTCGACGGCCTGCTGATGCGCCTGGGCAATCGCCTGCTATTCAGAAGGCGGATAGAACGGGAGTCCGCCGACTCCCTGCTAGCCTTGTGCGAGATGGCGCAACGGGCGATTCCCCGGGGCGCCGACGTCGCGCCGCAGAGCGCGACCTGAACCCATCACCAGGAGCCACCCTCGATGAAGCCCGTCGCACCCCGTCGGATCAAGTTTCGCCATCTGCTGTTGGTCGTGGTCATCGCCATCGGCGCCTTTCTGCTGCTGATGCCGACCAAGGTCCAGCCATTGGCCTGGACCCCGCCGGTGGCGCCTTCGCTGAAGAGCGGCCTGTACGCCGAAAACCAGAAACTCAAGGGCGTGCAAACGGTGGGCGCGCTGAATATCGACGGGCCGGAAGCCCTGTTGCTGGAAGACGGCTCGCTGATCAGCGGCCTGCATGACGGGCGGGTGATCCGCACCGCCCTGGACGGCAGCACCCTGCAGGTACTGGCCCATACCGGCGGACGCCCCCTGGGCCTGGCCCGGCATCCGGATGGCCGGCTGATCATCGCCGACGCGGTCAAGGGCCTGCTGGCGCTGGATGCCAAGGGCCAGCTGAGCACCCTCACCACCTCCGCCAACGGCCTGCCCTTCGGTTTTACCGACGATGTGGCAGTGGACGCCGCCGGGCGTTATGCCTACTTCAGCGACGCCACCAGCCGCTGGGGCTACGGCCAGGATGGCGAGGCGGTGATCGAGCACGGCGGCGACGGGCGCCTGCTGCGCTATGACTTCCAGACCGGCCAGACCGAACAGTTGCTGGGCGGCCTGGAGTTCGCCAACGGCGTCGCCCTCGGCCCCGAGGAAAGCTATGTGCTGGTCAACGAAACCGGCGCCTACCGGATCAGCCGCTACTGGCTCAGCGGCGCCAAGGCCGGCACCCACGACCTGTTCATCGACAACCTGCCGGGGCTGCCGGACAACCTCAGCTTCAACGGCCAGGGGCGTTTCTGGGTGGCGCTCTACGCCCCGCGCAATGTCCTGCTGGACGGCACCGCGCCCTACCCGCTGATGCGCAAGATGATCGTGCGGGCCATGACCGTGCTGCCCAAGCCGGTGGAAAAACGCGGCTTCGTCCTCGGCCTGGATACCCAGGGCCAGGTCATCGCCAACCTGCAGGACGCCAGCGCCGGCAACTACGCACCGATCACCACGGTGCGCGAATACGGCGACGCGCTGTACTTCGGCTCGCTCAAGGCCACGCACATGGCGCGCCTGCCGCTGAGCGTCGCGCTGTCAAAGGCGCCTTGATGCGATAACGGCATGGGCACCGGCATGCTCGCCAGATTCTGATCTAAGCTGTCCCGCGCGGCGCCGTCACCGGCGCCCACCAAGGAAAGACAAACAATCGAATCCGATTGATTCCCATCACATTGAGAGTGGATCCCCCATGAAAATCAAAATCCTCCTGGCTTCCCTGCTGCTCACTTCATCCCTGTCGGCGCTGGCCGCGTGCCCGGTGTTCGGACCGTCCGAAGATCCCTGTGCAGGCCCGGTATTCGGCCCGAGCACCTGCGAGTGCCCTTGAGGCAGGCAGGCGCTGAAACAGGCGCGCCCGACTCGGGCGCGTCTCGCCAAGGGTGCGGGTCGATACAGGGGAGTAAACGGGCAAATAGCGGAAAGAGCAGCCAATGCTCTGGATTGCGTAGAACCTGGCGAGACGCCCGAAGCCTCGGGACATCTCGCTCAGGACAGGGTCGGGGTCAGAAGCGGGCGGTCAGCTTCTCGGAGATTTCGTCCTTGATCAGCAGCCGCTTTTCCTTGAGTCGTTTCAGCTCCTCGTCAGCGGCCGCCGCGGCCTCCGCTTTGAGCACCTGATCATCAATGCTGGAGTATTTGTCGAACAAGGCATTCAAGTGCGGGTCACTGGCCCGGCGCTGTTGAATGTCTTCTTTGCTGTAGCTCAGGTCCTGATACAGGTCATGGGGCACCGGCATGAAACACCTCCGTTTGTTGATCGGTAGCAAGCGCACTTACAGGCGCTCGCCAGTTACCAGAATGACCTCCACCACCGCTGTCTGTCGACCGTCAATCAGACCACAGCGCTAACCGTTCGTCGCCTTCAGCGACATTTCCCGCGCCCCACCGCCCGCCTCCAACCCGCCACGAGCGAAGCCCCGCGGAGGGTGCCGCGACTCACCCCAGCGCCTGGGCCAGAAACGGCGCGGTGCGGCTCTTGCGGTGCCTGGCCACCTGCTGTGGCGTCCCGCTGACCACCACTTTGCCGCCCTGGTCGCCAGCGCCCGGGCCGATATCGATCACCCAGTCGGCCTGGGCCACCACGCGCATTTCATGCTCGACCACCACCACGCTATGGCCGGCCCGCACCAGGTTGTCCAGTTGTTCCAGCAGGCGATCGACATCCCGCGGATGCAGGCCGGTGGTCGGCTCGTCCAGCACATACAGGGTGGCGCCGCGGGGGTTGCGCTGCAGCTCGGTGGCCAGCTTGATCCGCTGCGCTTCGCCACCGGACAGCTCGGTGGCCGGCTGGCCGAGGCGCAGGTAACCCAGGCCGATATCGCGCAAGACTTCCAGGGAACGGCGGATGCTCGCCTGTCCGGCGAACACCTCGACCGCCTCCTGCACCGTCAGTTGCAGGACCTGGGCGATGTCCAGGCCTTGCCACTGGATGGCCAGGGTCTGCGGGTTGTAACGCGCGCCGTGGCAGGTCGGGCACGGCGCATAGACGCTGGGCATGAACAGCAGCTCGACGCTGACAAAACCTTCGCCTTCGCAGGCCGGGCAGCGGCCCTTGGCGACGTTGAAGGAGAACTGCCCGGCGTCGTAGCCCAGCGCGCGCGCCTCGGGGGTGGCGGCGAACAGCTTGCGCACATGGTCGAACAGCCCGGTGTAGGTCGCCAGGTTCGAGCGCGGGGTACGGCCGATGGGTTTCTGGTCCACCTGCACCAGGCGCTTGATCCGCTCCAGCCCGGCGGTGACTTCGCCGCTGCTGGCCTGCGGGGCGTCATCTTCCAGGTTCAGCTCCTCCGGTTCTTCGTTGCCCTGCGGCCGCCCGAGGTGCGCGCCCACCAGTTCCAGCAAGGCCTGGCTGACCAGGCTCGACTTGCCGGAGCCCGACACCCCGGTCACCGCGGTAAAACAGCCGAGGGGGAATTCCGCGCTCAGGTCCTTCAGGTTGTTGCGGCTGATGCCCTCCAGGCGCAGCCAGCCCTGGGCCTGGCGCGCGGTACGGCGGGCCGGCGCCTGTTCGGCGAACAGGTAGGCGCGGGTCTGCGACTGCGCGACCTGGGCCAACCCCGCCGGCGGACCGCTGTACAGCACCTGGCCGCCCTGCTCGCCCGCCGCCGGGCCGACGTCGATCAGCCAGTCGGCGCGGCGCATGGTCTGCAGGTCGTGCTCGACCACGAACAGCGAATTGCCCGAAGCCTTGAGCTGCTGCAGGGCCTCGAACAATGCCTCGGCGTCCGCCGGGTGCAGGCCGGCCGAAGGCTCGTCGAGCACGTAGATCACCCCGAACAGTTGCGAGCCCAATTGAGTCGCCAGGCGCAGACGCTGCAACTCGCCGGACGACAGGGTCGGCGTGCTGCGCTCCAGGGCCAGGTAACCCAGGCCCAGGCCAGTCAAGGTGCTGACCCGCTCCAGCAGGTCCTGGGCGATGCGTTGCGCGGCCAGGCGCTTTTCCAGGGACAGGTTCGGCGTGTGCCGCACATCCGGCCCTCCGACATGCCCCGGCGCACCCTGGGTGATCCGTTGTTGGCGCGCGGCCTGGGTCTGTTCGTGGCTCCAGACCTCGCCGGCCTCCTCGGCCTGTTCCAGGTAAGCCTGGGCGGCCACCGGCTTGAGCACCTCGGCCAGTTGCAGCAGGGGCATCTGCGACAGCTCGCCGATGTCGAGGCCGGCGAAGGTCACCGACAGCGCCTCGCGCTTCAGCCGCTTGCCCTCGCACAGCGGGCACGGGCTGCCGAGCATGAACTGCGACACGCGCTTTTTCATCAGCGCGCTTTGCGAATGGGTGAAGGTGTGCAGCACATAGCGCCGGGCCCCGCTGAAGGTGCCCATGTAGCTCGGTTCCTGCTTGCGCTTGAGGGCCTCGCGGGTCTGCTCCGGGGTCAGCCCGGCGTACACCGGCACGGTCGGGGTTTCTTCGGTAAACAGGATCCAGTCGCGCTGTTCTTGCGGCAGGTCGCGCCAGGGAATATCGACGTCGTAGCCCAGGGTCACGAGGATGTCGCGCTGGTTCTGCCCTTGCCAGGCCAGCGGCCAGGACGCCACCGCGCGCTGGCGGATGGTCAGCGAAGGGTCCGGGACCATGGACGCCTCACTGACCTCGTAGACCCGGCCCAGGCCGTGACAGTTGGGGCAGGCCCCTTGCGGGGTGTTGGGCGAGAAGTCTTCGGCGTAGAGCATCGGCTGTCCCGGCGGGTAGCTGCCAGCCCGGGAATAGAGCATGCGGATCAGGCTGGACAAGGTGGTGACGCTGCCCACCGAAGAGCGGGTGCTCGGCGTGCCGCGCTGCTGTTGCAGGGCCACCGCCGGCGGCAGGCCTTCGATGGCGTCGACATCCGGCACCCCGACCTGATCGATCAGGCGCCGGGCGTAGGGCGCCACCGATTCGAAGTAGCGGCGCTGGGCCTCGGCATACAGGGTCGAGAACGCCAGGGACGATTTGCCGGAGCCGGAGACCCCGGTGAACACCACCAGCGCATCGCGGGGAATATCCACGTCGACGTTGCGCAGGTTGTGTTCGCGGGCGCCGCGCACCCTGACAAAACCCGAGCTGTTCGCGGGCAAGGAAGACAAAACCTGGGGCGAAGGCGTGTTGCGCGCTGAAGTCATGGGACAGCCTTGTATCGGAGGTGTCGGAACAGAGGTCAAGTCAGAAAGCCCCACGGCGCCAGCACCGGCGACCGGCAGCCACCCGACCGAGGTGCAGGGTGCATGGGCCCGGGGTTTTGAGCAACCGCGGATGTCGAACGTTTGGCGGACTTTTCCCCGCTTATGGCCTCACGCCTCCAGCACCGACCTGACCATGGCGGTCAGGGCATCCGGGCTGTAGGGCTTGCTCAACAGGTGGGTGTCCGGGCTGAGCTGGTGATTGCAGGAAATGATGTCGCGGGTATGCCCCGAGGTGAACAGCACCGCCACGGCCGGCGACTGGGTCTTGGCCCAGAGCGCAAGGTCAGTGCTTTTGATCAGGCCGGGCATCACCACATCGGTGAAGATCAGCTCGACCCGGGCGCCGCTCAGCAGCAGTTGCATGGCCGCATCGCCATTGGCCGCCACCAGCACCTTGTAGCCGGCGCTCTCCAGCAGCTCGACCGCCGCCGCGCGGACGTCCTCGTTGTCCTCCACCACCAGGATGGTTTCCTGGCCGTGGCCAGGCCGCTGCCCGCGCCGGGGCGCCTCTCCCGGCTCCTGTTCGGTGCTGCGGACAAAATACATGCGCACCGTGGTGCCCTGCCCCGGCGTGCTGAGCATCTCGATATGGCCGCCGCTCTGCTTGACGAAACCGAACACCATGCTCAGTCCCAGCCCGGTGCCCTGGCCGTCGCGCTTGGTGGTGAAGAACGGCTCGAACGCCTGCTTGAGCACCTCGGGCGGCATGCCATCGCCGGTATCGGCCACCGACAGGCACAGGTAGTCACCGGGGCTGATGCCCTTGCCGGCGCAGAAACCGCGGTCGAGCATCACATTTTCGCCGCGGATGCCGATGGTGCCCTCACCCTTCATGGCGTCGCGGGCGTTGATCGCCAGGTTGAGCAAGGCATTTTCCAGCTGGCTGCGATCGACCTTGATGCACCAGGGCTTCGCCGGCAGTTGCACATCGATGTCGATGGTTTCGCCGAGGGCCCGTTGCAGCAGCTCACTCAGGCTGTCGGGGATCCGGCGGGGGTTGTAGACCTCGGGCGACAGCGGCTGGCGCCGGGCGAACGCGAGCAATTGCGCGGACAGCTTGGCGCCGCGCTCGACCGCGGTAATGGCCGCGCCGACCCGCCGCTGCACATTGGCATTGTCCGGCTCATGGCGCGCCAGCAGGTGCAGGTTGCCGGCGATCACTTGCAGCAGGTTGTTGAAGTCGTGGGCCACGCCACCGGTCATGCCGCCAATGGCTTCGAGCTTCTGCACCTGGCGCAACTGCTCCTCGGCCGAGACCCGCGCGTTGACCTCCTCGGCCACCCGCTGCTCGAGGTTGCGCGTCAGTTGCAGCAGCGACTCTTCGGCCATCTTGCGTTCGTGGATATCGATCAGCACGCCGGGAAAGCGCAAGGCCTGTCCTGCGTCGTCGAACTCGCAACGGCCACAGCCCATGACCCACAGGTAACTGCCGTCCTCCCGGCGGATCCGGTATTCGGTGTTGTAGGGCACGCCCTTTTTCACGCTGTAGGCGGCCTGTTCCTTGATCCGCGGCAGATCCTCGGGGTGCACCCGGCCATCGGCGACCGCCATCGACAGGTCGTCCAGCGGCTGCTCCAGCGGGTAGGAAAAGGTCCGGGCAAAACGCTCGTCGCCCGACAGCCGATCGGCCTTGATGTCCCAGACAAAGGAACCCAGCAACGCCCCGGCATTGAGCGCCAGCTGCACCCGTTCGTTTTCCGCGCGGTAGGCGTTCTCGACTTCCTGGCGGCGCTGCTCGGACAGCACGTGGGCGGTGGTCTCGACCACGATCGCCATGACCCCGGCCGGGGCCTGGTCGTCGCCGGCCACCGGGCTGTAGTAGAGGTCCATCCAGACATGTTCCGGCTGGCCGTTGCGCAGCAGGACCAGCTCTTTGTTGCGGTACGACAGGGTCCCGCCCGCCAGGCAGGTGTCCAGCACATGGCGGTTGAAATCCGCCACTTCCGGCCAGCCCAGCTCCACCTGGCGGCCGAGCAGGTACGGATGCCGGCCGCCGGCGAATTCGGCGTAGGCATCGTTGTAGATCATGTAGCCCGAGCGGCCCCAGAGCATGACCAGCGGCACCGGCGAGGCCAGCAACAGTTGCACGGCGCTGCACAGGCTCGACGACCACTGCTCCAGCGCGCCCAGCTCGGTGACGGACCAGTCGAACGCCTGGATGCGCCCGGCCATCTCGCCTCTCCAGCCCTGGCAACCATGAGGATCGGATAAGAACGGCATGAGCGAACTCTACGAAAAGCATGGCAAGCATGAATTTTCAGGAGGTCGCGACGCAGCAGCCTCCAGAGCCTTTGAGCACCCTGCACACGGATGGTTTCAAGATTTTCAGCCATGAGGCCGAATCACCGCTGCCGCTGGTCGGACGCCCTGCCCGCGAGCGCCCCCAGCGTGCGCCGGGCACTATTGAACAAACAGCCTAGGCGCAAGGTCCAGGCGGACGCTCGCAGGCGCCGCCTGGCACAGGGCGGATTGCCCGCCCTGAAGACCTCAGTCGGTGCCGTATTTCGGCGAGCGCGGACCGTACAACAGGCCCGCGTGTTGCCCGGCCGACAGCAAGCGCTGGCTGGTGATGCCGGCGATCGGGTGACCGGCGTCGGTGGAGGTGTTGATGATCTGCTTCACCGCGGCGGTGATCAGCATGCCCACCAGGCCACCGCCGCTGTTATTGTTGCCCTCTTCGCTGGAGGCCCGGGCAGTGCCGGTCCACAGCGTGGTGCCGGTCTTCAGGTCGACCAGGGTGGCACTGGCGGTGACCACAGTGGCACTGCTGATCAGCATGTAGCTGGTTCCGTATTCCTTGACGGTGATATACAGCCCGGCATCGGCGCCAAAGATCTCGTTGAGCTTGGCCGGCGACAAGCCATGGATGTCCGCCGGGTTGGTCAGGCCGTTGTGGCGGAAGGTTTCATCCACCACCGCGATCGGCATCACGTAATAACCGGCTTCGGCCAGGGGAAAGGTCACCTGGGACAGCATGCTGTAGGTGGCCTTGACGTCCGGCGACTCGTTGAGCGGCGGCAGCACCAGGATCGACTTCGGCCGGGCCTGCTTGTAGGCCGAGTAGTCCACGGTCTTGGGCGTGGCGCAGCCCACCAGCAGGCTGACGGCCAACAGGCCCAACAGGTTGCGCAAGGTGTAGAGGTTCATTGGCCGGCTCCCTTCTTGGCGTTCTTCAGCAGAAAGTCCATGTACGGCGTGGATTCGGGGAACAGCGCCTTCTCGGTGTTGAACTGCTGCACCATCTGGTCGTCCTTGCCCAGGCCCGCATAGAGCATGCCCAGGTGCGCGTGGTAACCCGGCGGCACCGCCTTGCCGGTGGACTTGATCTTCTGCAGGTCGCGTTCCAGCGCTTCGACTTGGGCCTCCTTGGCCTCCTCGCCCTTGAAGTACTCGTAGGTCTGGGTCTGGTAGGTTTCCCACTGGTAAAGCGTCTTCGGCCCACTGCAACCGGCCAGCAATACGCTGCCCAGCAACGTGGCGGCCATCAGCGGCCGGGCCATCTGGGTGTTGAACATGCTCTTCTCCCTGTCAGCGGTGTTGATCAGCGGCTGGGTTTCCAGGCGCCGGCGTCAATCGCCTCGACCATGCGGTTGACGGCCTCGCGCATGGCCAGATCGAGGACCTTGCCGTTGAGGGTCGAGTCGTAGGAGGCGGTGCCGCCGAAGCCGATCACCTCGCGGTTGGACAGGGCGTACTCACCGGCACCCTGGGTCGAATACACCACTTCGGAAGTGCTGATGTTGACGATGTTCAATGCCACCTTGGCATAGGCCACCTGGGTCTTGCCACGGCCGAGAATGCCGAACAGCTGGTGGTCGCCGGTTTCCTTGCGGCCGAACTCGGTGACATCGCCGGTCACCACGAAGTCCGCGCCCTTGAGCTTCTGCGCCTGGCCCTTGATCGCCGCTTCCTGCTGGATCTCGCCCATGTTGTCGCGATCCAGCACATTGAAGCGGTGGGTCTGCTGCAGGTGGGTAATCAGGATGGTCTTGGCCTGGCCACCGAGGCGGTCGACGCCGTCGGAGAAAATCCCGCGCATGTAGCTGGAGCGGTTATCGAACTTGCCCACCGCCATCGGTACCCGAGCCCCGGTCCACACCTGATTGGCGCTCTGGACCTTCTCCACCGGCAACGCCCGGGAGCTTTCAGTGGCACAACCGCTCATGCCCGCCAGTACAGCCAACGCTACGCCCGACATCACCAACTTCGAGATCAGTCTCACTCTGCGTTCCTTTTGAGTATTCATAAAAAAGTGCCTGCGCCCTGCCACAGCCTTGCGAAACACGGCTTCTGCGGGTTCGGAAATAGCAGTCAGGGCACGCTGAAACGTGACGCAGGAGGCGTCGGCGGCGGCGATTATGCCAAAGTGCCATCATTGCGAAAAGAAATAAAAACTCTGGCGCCAGTCGATTGACTGCCGGGCGCTCCGCCCTACGCCTGCACCTTTGGGCAAGCGCTCGCTCCGTCAGCGAAAGTCCCGGCTGCGCACGCTGATACCGCTCAGCAGGTCGCTGAGGTCGCTCAGGCGCCCGGCGATCAGGTGGCGGACCTCGCCTTCGGTTTCCAGGGTGCCGTCGACCTTGAGCAACTGCGCGCCCACCAGGACCTTGCGCTGGCGCTCGGCCAGGTCACGCCAGACCACCACGTTGACGTTGCCGAACTCGTCTTCCAGGGTGACGAAGGTCACGCCGCTGGCGGTGCCCGGTCGCTGGCGCCCGGTGACCAGCCCGGCGATGCTCACCGGGCGCCCGTGCTCGACCTCCAGCAGCTCGCGGGAACTGCGGCAGCGCCGGGCCTTGAGCTCGCCCCGCAGCAAGGCCAGCGGATGCGGCCCCAGGGTAGTGCCGACGCTCAGGTAATCGGCCTGCAGGTCTTCGCCGACCGTCGGTCGCGGCAAGACCACCGGCGCTTCCTCCTGGCGCGGCAGGCCGGCGAACAGGCCGAGCTGTTGCTGCACCCCCGCCACTTCCCAGCGCGCCCGATACCGGTGCCCGACCAGCCCGCGCAGGGCACCGGCATCGGCCAGCAGCTCCTGGGCGCGGCTGTCCAGGCGCGCCCGTTGCCCGAGGTCGGCGATGTCGACAAACGGGCCATGCCCACGCGCCGCCTCGATCCGCCGCGCGTCGTCTTCGCGAAAGCCCTTGATCATCCGCAGCCCCAGGCGCAACGCCGGCTGCGCGCCGGCCAGCGGCTCCAGGCTGCAATCCCAGGTGCTGGCGCGCACGTCCACCGGACGAATCGCCAACTGATGCCGGCGCGCGTCCTGGAGAATCTGGTCGGGGCTGTAGAAACCCATGGGCCAGCTGTTGATCAGGGCGCAGGCGAAGGCCGCCGGCTCGTGGCATTTGAGCCAGCAGCTGGCATAGGTCAGCAAGGCGAAACTGGCGGCGTGGGACTCGGGGAAACCGTAGCTGCCGAAGCCTTTGATCTGCTCGAAGATCTGCGCGGCGAACTCGTCGCTGTAGCCATTGGCGCGCATGCCGTCGCGCAGGCGCAGGCGATGGGGTTCCAGGCCGCCGTGGCGTTTCCAGGCGGCCATGGAGCGGCGCAACTGGTCGGCCTCGCCGGGGGTGTAGTCGGCGGCGACGATGGCGATCTGCATCACCTGCTCCTGGAACAGCGGCACGCCCAGGGTTCGCTCCAGCACCTCTTTGAGCTCCGCCGAGGGATAGGTCACCTTCTCCTTTTTGTCACGCCGGCGCAGGTACGGATGGACCATGCCGCCCTGGATCGGCCCCGGCCGGACGATGGCCACCTCGATCACCAGGTCATAGAAGTTCTTCGGCTTGAGCCGGGGCAGCATCGACATCTGCGCCCGCGACTCGATCTGGAACACGCCGATGGTGTCGGCGCGGCCGATCATTTCGTAGGTGGCCGGGTCCTCGGCGGGGATGCTGGCCAGGCTTAGCCGCTGGTCCCGATAGCCATGGATCAGATCGAAACAGCGGCGAATCGCGCTGAGCATGCCCAGCGCCAGCACGTCCACCTTGAGCAGCCCGACCGCGTCCAGGTCGTCCTTGTCCCACTGGATGATGGTGCGCTCGACCATGGCCGCGTTTTCCACCGGCACCAGGGTGTCCAGCGGCTGCTCGGAAATCACGAAGCCGCCGGGGTGCTGGGACAAGTGCCGGGGAAAGCCGATCAGTTGCCCGGTCAGGCTCAGGACCCGGCGCAGCACCGGGCTGTCCGGGTCGAAACCGGCCTCCCGCAGGCGCTCGACGACCGGCGGCGTATCGCTCCAGTGGCCGCAGCAATCGGCCAGGGCGTTGACCTGGTCCGGCGGCAGGCCCAGGGCCTTGGCCACATCGCGCACCGCGCCGGCGCCGTGGTAGGTGCTGACCACCGCGGTCAGCGCGGCGCGGTGGCGGCCGTAACGCTGGAACACGTACTGCAGGACTTCCTCGCGACGATCGTGCTCGAAGTCCACGTCGATATCCGGCGGCTCGTTGCGCTCGCGGGAGAGAAAACGCTCGAACAGCAGGGTCGAGCGGTCCGGGTCGATCTCGGTGATGCCCAGGGCGAAACACACCACCGAGTTGGCCGCCGAGCCCCGGCCCTGGCAGAGGATCGACTGGCCGCGGGCAAAGTTGACGATGTCGTGCACCGTGAGGAAATAGCTCTCGTACCCCAGCTCGGTGATCAGCTCCAGCTCATCGTCGATCTGCTTGAGCACCTTGGGCTTGGCGCCCCCGGGCCAGCGCTTGACGATGCCGCGCTCGGTCAGCTCGCGCAGCCAGCTGGCGGGCGTCTGCCCTTGGGGCACCAGCTCCCGGGGATATTGGTAGTGCAGTTGCCCAAGGTCGAAATGGCAGCGTTCGGCGATCTTCAGCGACTCCTCCAGCAGGGCCGGCGGATACAGCCCGCGCAACGCCTCGATACTGCGCAAATGCCGTTCGCCATTGGGGTGCAGGCGCTGGCCGGCCTCGGCCACCCGCACGTGATGGCGGATCGCGGTCATGGTGTCCTGCAAGGCCCGCCGCCCGCGTACATGCATATGCACATCGCCGCAGGCCACGGCGGCAATGCCCAGCCCTCGGGCCAGCGCCAGCAGTTCGCCCAGGCGCCGCTGATCGTCCTGGCCGCAGTGCAGCTCCACCGCCAGCCACAACCGGTCGGCGAACACCTGTTGCAACCAGCGTCCGGTTTCCTGCTGTTGCTCCTGTGGCTGCTCGTCCGCCAGCCACAGGGCCAACAGCCCCGGCAAGGGTTGTTCGAAGTCTTCGCGCAGCAGCTGGTACTGGCCCTTCTGCGCCCGGCGCCGGCCACGGGTGATCAGCCGGCACAGGCCCTGATAACCCTCCAGGTTCTCCACCAGCAACACCAGCCTGGGACCGTCGTCGAGACGCATTTCGCTGCCGACGATCAGCGCCAGGTTGCTGTCCTTGGAGGCCTGCCAGGCCCGGACGATGCCGGCCAGGCTGCATTCGTCGGTAATCGCCAGGGCCTGGTAGCCCTGGGCCGCCGCCCGCTCGAACAGCTCGCGGGCACTGGAGGCACCGCGCTGGAAACTGAAGTTCGACAGGCAGTGCAGTTCGGCGTAGCCCTTCATGCGAACCAGCCCTGCAACAGCAAGGGGCCCGCCTCGCCCACCGGGCGATACGCCCAGCCCTGCTGGCCGCCGCGGGTTTCGATCAGATAGTAATCGCGGCGCACGTCGCCGCCGTCCCACCAGCCGGACTCGATGCGTTCCGGCCCCATAAGGATGTGCGCCGCCCCTTCTGGCAGCACCAGCGGCTCGCGCAGCAGCCAGCCCGGGCGCCGGGGCCCAGGCAGCAGCGGGCAGGCCTGGCTGTCGCCGACCGGCTGCCAGCTGCATTCGGGGCGGTGGTCCGAGTGGAAGCGCAAGCCATGCACCGCCTCGTCCCCCAGGCGGGCGCGCAGGCGCTCGCGCAGTTGCTCCCAGGGCAGGGATTGCTGCGGGCGCTCGTCGAACAGCTCGCGGTGCTGCGGCACGAAGCGCGGCAGATCCTCGGCCACCAGGCGCACACCACGCACCGGCGCCGGCACCTGGATTTGCTCCAGGCGCCCGCGCGCCAGTTCGAACAGCATCCCCGGCTCGCGCTCGGCGCTGAGCAGGCCAACCTTGACCAGGGTGTCGGGCAGCTCGACATGTTCCAGGTGCAGCTCGAAGCGCTGCACCCCGCTGTCACGGCCACAGAGAAACGCCGCCAGATCGCTGGCCAGGCGGCGCAGGGGAAACAGCAGGGCCTGATGGGACAGCACATCGAAATTCAACTCGATACGCAAGTCGAAACGGTCCGGCGTCTGATAGAACGCCAGCGCCAGGGAGCGCTCGCCCAAAAGAGTGTCCAGGTGCTTGAGCAGGCCCGCGTCGAAACGCCGGGCCAGGGTGTCCCGGGGCAGCCCACGCACCTGGGCGAAGGTGCGCAGGCCCATGCGCGACAAGGCGGTGGCCGCGCCCGGCGGCAGGCCGAGACGCTCCACGGGCATGCGCCCCAGGGCCTGGCGCAATTGCTCCAGGTCGGTCACCGCCAGCCCGTCGTAGGCATTGGCCAGCACCCGGGCCGCCGCCGGATTCGGCGCGCTGACGATGCGGTGGCGAAAACCCAGCTCGCCCAGCTCCTGGCGCAGGCGCGCCTCCAGCTGCGGCCAGGGGCCGAACAGACCCAGGCTCGACTCGATCTCGAACACCAGGGTGCGCGGGTAATGCACGCTGACCTGGGAACTGAAGCGGTAAGCCCAGGCCGCGAGAAACTGCTGCCAACGGGCAATTTCCTCGGCGTCGTATTCGGCGCTGGCGAAGTCCTTGCTCAGGGCCTGGGCGGCGGTCAACGACTGCCCGGGGCGCAACCCCAGCTCGCGGCCCGCGGCATTCACCGCCTGGATCACCCGGCGCTGCGGCGTCCCGCTGAGCAGCGCCAGCGCGGCCTCCGGTTCGGGGCGCTGGCGCAGCGCCGCGTCCAGCGCCAATTGCGGGAACAAAATACAGACCCAGCGCATGGCAACCTCAGGGCCCCGGGGCGAAGGCGATCGGCGCCGAATGGGCCAGGCCGCCACGGCACTTGAGCACCCGCAGCTGCGCCGGCCGCGCCTCCACGGCAAGGCGCAGGGCCGCCGGCGAAGGGTTGATGGCTTCCTTGAGGGAGCGGTAGGCAAAGGCCAGGGTCTGGCCGGTCTCGGCCGCCACCTGCAAACGCCGCAAGGCGCGGTCGTCGGCCTGTTGCGGCCAGCACAACACGGCCCCGCAACTGCCCGAACGCAGGCACTGCTCGGCGGCCCACAGGGCATCCCGCTCGCCGGCCTGGATCACCGCCAACTGGCGCAGGTCGACCCCGGCGCTCTGCCAGGCCTGGGGGTACGGCACATGGGGCGGCGCCACCAGCACGATGCGTTCGCCGGCGGCCGAGAGCCGGGCCAGGGTCGGCCACAGCAGTTGCAGCTCGCCGACACCCTGGGCGGCGATGAGGATTTCCGTCAGCGCCGCTTCCGGCCAGCCGCCGCCGGGCAAGGCCGCGTCCAGCATGGCGTGGCCGGTGGGTTGCGGGCTGGCCGCGGGCGCCGTCGGGCGGCCCTTCCACACCCGGCCGGCATTGAACAGCGTCTCCAGTGCCACGACGGCGCCCATCAGCCTTGCCTCACCAGGCCACAGAACACCCCTTCGATGGCCAGGTCGCGGTCCTCGCCGATCAGGATCGGCGCATAGGCCGGGTTGCGCGGCAGCAGGCGCACGCCCTCGGCCAGGCGTTCGAAACGCTTGATGGTGACCTCGCCGTCCAGCCGCGCCACCACGATCTGGCCGTTGCGCACCTCACTGTCGCGGCGCACCGCCACCAGGTCACCGTCGAGGATGCCGTCCTCGATCATCGAGTCGCCCTGGACCCGCAGCAGGTAGTCGGGGGTACGGGAAAACAGCGCCGGGTCGAGCAGCAAGCGGCTGTGCACCTCGGCATCGGCGCCGATCGGCAGGCCGGCGGCGACCCGGCCGAGCACCGGGATGTCGAGCAGTTCGGGGCGCGGCGGCTGGTTGAGCAGGCGGATGCCCCGGGCCTGGTTGGGGTTGACCTCGATGAAGCCGGCTTCGGTCAGCGCCACGACATGCTTGCGCGCCACGCTGCGCGAGGCGAAGCCGAAGGCCTCGCTGATTTCAGCGAGGCTCGGGGGCTGGCCATGTTCGGCGATGCGCTCGCGGATAAAGGTCAGGATGGCACTGCGGCGGGGAGATAAAGTGGTCATGGAGTACATTTGTACTCCTACCGGGTTTTCCTGACAAGAACCGCCAGTCAGCCCAGGCCACGGCTCGCCAGGAACGCGCTGATGTAATCGATGAACGCCAGCACTTTGGCCGTGGCCCGCCGGTGGCTGGGGTAGACCGCGAGGATGTGCGGCCCGAAGCAGTCGGGGTCGATGGAATAGTCGGCCATCACCCGTACCAGGCGGCCGTCGGCCAGGTAAGGCGCGGCGCTCCACAACGGGGTGTGCAGCAACCCGCGCCCGGCCAGGGCATTGGCCAGCAGCAGGTCGTAATTGTCGCTGCGCAGCCGCGGTGCCCGGGGTTGCGCCAGGCTCAGGCGTTGCCCGTCCCGTTCGACCCACCAGAATTCGCGGCTGAGCAAAGGATGGCGATAGAGCAACCATTCGTGTTCGTCGAGGGTCTGCGGC
Source organism: Pseudomonas sp. GW456-L12 (assembly GCF_059424045.1). Taxonomy (NCBI): domain Bacteria; kingdom Pseudomonadati; phylum Pseudomonadota; class Gammaproteobacteria; order Pseudomonadales; family Pseudomonadaceae; genus Pseudomonas; species Pseudomonas sp. GW456-L12. The sequence continues at coordinate 207,611 of NZ_JBWKZA010000003.1, forward strand.
GTCACCGCCACACCCTTGCGCGCCAGGTAGGCCGGGCTGGCGCACAGGGCCAGGCAATTGCTGCCGACCACCCGGGCGATCAGCCCCGGCAGGTCGTCATGGCCTTCGCGCAGGGCCAGGTCGTAGCCGCTTTCCAGCAGGTTGACGAACTCGTCGCACAGGTCCACCTGCAGGTCGATCTGCGGGTACTGTTCGAGGAAACCGCCACACACCTGGTCGAGAAAGGCCTGCCCATAGGCCAGCGGCGCGGTGATTTTCAGGTTGCCGCGCAGGCCATGCTGCAACTGCTCGATTTCCTCACCGGCCTCCTCCAGCCGCTGCAGGACCTGGCGCGCGGTGTCCAGGTAGAGCCGCCCCACTTCCGTCAGCAGGATCCGCCGGGTGCTGCGCTCGAACAAGCGCGCGCCCAGCTCGACCTCCAGGTGATTGACCGCCTTGGTCAGGGCCGAGGGGGTCTTGCCCAACTGCTCGGCGGCTCGACTGAAACTGCCCAGCTGCGCGGTGACCACGAACATTTTCAGTGCACTCAACTTGTCCATGCTTTTTCCATTCAGGCAAAAACGTTTTTCGTCAGCGAGGCGTTCTGTCGGCTCTGGCAAGCCAATAAGCTGGCCATCAGACGCAATAACAAGGAAATACTCAATGAAAAGATTCATCCCGAATCTGCTGGCGATTGCAGTGAGTTTTGCCTCAATGGAAGCCATGGCCACCACCGACCTGGTGCTGTTCAACGGCCAGGTGTTCACCGCCGACCGCGCCCAACCCAAGGCCCAGGCCCTGGCGGTGGCCGACGGCAAGGTGCTGCAGGTGGGCAGCGACGCGCAGATCAAGGCCCTGATCGAAACCGGCACCCGGGTCATCGACCTGGGCGGCAAGACCCTGATGCCCGGCCTGATCGACAGCCATTCCCACGCGATCTTCGGCGGCCTGGAAATGACCTCGGCCAACATGCAGGACGAGGTGGTCGGTCTCGACGAGCTGGAGAAAAAGCTGCGTGCCTGGCGCGACGACGGCAAGGCCAGGCATGGCGATGTCCTCGGCATCGCCGGCATGAGCTCGGCCTACTGGGCCCAGGCCGAAGCCCTGGGCCAGCGCTTCAACGCCGGCGAATGGGCCAGGGTGCCGGTGGTGTTCACCGGCAGCGATCACCATACCGCCTGGGCCAACAATGCGATGCTCGAGCGCGCCGGCATCGACGCCGCCCTGCTCAAGAACCTGCCGCAGGCCGAGCGCGACACCATCGGCAAGCTCGCCGACGGCCGCCCCAACGGCTTCCTGGTGGACGCCGGCTGGGACCGGGTCGCGGCGAAAATGCCGGTGCCCAGCGCTGCCGCCCTGCTCAACGCGGCGCAATCGGCGGTGCGCTACAACAACAGCCTGGGCATCACCGCCTGGATGGACCCGGCGGCCAACGCGGCTCCCGGCGAGGCGGTATTCGCCCTCAAGCCCACCGCCCAGACCGTCGGTGTGCTGCCGGCCTACAAGGCGCTGGCCGAGAGCGGCGGCATGAGCGCCCATGTCGCCGCGCTGCTGGTGGCCAACCCGAAAAGCCGCCCTGCCGACCTCGACGTGCTGGAGCAGGTGCGCCAGCAATTCCAGGGCATCCCCAACCTGACCCTGCCCGGGGTCAAGATCTTCGCCGACGGGGTGATCGAGTACCCGGCCCAGAGCGCGGCGATGATCGATCCCTACAGCAACTCGCACAAACAGGGCGAACTGCTGATCGATCCCGAGCATTTCGGTGAGCTGGTCAGCGCCATCGACCAGCGCGGCTGGCGGGTGCACATCCATGCGATCGGCGACCGCGCGGTGCGCGAATCCCTCAACGGCATCGCCCAGGCGCGCAAGGACCGCCAGAGCGGCATCGCCCACTCCATCACCCACCTGCAGATGGTCAACCCGAAAGAGTTCGCCCGCTTCAAGCCGCTAGGGGTCATCGCCTCGATGCAACTGCTGTGGGCCTCGGCCGACGACTACACCCTGGACATGATCAAGCCCTACGTCAGCGCCCTGGCCTTCCGTTACCAGTACCCGGCGCACTCCCTGCTCAAGCAGGGCGCGACCCTCGCCGGGGCCAGCGACTGGCCGGTGTCCTCGCCCAACCCGTGGAACGCCATCGCCCAGGCCATCACTCGCAAGGGGCCGCTGGGGGTGCTCAACGCCGACGAGCGCCTGGACCGCGAAACCATGTTCTACGCCTACACCCTCAATGCCGCCCGCGCCATCGGCCTGGAGCAACGGATCGGCTCGCTGAGCGCCGGCAAACAGGCCGATTTCATCGTGCTGGACCGCGACGTGTTCAAGGTCGACGAAAAGGCCCTGCACGAAACCCAGGTGCTGCAGACCTGGTTCGCCGGCCGCGAAGTCTACGCCCGACCTCTTTAACCCGATGCATCTAATCCGATGCATCTAACCCGATCTCGCTAAACCGACCCATCTAAAAAAACTGATCCACTGCCCCGCCCCACGTCCTTGCGCGTGTGGGCCGGCGCAGCCTTGCCCGAAACCTGCCCATAACAATCACAACAATACGGGACGCCCACATGAAGACCCTCAGCCTGTTCGCCATCGGTGCCTTGAGCCTGTTGCCCCCGGGCAGCCAGGCCCTGCCCTTGAACGATGACGTTGCCGTGGAACTGGAGCTGACCCTGGCCAGCGACTACCGCACCCGCGGCATTTCCCAGACCCAGAACGATCCCGCCGCGCAGGCCGCCGCGACCCTGCTGCACAGCAGCGGCCTGTACCTGGGCGCCTGGACCTCCAACGTCGATTTCGGCGGCGGCCTGAAGACCCGCCAGGAAGTCGACTACTACGCCGGCTGGCTGTGGCAGGCCAGCGACGCGGTCAGCCTCGACCTGGGCTACCTCAAGTACAGCTACCCCAGGGAAGGGCAATTCAACCAGAGCGAGGTCTACGGAATTTTCAGCGCCTACGGGTTCAGCCTGGGGGCCTATTACTCCAACGATGCGCCGGGCATCGACAGCCAGCAGAGCACCCTGTACCGCTACCTCGGCTACGAAACCGAGCTGCCCCTGGGCCTGGGCTTGAAGCTGCGTTACGGCGAGATGGACTTCAAGGACCCGCGACTGATCTCGGCCTCGGGCCAGGGTGAGGATGCCTACCACGAATGGGAGGCCAGATTGACCCGCGAAGTGGCGGGCGTGGTACTGGGCCTGAGCTATATCGATACCGACCTGTCGAAAAGCCAGTGCACCGGCAATTACGGGTTCAGCGACCTGTGTGGCGCGACCTGGGTCGCCAGTGCCAGGAAGACCTTCTGAATCCGGCGGGCGCTGGTTGGCGTGAACCGATACGAAAAGCAGCGCCCTTTCGACATTTTTTTTACCAATCCCTATCTATAGTCGGCAGTGCAACTGCTGGCGCCTTCATCACAGGTAGAGGAACGAACTGAAATGGTCTTGGGCAAAGGACTGCGATTCGCGTCAATCACATCGACCCGCCTGGTGCTGCTGTTTTCCCTGGCGCTGGTGCTGCTCTACAACTTCGCCACCTGGCACGCGCTGGGCAACCTGATCAGCCTGCAAGGCCTGCACAAGCTGGCGTTCTTCGCTTCTTTTGGGCTGTTCCTGTGGGCCGCCATCACCCTGCTGCTGACCCTGGTGTCCTTCCGCTGGACCCTCAAGCCGGCGCTGAGCCTGGTGGCCCTGACCTCGGCCGCCGCCGCGTATTTCATGAACCAGTACGGCATCACCATCGACACGGTGATGGTGCAGAACGTGTTCGAGACCAACCCGGGCGAAGCCGCCGCGCTGTTCAACTTCAAGCTGCTGGGCTACCTGCTGGTGCTGGGCCTGCTGCCGGTGGTGCTGATCTGGCACACCCCGGTGCGCTACCGGCCGTTCTTTCGCGGCCTGCTGAACAAGCTGCTGGTGATCGCCGGCTGTGTGCTGGTGATCGCGGTCTCGGTCGGCGCCTTCTATTCCACCTACGCGCCGATCTTTCGCGAAGAAGACAAGCTGACCCACTTCATCAACCCGACCAACTACATCTACGCCCTCGGCAAATACGCCAAGCAGAGCCTGGGGATCAAGCAACACCTGGTGATCCAGCCGATCGGCCAGGACGCGGCGATGAGCGCCCAGGCCAGCGCCCGGGAGAAGAAGTCGCTAATGATCCTGGTGGTCGGCGAAACCGCCCGCGCCGACCATTTCTCCCTCAACGGCTATGCCCGGGAGACCAACCCGGAGCTGGCCAAGCTGGACATCCTCAACTTCACCCAGGTGCACTCCTGCGGCACCTCGACCGCGGTCTCGGTGCCGTGCATGTTCTCGATGTTTCCCCGCGAGGACTACAGCGACAAGAAGGGCAAGACCTACGAAGGCCTGCTGGATGTACTGCAACGGGCCGGCGTGCAGGTGCTGTGGCTGGACAACAACAGCGACTGCAAGGGCACCTGCCTGCGGGTGCCGAACCGCGACATTCCCAAGACCCAGCCGAGCCCCTTCTGCGACGGCAAGAACTGCCTGGACGAGGCCCTGCTGGTGGACCTGCAGCAGTACATCGACCGCCTCGGCGACAACGCGATCATCGTCCTGCACGCCGACGGCAGCCACGGCCCAGAGTACTACGAGCGCTACCCGAAGAACCTGGAGCGCTTCACCCCGATCTGCCACACCAACCAGCTGGGCAGTTGCAGCAGCGAGGAACTGGTGAACGTCTACGACAACACCATCCTCTACACCGACCACTTCCTGGCCCGGGTCATCGAGCTGCTCAAGCACAACCAGCAACGCTTCGACACCTCGATGCTGTACGTCTCCGACCATGGCGAGTCCCTCGGCGAAAACGGCCTGTACCTGCACGCCGCGCCCTACGCCCTGGCGCCGCAGGCGCAGACCCATGTGCCAATGCTGATGTGGTTCGGCCAGCAGGCCCTGAATGACCTGGGCATCCAGCGCGACTGCCTGCAAGGCAAGAGCGGCGAGCCGGACCTGAGCCACGACAACCTGTTCCACTCGGTGCTCGGGCTGTTCGAGATCAGGACCAGCCTGTACCAGCCGCAGCTGGACATCTTCCATTCGTGCCGACCGAACATGACCGCGGCACACTAGCGCCGCTGGATAGCGCTTGGCTTCTGTAGGAGCGAACGGGCGGCGATCCGACTTGCTCGCGATGAACGATAACGCGGTGTGTCAGATACCCCGCGTCGCGGCCTTCGCGAGCAAGCTGCGCTCCTACAGAAGAAGATCGCGCACGTTCCGTAGGGTCTAACCGCGCTTGAGGATCAGGTCCATGACCCGGTCGGTTTTCACCGCCTCGGCGGCCAGCGCCGGGTGCTGCGCTTCGCCACGGATATGGGCGTTCATGCCCAGCACGTGGTGCCACTGGATGTGCTCGGGGTTGTCGATGAACAGGCTCAGCTGTTCATCGGCGTCCAAGCGCAGCGGATGCTCGTCGAACACCGAGAAGCCGATACGCCCCTGGCTGCCGATGATCTCCACCCGGTCCACCCGACGGTCCGCGACGAAGTTCCAGGCCCCCGTGCCCAGGACGCCGCAGGCGAAGCGCCAGCTGGCGCTCACCGCGTCCTCGGCGCTGTACAGCCCGGCCTGCCGCGCGGTGAAACCGGCGACCTCGGTGATGTCCCCCAGCAGGTACTGGAACAGGTCCAGGCCGTGGCTCGCCAGGTCGGCGAAGTAACCGCCGCCGGCGATCCGGGGGTCGGTACGCCAATTGCGGTCGCCATTGCGATCGGCCTCGGACGGCGCCTTGGTCAAGGTCCAGCTCAGGTGGCGGACCTCACCGATGCGCCCGTCCCGCAGCCATTGTCGCACCTGCTGGAAGCGCGGCAGGGAACGGCGGTAATAGGACACGAACAGGTGCAAGCCGGCCCGCTGGAAAACCTGCTGCATCTCCAGGCTTTGCGCGGCGTTCAACGCCATCGGCTTTTCCACGCAGCAGTGCTTGCCGGCGGCGGCCACCCGCAAGCTGTAGGCGTGGTGACTGTCGGGGGGCGTGGCGATGTACACCGCGTCCACCTCGGGGTCGTCGATCAGCGCCTGGGCATCGGTGTAGAAACGCGCGATGCCGTGGCGCGCCGCATAGTCCCGCACCGCTTCCAGGCGCCGGCCCATCACCGCCACCAGGGCCGAACCCGGTGCCTTGTAGAAGGCCGGGCCGCTCTTGCGCTCGGTGACGCTGCCACAACCGATCATGCCCCAGCGCACAGGCGGCATGCCCTCTCCTCCTGTGCCCATGGGCCGGTCAGACCGCTTGCAGGGCGCGCAGGTCGAGGCGACCGTCCAGCAGCGGCGGGCACCAGTAGTAGCCGCCGGTGATCGGCCGGCTCATGCGGTACAGGCCGTCGACTATGCCGTCTTCCAGGCCGCTCATGCGTCGCAGCTGGACTTCGAAGGCCTGGAGGCTGTGGCCGAAGGCGAGGAACATCAGGCCGCCCTTGTCGCCTTCGATCCACGGCATCGAACGGCGCACCATAAAGGCCTCGGGGGTGAAGCTCTCCTGGGCGGTGCGCTTGACGTGGGCCGAGTCCGGCGCGTCGTCCAGCTCTTCGTTGTCGCTCAGGCGGCGGCCGATGATGTTGTCGCGCTCCTCCTGATGCATCGCGGCAAAGCCCTTGAAGTCGTGCTGCCATTGCTGGATCGCGGCAAAGCTGCCACCGCGCAGGCCGTCGCTGCCGTCGGCCAGGGCCGCGGAAACTGCCTCTTCATCGTGGGGGTTTTCGGTGCCGTCCTCGTAACCGGTCAGGTCGTGGCCGGTCTTGTGGCGGAAGGCTTCGTTCATCTGCACCAGGCGCAGCGCCGGGGCCAGGGCGGCCGCCAGGGCGTTGCTGCGGTGCAGCAGCTCGCCGCGGTCTTCGCCATGCAGCCAGACCCACAGCGCGTGCTGGGTCGAAGGGTTGTCGACACCGACCCCGGTCAGCGCCGGGAAGGCCTTGAGCCCCTGTACGCGGGCGCCCAGCGCCTTGACCAGCGACGCGCCAAACCCTGCTACCGCCGTTTTCCCGTCCACCAGCGTCAGCAGACGATCGATCGCCGCCGGCAGCGCCTCGATGGATTCGAGGGCGAAAAACAGGTGACGAGCCTGGCTCGGAACGGGGGTGGCAAGAATGCCCGGCTGGTAGTAACTCATAGCGACTCCTTGAAGAAAGCCCGGAGTTTACCCGGAGCACCACAATTTGTGGGGGTTTAGACACCCATGAAGTGACGCGGTGAAGGGCCACGCCCCTGTCCTACGCCTGGCCGCCCTCCTCCCGATAGGCACTGGGGCTCAGGCCAGTCCAGCGCTTGAACGCCCGGCGAAAACTGCGCACGTCGCTGTAGCCCACCGCCTCGGTGATGCGCTCGATGGACAGCTGCGGGTTGGCCAGCAGGCTCAGGGTGCGCGCCCGGCGCACCTGCTCCAGCAATGCGTCGAAGGTCAGGTCGTGCTCGCTCAGGCGCCGGCGCAGGGTGCGCCCGCTCATGTTCAGGTCGCTGGCGACCTGGTCGATATGGCTGCCCTGGGTCAGGTCGCGGGAGATGGCCCGCTCCACCGCCTGGATCAGGTCCAGCTTGCGGTGCACCTGGGCGCTTTCCAGTTCCAGCAGCTTGAGCGCCTGGCGCAGGGCCACGGCGTGGTGGTTGGGCAGGCGCGTATCAAGCCATTCGCCGGCGATGACCATGCGGTTGTGCAGGCAGCCGAAGTGCACGTCGGGCCCCAGCAGGCGCAGGTACTCGTCCTGGTAGGCCGGGGCGGCGTGCATGAACTCGACCCGCAGCGCCTTGAAATCGGCGCCGACCAGGGCACGGCCATAGACCGGCAGGCTGGCGAAGAACTCTTCGACGGCAAAGATCTGTACGTCGCTGTAGGGCAGCCGGCATTCGGCCTCGACGAAAAATTCGTCGCCCTGCTGCCGCACCGTGCAGCTGACAATGCCGCCCGAGGTGTACTGGTGGCGGATGCCGATGTCGAAGGCATCGCGCAGGGTCTTGCACAGCGACAGCACATGCCCCAGCAGGCCCAGGGTGCCGAGCACGTTCTGATGCCCGACCCACAGGCCCAGGCCCTGCCGGGGCAAGGCCTTGAGCGCGCGCTGGATCATCGCCACGGCCTGGCGGTAGGAGATGCGTTGCGCGGGGTCCTGCAGGTCGTCGAGGGTAAAGCCCAGGCCACGGCACAGGGTGTGCGGATCGACGCCGTGGCTGCCGGCGACTTCGGCCAGGGTCTGCAACAGAAAGGGTGAAACCAGGGCCAGTTGGTACTGTGGATCGACGGCTTTCATCTGCATGGGCATCGGGTCCCGAGCCGGTTCGGCTGCAATGCTTATTCTGGTTATGCGCCCCGCTCCCAGCCACCGCCAGGGCGAGGCGAGCGCCCGCTCAGCATAGCGTTTTCCGCTCGCGTTCACGGAAGGATGTAACAAGTCATTGCAGGCTGGCCGCGAAAGTCCCCCTCAGTGGCCGCCAATACCCTGCCTGCCCGGGCGTCGAAGGCTTATTCCTATGGGGCGCCCACTGCGCGCCCACTGACAATAATAAGAGCCCGAACATGAATTCGACCCGCACCCCTCTCCCCCGGCGCCTCGCCGCCAGCCTGGCCTGCCTCGCCGCCCTGCCCACCCTGGCCCCGGCCAGCGAATCCGGGGTCGACAATATCGGCCCCGGCACCGACGGTTTTTTCATCCTGCCGCTGGACGTCAACGGCCTGCCGGACCACATGTTCGCCTTCAACCTGTATTACAACCACTACGAAGCGCGGAAGCTGAATATCAGCTCCCTGGGCGGCAAGGTGCCGGACGTGCGGATCGTCTCCGACGCGATCATTCCCCGCCTCGACTACCTGAGCCCGCTGCGGGTATTCGGCGGGCGCCTCGGCGGCTATGTGGCGCAGCCCTATCTGCGCCAGCAGGTGGGGGTCTTCGGCCTCAAGGACCAGCGCGAAAGCATGGGCGACACCACCATCGCGCCGATCATCCTGTGGGACCTGGGCAAGAACCTGACCCTGGGCGCCGCCGTGGAAATCACCATTCCCACCGGCAAGTACGACGCGACGCGCCTGGCCAACACCAGCAACAACTTCTACACCTACAAGCCGCTGGTTTCGGTGACCTGGCTGCCGACCCCGCGCACCGAGCTGTCGCTGAAGACCACCTACAGCTTCAACGAGGAAAACCACGCCACCGACTACAAGTCCGGGCAGATTTTCCACTTCGACTATTCCGCCAGCTACAAGGTGACCGACAACCTGAGCCTGGGGCTCAACGGCTACTACCTGAAGCAGACCAGCGACGACAAACAGTACGGCCGCACCGTGCAGTTTCTCGGCGAGGACGTGGACGACGGCGTGCGCGGCCAGGTGTTCGCCATCGGCCCGGCGCTGTACCTGACCTTCCTCAAGTACGCCAGCGCGGAGATCCGCTGGGCCAAGGAGTTCGACGTCGAGAACCGGCCCGAGGGCGAGATGCTGTGGGCCAAGCTGACGATTCCGTTCTCTTTGTAATGTAGGAGCGCAGCTTGCGCGCGATGAACGATAACGCGGTGGTTCAGACATTCCGCGTCACGGTCATCGCGGGCAAGTCGGATCGCCGCCCGCTCGCTCCTACAGAAGAAGGACGCGCCTGCTCGATTGCCCGCGATGAGGCCCTCGGCAGCAGCGCAAAAACCTAGCTGTAGACCGGCCAGCGCTCGACGATCCGCCCACCGCGCACCGCCAGCAGGTCGCCGAATTGCAGCAGCAGCGCTTCGCTCTGCATCGGCCGCAGGAACACCTGGTCGTCCGGTCCCAGGCCCACGGCGGGCGAGCCGTTGACCATCTCCTGGTTGGAACTGCGGCCGAACAGACCGTTGCTTTGCAGCCCCGCCGGCGACTCGAACTCGGCCTGCCAGTTGCCGCCGTAGATGAAGAATGTCTCGCGCTGGTTCGGGTCCCACCAGGCCAACAGCTTCGACTTGTCGTCCAGCGCCGGGATGCGCACCGGGCCAGTGTTTTTCAGCACCGGGGTAGCGATGTAGGCTGCGGGCCGATGTTCGCTGAGGGATGGCAGGTCGTAATGGGTCGGCTTGAGCATCGCCGTGCCCACCGACACCTCGCTGCTCAACTGTTCCCGCTCATGCATGCGGTAGCTGGGGCTGCCGGCGGTATTGAGGGTCAGCCCCGGCTGCCAGAGCGCCGGATGGCGTTGCCGGGTGAAGTCCACGGCGCTCTGGTAGCGCTGCATGACCTTGGCGAACAGCGCTTCGGGCGAGCCGAGAATGCCCGGCACGCCCATGCCGACAAAGGGGTCGTAGCCCATGAAACCGGCGAACTCCAGGTGTTGGGGGTTGGCCGCGATCAGGGTCAGCAGCGGCCCCAGGCCGCTGCTGTCCTTCACCCCACCGCGGTGCAGGCCGACATCCAGCTCGATATTGATCCGCAGCCGGGTGCCCAGGCCGCGGGCCAGGGCCAGGTATTGCTGCAAACGTTCCGGGGTATCGATCAGCCATTGCAACTGCCGGGCCGGGTCGAACCGGCCTTTGTGGCCCTGGTAGAACAGCTGCGCCGAGCGCACCGGCAGCGGCTTGCCCAGCAGGATATCGGCCTCGGGAAAACGCATGGCATCGTGATTGAGGAACGGCTGGTGGAACGACATCAGGCGCTGGGTGCCGGCACGCTGGCCGATGTACGCCAGCAGCCCCGGCGACGGCAGGGATTTCTCCACCAGCCGCAGCTGCTTGCCGCCGCGCTTGACCGACTGCAGCACCACATCGATGTTGTGGTCCAGGCGATCGAGGTCGATCAGCAGCACCGGGCGCATCGGGCCGTGGGCCTTGAGTTCCTGGTTCAGCGCGCGGAAATAGTCGCTGTAGGGCCCGCCCCGGTCGGCGGGCCGCAGCCAGGCACCCACGCCTGCCAACAAGGCGCCGACACCCGCGGTACCGAGCAGGAAGTTGCGTCGATTCATGCTTTTTATCTCCTTCAGACCACGCCCAGGATGGACGACAGGTGTGCATTGAGGAACTTGCCGCCGGGGTCCAGCGCTTCGCGCACCCGGGTGAATTCCCGCCAGCGCGGGTACAGCGCCTGCAACTGCCGGGCGTTGAGGCTGTGCAACTTGCCCCAGTGCGGGCGGCCGGCGTACTTCCAGAAGATCGGTTCGATGGCGGCGAAGAAGTTGTGGTGGTCCATGGCGTAGTGCTGGTGCACCGAGATCGAACAGCTGTCGCGGCCCTCGAACATGCTCAGGGCAATGTCGTCGGCCTGGACATAGCGGTACTCGATGGGAAACCAGGTGCGCAGGTCCTTGTCGCGGATCAGCTTGAGGATTTCCCGCAGGCAGGCCGGGCCGTGCTCGGCCGGCACCGAGTACTCCATTTCGTTGAAGCGCACGTTGCGCACGTTGGCGTAGACCTCGTAGGAGTCGCCGACCCGGTCGTCGAAGCGGGCGAAATGCCGCAGGCTGTTGAGCAGGGTGCGGCGGGTTTCGGGAAAGTCGCTGAGGTATTTATCGAGGTTCTCGATCAGGTTGACGAACTCGTTGCCGCCCTCTTCCGTCGGGTCCACGGGCGGGGTCGCCGGGTCTTCGGTTTCATTCAGGGCGATCGACAGTGCGTAGTCGGAATGGGTGACCACCAGCATTTCCCAGTGCTGGTTCTCGCGGGTGTTTTTCGCCAGGTCTTCGAGCAGTTCCTCGGTCTTGGCGATCCACTGTTTTTCCCGCAGGCGATAGGCCGGGCGATTCTGCAGACGCACCCGGGTGGCCACGCCCAACGCACCGAGGGAGACCCGCGCTGTGTTGAAGATTTCGGCGTTACGGCGGCTGTCGCAGTCCAGCACCTCGCCGCTGGCGGTCACCAGTTGCAGGCCGCACACCTGGGCCGAATAGGACTTGAAGCCGACGCCGGTGCCGTGGGTCGAGGTGGCGATGGCCCCGGCCAGGGTCTGGTAGTCGATGTCGGCCATGTTCGGCAGGGCCTGGCCGATCGCCTTGAGCGGCGCGCCCATGCGCGATATCTGCGTGCCGGCGGCGAACTCGGCCTGCAAGGTGGCGGCATCGTGGCTGAGCAGGCCGCTGAAAAAACTCAGCGACAGCAGCGTGCCGTCGGTGGGCACCAGGGCGCTGAAGGAGTGCCCCGAACCCACCGGACGGATCTTGCCCGGGGTCTGGCGAATCACCTGCACCAGCTCGTCCAGGTCCTTGGGCGCCAGCCGCGCCAGGGGCAGGCAGCTTTGCGCGCCGGACCAGTTGCGCCAGGGAATCAGCCGGGGCGCCCGCGCCAGCTCGGCCAGCAGCGGGTTGCTGGCCAGCGCACTGAAGGTCCCGGCCACTGCGGCGCGTTGCAATAGCTGACGTCGTGTGAGGGGCATGCTCATGCCAGTGTCCTTGTGCCGGATTATTGGAGGTCTTGTGCGGACATGAAGCGGATCAGGCCGAGGAACTGCTCCTCGGAACACTGCATGCACAGGCCCATCGGCGGCATGCCGTTATAGCCGTTGATGCTGTGGTCCAGCAGGGTATCGGCGCCCTGGGCGATGCGCGGGCGCCAGGCCTGGATATCGCCGGTCAGCGGCGCGCCGGACGCCGGGTTGGCGTGGCAGAGTTTGCAGCTGCTGTCATAGATCCGCGCCAGCGCCGAGTCGTCGGGCAGCTGTTGCAGGGTAGCCGCCGATGGCGGCGCGGGCTTGTCGCCGCAGGCAACCAGCAGCCCGCCCAGCGCCAGCCACAGGGCGATGCGCCCCAGGCGATACGGTGTGACGACGGATGAAAACCGCAGCGAGGCAGTCGGTGCCGGCATGGTGTTCCTCTCGGGTGACGGTCGGGATCGACCCAGAGCCAACACTAAGCCAGGCGCGGCCACGGCCTGAGGGCATTGCGGGCCAGCGAGGGGGGCATCTGCGGCCAGGGGCAGACGCTTGCCCACGATGGGGGCGCCGCGGTTTACCGGTGGACCGCGTTATCGTTCATCGCGCGCAAGTCGGATCGCCGCCCGCTCGCTCCTACAGGATTGCGCGGGCTTCTGTAGGAGCGAGGCTTGCCCGCGAAAAACCGTTAACGATAACGCGGGGGCCTGGGGACCGCCGCTACACGGGCAATCGAGCAACAGCCGGCCACTGCTGCTGGAGAACAACAGCCGGGGCTATTTGATGCGGTAGTGAAAGGTGTTGCGCACCGCGGGCACCGACACCGCCTGGCCGTCGACGATGCGCGGTTGGTAGCGGAAGGTGTTGGCCGCCGCCAGAGAGGGGCGGATAAACAGCGGGTGGCAGCCATCGAGCACCTTGGGGTGCTCCACCTTGCCTTGCGGGTTGACGCTGTATTCCACGGTGCAGTCGCCCTCGATGTGCTTGTCCAGGGCGCGTTGCGGGTAGTCCGGGGCCTCCTTGCTCAGGGGCAGGTATTGGCGGCTGTCGGCCGCGGCCTGGGCGGCAGCTTGTTGCCGGGCGCGCTCGGCGGCCAAGCGGGCCTGTTCGGCACGCTGCTGCTGTTGAGCTTGCTCCTGGGCCAGGCGCTGCTGCTCGGCTTCGCGGCTGCGCTGTTGGTTTTCCTGGCGCTCGCGCTGCTGCTCGGCCAGTTGCTCGCGCTTCTTGTCTTCGACCCGTTTGCGCGCCAGTGCCGCCTGTTCGAGCTTGCGCGCCTGGAGCTGTGGATCGATAGCAGGCTTGACCGGCTCGACCGGAGCCGCGAGCAGCGGCTCCGGCGGTGCGGGTGTCGGTACGGGCTCGACTAAAGCCGGCGCGGGCTCGGGCGCTTGTGGCGCTGGCGGCAGCATCACCAGTTGGGTACGCAACACCGCCGGCTGTTCGGCGGCCGGCGGCTCTACCGACCAGCCCGCCACCAGCAGCGCCAGCACCCCGGCGTGCAGCGCCACTGCCAGGGCTGCGGCCAGCGCATGGGACCGCCAGTGCCTGGGCGAGGGTTGCAGGGAGAATTCGTCGAAAGCCTGCCGTGGACTGTGCATGATCATCGCCGTCATTGCGGGGCCTCGGTCACCAGCCCCAGGTTGCTCACCCCGCCCTGCTGCAACGCCGCCATGGCCGCCACCACCAGGCCGTAGCCGGCGTCCTGGTCGGCGCGGATGTAGACCTGGGTATCGCTGCGCGCGGCGACGATTTGCGCCACCTTGGCGCGCATCTCGTCGAGGTCCACCGCGCTGTCGGTCTGCTGGCGCGTATCCAGCTCGCCGCCGAGGTTCCAGTAGTAGCCGCCCTCGGCCTTCACCGACAGGGTCAGGATCTGCTGCCGGGTATCAGTGGCCAGGGCCTCGCTGGCGACCTTGGGCAACTCGATCTTCACCCCCTGGCTGAGCATCGGCGCGGTGACCATGAAGATCACCAGCAGCACCAGCATTACGTCGATGTAGGGCACCACGTTCATTTCGGCCTTGGGCCCGTGCTTGCGTTGCGGCCTGACTAGCATCTGCACTCTCCTCTCAGGCCGCGACGGCCAGGTTCGACGACGCGCCGTGCAGCTGGCGATGCAAGCGCGCCTGCAGTTCGTTGCCGAAGGCGTAGTAGCGGGTCAGCAGGGTCTGGCCGCGGGCGGCGAAACGGTTGTAGGCAATCACCGCGGGAATCGCCGCGAACAGGCCGATGGCGGTGGCGATCAGCGCTTCGGCGATGCCCGGGGCCACGGTGGACAGGGTCGCCTGCTGCACCTGGGACAGGCCGAGGAAGGAATTCATGATCCCCCACACGGTGCCGAACAGGCCGATATAGGGGCTGACCGAACCCACCGTGGCGAGGAACTGCAAACCTTTTTCCAGGCGGATTTCCTGCTCGCTGATGGCCACGTACAGCGAACGCTCGACCCCTTCGAGCACCACCCCGGCCGGGTTGCCACCCTGCTGGCGCAGCTGGCTGTAGGCCTGGAAACCGGCCTGGAAGATCGGCTCGACACCGCCCTCGCCGTCCGCCTGTTGCAGGCTTTCGCGGTACAGCGGGGTCAGTTCGGCGCTGCCGCGAAAGCGCTGGACGAAGGCGTCGAGCTGGCGTTCGGTGCGCTTGAGCACGCTGCTGCGCTGGATGATCAGGTACCAGCTGAGCAACGACGCCAGCAACAGGGTGAGCATGACTGCCTTGACCAACAGGCTGGCATCGCTGATCAGCCCCCAGATGGTCATGTGTTCCAGTGTCGCCTGCATGGTGAAACTCCTTTGCCTGTGCGCCCGGGCCGTCAATGCACGACGGCGCCGGGGCTATTCGATGACATGTTGATGAACGGTTAATGACAGCTCAGGGCAGTTGCAGCGCCCTGGCCACCTCGGCCCAGGGCACGAACTTGAAGTTCTGGGTCTGCTCGGGCATGCGCTTGCGGCCGTCCTGGACCACCAGCAAGCCCCGGCTCCAGGGCCCGCCGAGGTTGGCCGAGGTGACTTCCAGGCCATCGGTTTCCGACGCCCCGTCGATGCCCGCGGCGGCATTCAGGCCGACCCGGAAGACCCCGCGGGAGGCGAACGGCGGCTCGGCATCGAGCAACACATAGCTGTCGTTGCCCTGGCTGGAAATCACCAGGTAGTCATGCGTCTCGCTCTGGTACAGCGCCAGGCCCTCGACATCGGCATGCAGCTGCGGGCCGACCTTGATCACGCTGGTGAGGTTGGCCGGCTGGTCGGCGCGGGCATCCACCGCCCACACGCCGACGTCTTCCTCGCCGAGGAACAGGCGCTGGCGCTGGTCGTCGGCGACACAGCCTTCCGGCTGGCTGTCGACCTTGAACTGGCGCACCAGCTCGCCCTGGACCCGGCCATCGGCGGCACTCAGGCGGTATTGCAGGAAGCGGCCGTCCTTGCCGTTGGCGAAGGCATACAGCTCGCCGCTGGCCGGCTGGAACAGGCAGATGCCGTAGATTTCCTTGAGCGGTGTGGGGATCTCCCCGGCTTCGTGCAGCTCGCCGCTGGCGCGATCGATGCTGAACAGGCTGAGGCTGTTGTGATCGCGGTTGCTCGCCACCGCCAGGTCGACCACCTGGGTGCCCAGCTTGAAGTTCGCCCGCAGGTCGACGTTGTTCAGCCGCCCCACCGGCAACTCCTGGAGCAACTTGCCTTGCAGGTCGTAGGCCAGCAGCCCCTGCTTCTTGTTGGTGCCCAGCACCCGGCTCAGCGCCGGCTGGCGCGGATGAATCCAGATCGCCGGGTCGTCCGCCGCGTCGCCCTGGCGCCCCACCGGCTCGCTCTGGCTCAGGGCCGGCACATTCGGCAGCACCGGCACCGGCGGCACCGGGGTGGCCTGCCAGTCCAGCCGGCCCTGGTAGATCTGCCCATCGTCATCGTCGCGCACCAGCACTTGCAGGCCCTTGGCGCTGGCCTGCACGGCGAGGTTTTCCGGCTCCTTCAGGCCGGGCAAGCTCAGGTTGGCCCTGGGCGACCAGCCTTCGCCCTGTTGTTGGTCGCCCTGCTGATAAAGGTGCAAGCGCGCCGCCTTGGGGTCGAGCGCCAGCACGCCGCCCGGCACCAGGGCCATGGCGCCGGCGGCCTTGGCGATGTCGCCGAAGGGCGCGCGCATGGCCACCGGCCGCCGCTCGACCTGCGCCTCGGGGTGCGCCGGGTAGGCCCACCAGCCGACGTTCTCTTCGTTGACCAGCAACTGATTGGCACCATCGTCCACCTGGCAGAACTGCGCCGCCGGCGGCAGCGGTACGCCGCGCACCCGTTGCGCCGTGGCGCTCAGCCGGGCGCCGGTGCCCACCAACCATTGCTCGCCCTTGCCCTCCTCGCCCACCAGGAACAGGAACAGGTTGCTGGCCTCGTCGCGGTACAGGCACAGGCCGTTGACCGGGAAGTCCCGCGCCGGCAGGTACAGCGTCTGGCCCCACTGGCGGCTCTGTGGATCGAGGCTGACCAGCAGCGCCTGCTGGCGATCGTTGTCCAGGCTCGCGACCAGCACCTGGCGGCCGGCGGCGCGGGTATCCAGGCTGCTGAAGTTGCCTTTGAAGCGAGCCAGCTCGGCCCCCTCGGCATCCAGCAACAGCAGGCCGTCACGGTTGCTCGCGGCGAGGCGCTCGGAGCCGTTGGGCAGGAAGGTGATGGCATCTGCCTCAAGTGCCGGTGCCCAAGGGCGCAGAGCCAGATCGGCGGCCATCGTCTGGCCGCAGGTCAACGCAGCCATCAACAGGTACAGGTAGGAACTTCTCATGAACAGGCAAAATCCTTGTCAGGCAAACCGCCCTCTGTAGGAGCGAGCTTGCTCGCGAAAAACCTCAAGACAGCGCGTGCTTACAAACAGCCCGCGTCATCGTTCAAGACCTTCGCGAGCAAGCTCGCTCCTACAGCGTGTGCGGTGTGGATTAGAAGTGGGTGAAGGTCAGGCCGAGCTTGTAGGTCGGGCCGTACTCCTCGTACTGGCCGTTGTAGGAGCGGTGACCGGTGTAGACGAAGTACGGCTCGTCGGTGAGGTTCTGCGCCTCGAAGCTGAGCTGCAGGCTCTTGGTCAGCGAGTAGCGGGCGCTGAAATCGACGAAGGTCTGGGCATCGACGTGCAGGTCGTGGGCCTTGTCGTTGATCGAGGCCAGCTCATAGAGGTAGTCCGACTTGTAGTTGGCCGACAGGCGCAGGCTGAGCTTGTCGTTTTCCCAGCCGAGCATCAGGTTGCCGACGGTGTCCGACTGGTTCGGCAGGTCGATGCTGCGCTTGCGGTTGACCCCGCTGGCGGCATCGAAGCCCTTGATCTCTGCGTCGGAGCGGCTGAAGGTGGCGTTGGCCCCCAGCAGCAGGCCGTTCCACGGCGCCGGCAGCCAGTCGAATTTCTGCGAGTAGGCCAGTTCCAGGCCGTACAGCTTGGCGCTGTCGTCGTTGGCGAAGGTGTGCGCCTCGGCGAAGTCGGTCCAGGCGCCGGTGCCGGCCAGGTCAGTGTTGTAGACGAAGTTCTTGATGTCCTTGTAGAACACGAAGGCCGAGACGGTGCCGGCGCGACCCATGAAGTGCTCGATGCCCAGGTCCAGGTTGCTCGACTCCAGCGGCTTGAGGTCCGGGTTGCCGAAGCTGGCTTCGTCATCGTCGATGACAAAACCCGGCGCCAGCTGGCCGAAGGTCGGGCGCACCACCGCCTTGGTCCAGGCCGCGCGCACCTGGGTGTTCTTGTCCAGCTGGTAACGCGCGTGCAGGCCCGGCAGCCAGTGGTGGTAACGACGCTTGGTCTTGGTGGACTGGAACTCGCCGTCGGTGGCGCCGGTGCCCTTGGCTTCGAACTCGGTGCCTTCGTAGCGCAGGCCGGCGATAAAGCGCCAGTCGTCGATATCGACGGTGTTCATCAGGTAGCCGGCGTTGATGTCTTCGCGGATCTTGAAGTCGTTGACCCGGGATTCGGTTTCGTCGAAGAACGCATCGCGGTCCAGGCCGCCAATCAACTGCTTGATCGAGCCGCCGCTGATGCCCGGGCCGAAGCGGCCGAGGCGATAGTCGACGCTGCCTTTGCGGAAGCGGTCGAGGTTGAGCTGCTCGTCGCTGAAACCCAGTTCGTCGAAGTCCTTGTAGACCCAGGCGTCGAGGTCGTTGTCCTTGTTGCGCCGGCTGACCTTGCCGCCGAACTTGACCTGGGACGCATAGCCGCTGAGGTCGTAGTCGCGGGCCAGGTCCAGGCGCAGGTTTTTCTCGGTGTCGGTGGTGCGCTGCTTTTCCCACTCGACCTTGTCCAGGCTGAAGTTGCCCGGGTCGTAGAAACCCTGGCCGACGATCGGCCGCGGCTTGTCCTTGTCGTAGAAACCGCTGTCGGCGAAGTCGTCGTTGCCTTCGAACACCGCGTTGGCGATGTGCCCCGGGCTGTCTTCGCTGGAGCGGCTGTAGCCGGCCTGGCCGCTGAGGGTCCAGAGGCCGAACATGCGCTCGCCGCCGAACACGTAGGACTGGATCTCCTGGGTTTCCTCGCGCTGCTTGAGCTTGCGTTTACCTTCGGCGTCGCCCAGCTCGCCGGCCGCCTGGGGCTCGGCGAACTCCAGGCTGGCGGCGTTGCGTGTCTCGCTGTCCTTGTAGCGGCTGTACAGGGTGCGCAGGTAGTAACTGCTGAGGTCGTCCGGCTTGTAGTCGAAGTTCAGGCCGCCGCCGGCGCGCTCGCGGCTGATGTCGTAGTCGCGCTGTTCGAACTCCTGCAGTTTCGCGCCCTGTTCGAAGTCCCAGGCGCCGCCGGTCTCGACGTTGTCCGAACCGAAGTCGCGCTTCTGCCAGCTCAGGGCTGCGGCCACGCCGAAGTTGTCGATGCCGTCGCCGAGGCTGAAGCGGTCGCTGACCGCGCCGGAGAATTTCGGGCTGGTCTGGTGAGTGTTCCGGTCGTAGCTGGCTTCACTGCTGCCGGTGTAGAACAGGCCCTTGTGATCGAAGGCCGAAAGGCTCTGCACATCGACGGTGCCGCCCAGGGAGTTGGCGTCCATGTCCGGGGTCAGGGTCTTGATCACCGACAGCGACTGCACCAGCTCCGAGGGCAGCACGTCCAGGGCCACGGCGCGGCGTTCGCTTTCCGGGGCCGGCACCAGGGTGCCGTTGATGGTCACGCTGTTGAGGTCCGGGCCCAGGCCACGCACGCTGACGAAGCGCCCTTCGCCCTGGTCGCGCTCGACGCTGATGCCCGGCAGGCGCTGCGCCGCTTCGGCGACGTTCTCGTCCGGCAACTGGGCCACGCCGTCGGCGTGCACCACGCTCTTGATGCTGTCGGCGCTGCGCTGCTCCTTGAGCGCCTGGTCGATGCTCGCGGCCTGGCCGACCACTTCCAGGTGTTCGGTGGTTTTACTCGAGTCGGCTTCGGCGGCGCTCAGGCGGTCGCTGGCGATCGCCATGGCCAGGGCGGTGAGCGTGAAGCCGAGCAGGCCGGCGGTGCTGCTGCGCTTGTACATGATGGTCCTCCCCCAAGAGTCCGGTGACGCCAGGCAAGGGGCCCGGCAACTGGGAGGGCAAGCTAGGGTCGGCGAATGACGGTTCCGTGACAGGGGTTGGCGGGGAGGCCCTTGAAGCGGGGTTTGGGCCGGGTTCGAGGGGCAAAGTGAGCTGAAATGACCTTTTCCCGGGGGTTGGCGGTGACTGGTCTGACGCTTTCGCGGGCAAGCCTCGCTCCTACGCCGCGCAACGTCAGCGGCCACACCGCCCCCAGATCGCAAAAAAAACACACCGTCACGATGAGCTGATTCGACCTCCCCCACCCGCTTCGCCGCCGTCACCCGGCTGTCACACACATCTGCTGTGCTGGCGCGCATTGCTTCTTCGCCAAAGGATCGCGGCCATGTTCTCAGTGCTCAAACCCCACCGATGGAAACTCGCCACCCTGCTGCTGGCGGCCAATCTCGGCCTGCTCCTGCACCTGGCCTGTGGCGAGTTGAAGGCGGTCAGCGAATGGGTGTGGCTGGACATAATCGGCGAAGGCGGTACCGCCCTGCTGGCCCTGATCTGGCTCGGCCTGGTGCTGAAAAGCCGCCCGGCGGGACGGGTCACCAACTACCTGGCCCTGGGCCTGAGCTGCATATTCTTCTCCTGGTGGATCGACAGCCTCGACGAGTTCATCCGCCTGCCCGACAGCATCGCCTGGGACCACTGGCTGGAATCCGCGCCGATGCCGGTGGGCATGGTCCTGCTGACCATCGGCATCTACCACTGGCACCGCGAACAGCTGGCGATCAGCGCGCAGATGGAGAAACGCGAACGGCTGTTCCGCGAGCACCGGCTGTTCGACAAGCTCACCCCGCTGGGCGGCGCCGACTACCTCAAGCGCCAGCTGGCCGACAGCCTGCAGGACAGCCAGCGCCAGCAGCAGCCGCTGTCGCTGCTGGCCCTGGACCTGGACAACTTCGCCGCGATCAACCAGGACTTCGGCCACGCCGAGGGCGACGCGGTGCTGCAGGCGCTGAGCCATTTGCTGCTGCTCAACCTGCGTCGCCAGGACCTGCTCTGCCGGTTGGCCGGCGACCGCTTCGTGGTGCTGCTGCCGAACACCGGCGAGAGCCAGGCGCGGCTGCTGGCCCAGGAGCTGCAACAGGCGGTACGGAGCCTGGCGCACAAGAGCCGCCAGCACGGCGAACGCTTGCAGCTGTGCGCCTGCACCGCGGTGGTGATGGCCCTCGACGAGACGCCGGAGGTGCTGCTCAAGCGCCTCAACCTGGCCCTGGCCCGGGCCAAGCAGCCGCTGGCGAAAAGCGCCTGAGGCCCGGCCATGACCCTGAAGACCCGTTGGTACGAAAACGACAGCCGGTTCATTCCCGGGCATTACCAGCCGGCCAGCCTGATCGACCTGGCGCTGTCGCGGGACATCGACAGCCATCGCCTGCTGCGCGGCACCGGGCTGTTCCACGAGGACATCCTGGCCGGCCAGACCCGCCTCAGCCCGCAGCAGTTTCTCGGCCTGATCGGCAACAGCCGACGGCTGCTGGACGCCGACGACAGCAGCTTCCTGTTCGGCCAGCGCCTGCTGCCCGGGCACTACGGCGCCGCCAGCCACGCCCTGCGCCACGCGCAGAACCTGCACCAGGCCCTCGACACCCTGGTGCAGCAACAGGCGCTGCTCAGCCCACTGGCCAGCCCGCGCTTGCTGCTGGACGACCAGCACGCCTACTTCTACTGGCTGGACAGCTGCGGCGCCGGCGATCAATGGCGTTTCCTGCTGGAGGCCAGCATGACCTCGCTGGTGGCCATGAGTCAGTGGCTGAGCGGCCAGCGCCTGCCCTGGGAATGCAGCTTCAGCCATGCCGAGCCGCGTTATGTCGAGCAGTACTGGGTGCACCTGGGCGAGCACACCCAGTTCAAGCGCCCGATGGACCTGATGCGCATCCCCCGGGAATTCCTCACTCAGCCCTGGCCCAACGCCTCGGCCACCGCCGGCCAGGTGGCGCGCCAGGAAGCCCAGGGCCAGCTCGAGCAACTGGGCTTTGCCTCAAGCTTCCTCGACTGTGTCTACCGCTACCTGCAAGGCCGGGTGCGCCAGGCACCGAGCCTGGAACAGACGGCCCAGGCCTTCGGCATGAGCCCGGCCACCCTCAAGCGCAAGCTGCACAAGCACGACAGCGGTTTCCAGCAGCAGGCGGACCTGGTGCGCAAGCATGTGGCGCTGTACCTGTACCGGATCAAGGGCCTGAGCAACGAGGAAGTCGCCGAGTACCTGAGCTTCAACGATGCGGCGAATTTCCGCCGCTCGTTCAAGCGCTGGACCGGCAGCACCCCCAGGCTGATCCGCCAATTGTTCAGCGCCGGTTGAAACAAAGGCTGTTTTTCCATGGGAAAAAGCGGCTACTCTTGGCCCAAAGAACCACACCATCACACCTCTGCTGCACGACTTTCCGCCATTTTGGCCCAGCTTTTTGCTAAAGACCCGAGACACCAGGGCGTATACCCGTAGAAACAACCCCCTGGAGACCTGTCTTGCTCGTCAGCGCCGGCGCGCTCCAGCCCGCCGGTGCATTGCCCATTGCCATTACGGAATAGAGTCATGACCACAGCCCATCTGTTGAACACGCTGTTTCCCGTCGCCGCCGACATCCCCGAGCAGTACCGCCTGGACGGCCAGGTCGAACAACGCGAGTACCTGGTCGACGGTCAGTTGCAGACCTGGAACGGGCCCCTGGCCCTGGTGCGCAGCCCGGTGTACCTGGCCACCGCCCATGGCGACGAACAAGTGATTCTCGGCAGCACCCCGCTGCTCGACGCCGACACCGCGCTGACCGCCCTCGACGCCGCCGTGCGCGCCTACGACCGTGGCCAGGGCGCGTGGCCGACGATGCGCGTGGCCGAACGCATCCAGCACGTCGAAGCCTTCCTCGGGCGCATGCGCGAACAGCGCTCGGCGGTGGTCAAGCTGCTGATGTGGGAAATCGGCAAGAACCTCAAGGACTCGGAAAAAGAGTTCGACCGCACCTGCGACTACATCGTCGACACCATCAACGCCCTCAAGGAACTCGACCGCCGCTCCAGCCGCTTCGAGCTGGAGCAGGACACCCTCGGCCAGATCCGCCGCGTGCCCCTGGGCGTGGCCCTGTGCATGGGCCCGTACAACTACCCGCTGAACGAGACCTTCACCACCCTGATCCCGGCGCTGATCATGGGCAACACCGTGGTGTTCAAGCCGGCCAAGTTCGGCGTGCTGCTGATCCGCCCGCTGCTGGAAGCCTTCCGCGACAGCTTCCCGGCCGGGGTGATCAATGTGATCTACGGCAGCGGCCGGGAAACCGTCAGCGCGCTGATGGCCAGCGGCAAGATCGATATCTTCGCCTTTATCGGCACCAACAAGGCCGCCAGCGACCTGAAGAAACTGCACCCCAAGCCGCACCGCCTGCGCGCCGCCCTGGGCCTGGACGCGAAAAACCCCGGCATCGTGCTGCCGCACGTGGACCTGGATAACGCGGTCAACGAGGCGGTCACCGGCTCGCTGTCGTTCAACGGCCAGCGCTGCACCGCGCTGAAGATCCTCTTCGTCCACGAAACCGTGGTCGATGCCTTTATCGAGAAATTCAACGCCAAGCTGCTCAGCCTCAAGCCCGGCATGCCGTGGGAACCGGGGGTGGCGCTGACGCCGCTGCCGGAGTCGGGCAAGGTCGATTACCTGCATGCCCTGGTGGCCGACGCCATCGACAAGGGCGCCACAGTGGTCAACCCCGGCGGCGGCGAAACGCGGGCGTCGTTCTTCTACCCGGCGGTGCTGTACCCGGTGAACAGCCAGATGCGCGTGTACCAGGAAGAGCAGTTCGGGCCGGTGGTGCCGATCGTGCCGTATCGCGACCTGGAAACAGTGATCGACTACGTCCTGGAATCGGACTTCGGCCAGCAGCTGAGTATCTTCGGCACCGAGCCGGCACAAGTCGGGCATCTGGTGGACACCTTCGCCAACCAGGTCGGGCGGATCAACCTCAACGCCCAGTGCCAGCGCGGCCCGGACACCTACCCGTTCAACGGGCGCAAGAACTCCGCCGAAGGTACGTTGTCTGTGCATGACGCGTTGCGCACCTTCTCGATCCGCACCCTGGTGGCCACCAAGTTCCAGGAGAGCAACAAGGAGCTGATCAGCGACATCATCCGTAACCGCGAGTCGAGCTTCCTGACCACCGATTACATTTTCTAGGGTCTTTACGAAAAGTCGGCGAGCGAAGGTCAGGCAAGGCAAAAACAGGCGAGGAAGCGGAGTGTAGGGACCTACATGAGCATTCCGAGCCTGTTTTTAACGCAGCATGACCGAGCGCAGCCACTTTTCGTACAGAGCCTAAAACGGAGAACTTCCCCTGGGCCAGACCTTCCGCCTGCCACCGCTGTTGCGCCGCTTCCTGCTCCCGGTACTGGACCCGTATCGGCGCTACCGCTACGCCAAGCTGATCCATGCGGTGCGCGTGGCCCTGGGGTTGCTGGCCACCATCGCGCTGACCACCGGCCTCAATCTGCCTCACGGCGAATGGGCGTCGGTGACCATGCTGGTGGTGATCGGCGGCTTGCAGCACCACGGCAACATTGGCAAGAAGGCCGCGGAACGGGCCATCGGCACCTTGATCGGCGCGGGCGTCGGCCTGGTGCTGGTGGTGCAGCAGGCTTACCTGGGCCTGTCCTGGCTGACCTACCTGGGGATGTCGGTGGTGTGCGGGTATTTCTCCTATCACGCCATCGGCAAGGGCGGCTACACCGCGCTGCTGGCGGCGATCACCGTGTTCATCGTCGCCGGCCATGGCGACAACCACGTCAGCGATGGCCTGTGGCGCACCGTGGATATCCTCATCGGTATCGCCCTGGCCCTGGCGTTCTCCTTCGCCATTCCGCTGTATGCGGTCTACTCCTGGCGCTACAACCTGGCCAGCGCCTTGCGCGACTGCGCCACCCTTTACGGACGCATCATCGGCGGCCAGTCGGTGACCGACGACGAACACCTGAAGTTGCTCGGGCGCCTCAACAGCACCTTGCTGCAACTGCGCTCGCTGATGCCCTCGGTGTCCAAGGAAGTGCGGATCTCCATGACCGAACTGGACGCCATCCAGCGCAACCTGCGCATGTGCTTCAGCACCCTGGAAATCCTCGGCAATACCCGGCCGGACCTCAGCGATCCACAGGCCCGCGAACAGTTGCAACAGCTCATGAAGCATGAGCACCGGCAGGTGCGCATACAGCTGGTGGGCATGGCCCGCGCCCTGCAATCCGGCGCCACCAGACGCCTGGGGCGGCCCCTGGATGGCCCGTCCTCCTCGACCCTCGACACCTCGGTCTACAGCGCGCTGGACGGCTACCGCCTGCTGACCCGGCAACTGGTGGCCAACCTCAACGAGATGCGCCAGCGCCTGGCCAAAAGCGCGGAGCACTGGAAGATCTGAGTGCCCCGCGCCTGCCGCCAGACCGCGCCGGCTAGAACAACTCGCTGAACGGAATGAAGCGCGCCGGCTCGCCGGCCCGCAAGGTGCTGCCCTCAAGGATTTCCACCAGCCCATCGGCCCATGAAGCGCCCAGCAACACGCCAGAACTCTGGTTCGGATAGAGCACCGCACGGCCCTCCTCCAGCCTGGCCCGCAGGTATTCGCGGCGGCTTCCCGCTTTCGGCCAGTCGAAACCGACGCTGACCGGGAAGCTCAAGGGCATGACCTCTTCGACGCCCTGGATGCGCAACAGATACGGCCGGGCCAGCAGGCCAAAGGTCACCAGGGCCGAGGTCGGGTTGCCGGGCAGGCCGATCACCGGCACGGTGCCGAAGCGCCCCACGGTCAGCGGCTTGCCGGGTTTTATCGCGAGCTTCCAGAACACCGGGGTGGCGCACTCGCGCAGTACCTGGCCGAGGCAATCGGCGTCGCCGGCGGACACGCCGCCGGTGGTCAGGATCAGGTCCGCGGCGCACTGCAATTGTTCCAGGCGCAGCCGGGTCTGCTGCGGCTGGTCGGGGAGAATTCCGGCATCGACCACCTCGCAGCCCAGGGCGCTCAACCAGTGACTGAGCAGGGTGCGATTGCTGTTGTAGATGCAGCCGGGGCGCAAGGCGGTGCCCGGCTCGGCCAGTTCATCGCCCGTCGACAGCAACGCCACCCGTGGCCGCCGCACCAGCGGCAAATGGGTACAGCCCTGGGCCGCGGCGATAGCCAGTTCGAAAGGCCCCAGGCGTTTGCCGGCGCGCAGCAGCACTTGTCCGGCGCGGTTCTCCTGGCCCTGCGGGCGAATATTCTGGCCGGCCTTGAGCGGCTGCTTGAAGCGCACGCGACCGTCGTCAAGCCGTTCGACGTTCTCCTGCATCTCGATGCTGTTGGCGCCCTCGGGCAGCGGCGCGCCGGTGAAGATTCGCGCGCAGGTGCCCGGCCGCAACGGCTCGGGGGCCTGGCCGGCGAAAATGCGTTGCGACACCGCCAGCGGCTGGCCGTCCCAGGCATCGAGGTTCAAGGCATAACCGTCCATGGCGCTGTTCGGCCAGGGCGGCAGGTCGAGGGTCGCCACCAGATCGCTGGCCAACACCCGTTGCCGCGCCTCGCCCAGCGCCACCGGCTCGCTGTCCTGCAGGCGTTGCGCCTCGGCCATGGCCAGCAAGCGGGCGATGGCCTCCTCCACCGGCATCAGCGGTGAGGCGCTCATCCGCGGGTCCCGCAGGCTTGCACCTGCTTGAGGTGCGGCACGAAATTGCACGGCCGGTGGCGGGCGTCGAGCTGCTCGGCGAGGATGCCTTCCCAGGCGGTCCGGCAGGCGCCCGTAGAACCCGGCAGGCAGCACACCAGGGTGCCGTTGGACAGCCCGGCCAGGGCCCGGCTCTGCACGGTGGAGGTGCCGATATCGAGAATGGAAATCGCCCGGAACAGTTCGCCGAAACCGTCGATCCGCTTGTCCAGCAAACAGCTCACCGCCTCGGGCGTGCTGTCGCGCCCGGTGAAGCCGGTGCCGCCGGTAATCAGCACCACCTGGATAGTTTCATCGGCGATCCACAACGCGACCTGGGCGCGGATCTTGTACAGGTCATCCTTGAGCAGGTTGCGCTCGCTCAGGGTGTGGCCAGCTTCCAGCAGGCGGCTGACGAGCAATTGCCCGGAGGTGTCGGTGGCGTATTCGCGGGTATCGCTGACGGTCAGCACGGCGATATTCAGGGGGACAAACAATGCATCCGATTTCACACTCATGTCTTTCTCCGGCGGGCAGTCATAAAAACCATGGCCAGAGGCTAAAGCGCTGAAACCGTCAGTGTCTAATCACTCTGGCCGACCACTTTATCGAGCATATCTATCAAGGACTCTTTCCCCCTGGAGTACCGGCCCACGCCGGTGAAATCCGCGGCCGATAGAGCCTTTTGATCGCTCATTCGATACTTCCGATTGGACTCGAAGGGGCGACAATGAGATCGTCTGAGCCCCCAACCAGCGTGCCTCGAACAATGACCCCGACCTGCCCCGCCGCCCCTTCGTCCATCCCCTGCTCGGTGCTGCTGCTGGCCGGCGGCCGTGGCGCGCGCATGGGCGGACGGGACAAGGGCCTGCTGCCCTGGCAGGGCAAGCCGCTGATCGCCCATGTGCAGGCGGCGGTCCGACCTTTCACCGACGACCTGATCATCTCCTGCAACCGCAACGCCGAGCAGTATCGGGCCTATGCCGACCAACTGGTCGAAGACTCGCAGAAGGATTTCCCGGGGCCCCTGGCGGGCGTGCTCGCCGGCCTGGCCGTGGCGCGTCATCCGTGGCTGCTGGTGTTCGCCTGCGACGCGCCGAAAATCGACGGCGCGCTGATCGGCGCCATGCTGGCGGCGCACCCTGCCCCGGACTCGGTGCTGATGGTGCAACAGGCCGGCCACTGGCAGCCCATGTTCAGCCTGATCCCCACGGCCTTGCTGGCGAGCCTGCAACACGACTGGGACGCCGGCGAACGCAGCCTGCAGCGCGCCTTGTCGAAGCACCGGCCGCAGGCCCTGGTCTGCGCCGAGGACGACCCGCGCCTGAGCAACTTCAATACCCCTGAGCTACTTTTTTAACGGCGTTTTTTACAGCTCCGCGTGCCACCGAACGGACGCACAGTCTTTTCCTCCAAAGGTCGGATCGGGATTTCCAAACGCTTCGTGCATCCTGGACTTACCCCTGACATCAAACCCTTCTTCAACAGGTGCCATCGTGGACATCAAACAACTCAAGTTCCTTATCGCCCTGGACCAGACCCGACACTTCGGCCAGGCCGCGGCGCGCTGCCACATCACCCAGCCGACCCTGTCCATGCGCTTGCGCAACCTGGAGGACGAGCTGGACCTGGTGCTGGTCAAGCGTGGCCAGCGCTTCGAAGGTTTCACCGAGGCCGGCGAACGGGTGCTGGCCTGGGCGCGGACCCTGCTCGCCGCCCATGACGGGCTGTTCGCCGAGGCCGCCGCGTGCCGTGGCCAACTGGTCGGTAGCCTGCGCCTGGGCCTGGTGCCGCTGAGCAGCTTCAACCCGATCGGCTACGTCCAGGGTCTTTCCAAGAGTTTCCCGGAGCTCAAGTTCGCCCTGTCGTCCATGAGCTCGGACCAGATCATCGAAGGCCTGGGCAACAACCAGCTGGACCTGGGCGTGTGTTACCTGGACCACGTGAACCCGAACTATTTCGAGTTTTTCGAGATCGGCGAAACCCGCGTCGGCCTGCTGTACGACACCCGCCACTTCCATTTCGAAGGCAGCGAAATGAGCTGGGAAGAGGCCGCCGAGCTGCCCCTGGGGATGATCAGCAATGGCATGCACTACCGCAAATCCATCGACCTGAGTTTCCGCAGCCGCGGCCTCGACCCGCAGCCGATCCTCGAAAGCGATTCGACCTATCAGCTGTTCCAGGCGATTCACGAAGGCTTCTGCTGCTCAATCATGCCGCTGTCCAGCACCCTGGAAAACCCGATCGAGAACCTGGCCTTCATCAACCTGCCGGATGCCAGCGTGCTGGCGCCCCTGGGCCTGGTGATGCGCAAGACCGAACCGCGCTCGGCCATCGCCGAAAAGTGCTTTGCCGAAGCCAGGAAACTGTTTGCCGGGCAAGCGCCAACGGCCGACTGAAGGTGCTGCGCCGCAGGGCGCATCCCTGCCCTACCAGCGACTGGCGGCCAGTTGGTCGCTCTCCCTGCCCTGCACCCAACGCTCGCCGGACGAGGTCTGTTCGCGCTTCCAGAACGGCGCGCGGGTTTTCAGGTAGTCCATCAGGAAGGCGCAGGCCTCGAAGGCCGCCTGCCGATGGGCGCTGGCGACGCCGACAAACACGATCGGCTCAGCCACCTGCAACGCCCCCACCCGATGCACGACCCTTACCCGTTGCAATGGCCAGCGCTCATGAGCCTCATCGACGATGCGCTGCAACGAACGCTCGGTCATGCCCGGGTAATGTTCGAGGAACAGGCTGCCGACCTGCTCCCCCAGGTTCAGGTCACGCACATAGCCGACGAAGGTCACCAGCGCGCCAACGCCGGGGTCCCCGCCGTGCACCTCGCGGTGCAGTCGATCGAGGTCGAAGGCCTCGGCCTGGACGTACACGGTCATGGCTCAGCCCCCGGTGACTTGCGGAAAAAACGCGATCTCGTCGAAGTCCTCGATGGGCGCGTCGAGGTTGCACAGGTCCTGGTTCAGCGCGCACATCAGGCTGGTTTCGCCGAGCACCGCCTGCCAGGTCTCGCCCCTGGCCATCAGCAACGTCCTCACGTCGCCGACGCTGCGCAACGAATCATCCAGCGCGATCTTCTCGCCGCCAATACCGAGCTGCTCGCGATAACGGGCAAAGTAGTTGACCAGGATCATGCTGTGACTCCCGCGTCAAAGCTGCCCGATCGCCCGCCCTGTTTCTTCAGCAGCTGGATGCTGTCGATGACCATCCCACGATCGACCGCCTTGCACATGTCGTAGAGGGTCAGCGCGGCGACGCTGGCCGCGGTGAGGGCTTCGAGTTCGACACCGGTGCGGCCGTTGAGCCGGCAGGTGGCGACAATCCTGACGCTGTCGGGCTCGACCGCCTTCAGTTCGAGGTGAATCGAGCTGAGCAGCAACGGGTGGCACAGCGGGATGAGTTCATGGGTTTTCTTCGCCGCCATGATGCCCGCGATGCGCGCGACCGCGAACACGTCGCCCTTGGGGTGGCCGTTGCGCTGGATCATCTGAAAGGTGGCGGGCTGCATGCGCACCCAGGCCTGGGCCTGGGCTTCGCGGTCGGTGGGCGGCTTGTCGCTGACATCGACCATGTTGGCCCGGCCTTCGGCGTCCAGGTGAGTCAGGATCGTGGAATCGTGGTTCATGGTTATCCTCGCAGCCTGTTGGCTGGGTTGAGTGATGTGGCCCGGGGGAACCGGGGCGAATGCATGGGCGCCGGTCAGCTCAGCACGAAGTCCACCGGTTGCAGCACCGGCGGCAACTGGGTGGCCCCCAGGGCATCGAGCACTTCACGCTCGATGGTGCGCACCAGGGCATTGGTCGGCAGGTCGTTCTCGTCCCGGCCGAAAGGGTCTTCCAGCTCGTCGCCAATGGCGTCCAGGCCGAAAAACGTGTAACTGACGATGGCCGTGAAGATCGGCGTCAGCCAGCCCAGGGGCTCGGCCATGGCAAAGGGCAGCAGGATGCAGAACATGTAGCTGGTGCGGTGCAGCAACAGCGTGTAGGGAAAAGGCAATGGCGTGCCCTTGATCCGCTCGCAGACGGTCTGGGCGTTGGTCAGGCTGCTCAGGTGATTGGCCATCAGCGTGTAGCGCCATTCGCTGATCGCCCCGGATTCGGCCAGGGTCGAACACTGTTGGCCGACGTGGCGCAGGATGCTGTCCGGCACGTTGGGCGCCTGGGCCGGCGGCAACTGGCTCAGCCAGGTGCCCGCCGCGCTCAGTTGGTCTTCCTGGCGCAGCCTGGCGTTGAGGGCATGGGCGAAGCCGCAGAGGTCGCGCAGGATCTTGCCGCGCTGCCGCGGGTCCTTGATCGCCTGGGTTTCGCGGATCATCGAACGCACCTCCGTCACCAGCGTGCCCAGGGCCTTGCGCGCTTCATACCAGCGGTCGTAGCAGGCGTTGTTGCGAAAGCTCATGAAGATCGACAGCGACAGGCCCAACAGGGTGAACGGCGTGGCATTGACCCTGGAGAAATAGGTCGGGTACAGGGTCTCGATAAACACGATGGCCGAGGCCAGCAGGGTCACCAGCAGGCTGCGCAGGGCGATGCGCTTGGCAATCGAGCCCTTGAGGGAGATCAGCACATTGATCAGGTTGGGTTTGGATCTGACGATCATCGCAAGACAGCCTTTTTGCAGAGGGGAAAACCGCGCGGGCTAGCCGCCGGTCATGTTCATGAACCGCACCACTTGCACCTCGTCATTGAGTGCGAAGTTGTGGCGGTACGGCTTGATTTTCATCGCCTCGATGATTGCCCGCTCCAGGCGCTGCGGCTCGCCCGGATGGCTGCGCAGCACCTGCTTCAAATCGACCGAATGCTCGTTGCCCAGGCACAGCAGCAACCGGCCCTCGACGGTCAGCCGCACCCGGTTGCAGGTGGCGCAGAAGTTGTGGCTGTGGGGCGAGATGAACCCCAGGCGAATCTCCGGCGCCTCGGCCAGGCGCCAGTAACGCGACGGCCCCTGGGTCGATTCGGTGGAGTCGATCAGGGTGTAGCGCTCGGCGATGCGCTCGCGCACCTGGGTGCTGGAAAAGAACGCATCGGCGCGGCTGTGTTCGCTGATCACCCCCAGGGGCATCTCTTCGATAAAGGAGATGTCCAGCCCACGGTCGATGGCAAAGCCCACCAGGTCGTTGATCTCATGATCGTTGCGCCCTTTCATCACCACGCAGTTGAGCTTGGTGTGCTGGAAACCGGCGGCGTTCGCCGCATCGATGCCGGCGATGACCTGGGCCAGGTCGCCGGTGCGGGTCAGCTCGCGAAAACGCGTGGCATCGAGGCTGTCGATGCTGATGTTCAGGCGCTTGAGCCCGGCCTCGAACAAGGGCGCCGCCAGCTTGCCCAGCTGCGAGCCATTGGTGGTCATGCACAGCTCGCGCAGCCCCGGCAGCGCGGCGATGCGCCGGCACAGCTCGACGACGCCCGGGCGGATCAAGGGTTCGCCCCCGGTCAGGCGGATTTTCCGGGTGCCCAGGGCGACGAAACTTTGCGCCAGCTGATAGAGCTCCTCCAGGGTCAGGATGCGTTGCCGCGGCAGGAACTGCATGTCTTCGGCCATGCAATACACACAGCGGAAGTCGCAGCGATCGGTCACCGACATTCGCAGATAGTCGACTCGCCTGGAAAAACCATCCTGCAGGATTCGATCTGACATTACCGCCTCCGTCAGCACTTCAGGTGTATCGACCCGAGTGCCGTTATTGGAAGGCCACCGTTATAGAGGGCCTTGTTTGAGGCAAGACTAAGGACATTTCAAATCACCGTCTAATTGCTATTAACAACCGGTTGATCGATGGGATTTATCAGAAGAAAAATCATCCAATTCCGGACCATATTAAGTAGTTAATTAATTGATTATTATCGATTTTTTCCTTGATAGAGCATTTCGATCATCCGGTCATTATTTGCGATTAGACAGGCACTTTATAAGCGGCTTAGGCTTGACCCCGCAGTCCTGAAGCAATATCCGCGAAGTGCATAAACCTGTGCAGCCTGTAATTAACTGCCACTTAAAGTTGGTTATTCATGCACACAAGAAAACAGTCATTAACAATGACTCGGCATTAGGCGCAGCCTACGTGCAATGTCCTGGAGAAGTATCATGAGCGAAGTTGAACGCTATAAACCGTACAAGGGGGCGGCGGCCGGTTGGGGCGCATTGATTGCCGTGACCAGGAACTGGCTGGGCAGCGAAAACGCTTTCAAGAATATTCGCACCATGCTCAAGACCAACCAGAACGGCGGCTTCGACTGCCCGGGCTGTGCCTGGGGCGAGTCGCCGGAAAACGGCATGGTCAAGTTCTGCGAGAACGGCGCCAAGGCGGTCAACTGGGAAGCCACCGGGCGCCTGGTCAACCCGGCCTTCTTCAACAAATACACGGTGTCGGCACTGGCGGCGCAAAGCGACTACTGGCTCGAATACCAGGGCCGCCTGACCCACCCGATGCGTTACGACGCCAGCCTGGATCGTTACGTCGAAACCAGCTGGGACGACGCCTTCGCCCTGATCGCCAGGCACCTGAACGGGCTGGAGTCGCCCGACCAGGCCGAGTTCTACACCTCGGGCCGGGCCAGCAACGAGGCCGCCTACCTCTACCAGCTGTTCGTGCGTGCCTACGGCACCAACAACTTCCCCGACTGCTCGAACATGTGCCACGAGGCCAGCGGCCTGGGCATGGACGACAGTGTCGGCGTGGGCAAGGGCACGGTGACCTTCGAGGACCTGGGGGAAGCCGACGCAATTTTTGTCATCGGCCAGAACCCTGGCACCAACCACCCGCGGATGCTAGAACCGCTGCGTGAAGCGGTGAAACGCGGTGCCCAGGTGATCTGTTTCAACCCACTGAAAGAGCGTGGCCTGGAACGCTTCCAGCACCCGCAGCATCCGCTGGAGATGCTCACCAACGGCTCCGAGCCCACCTCCTCCGCCTACTTCCGCCCGGCCCTGGGCGGCGACATGGCGGCCATGCGCGGCATCGCCAAGTTCCTCTGGCAGTGGGAACGCGAAGCCCTGGCCGACAACGGCGAGGCGGTATTCGACCGCGCCTTCATCGCCGAGCACACCTCGGGCCTGGACGCCTACCTGGCCGAAGTCGACGCCACCAGTTGGGAGCACATCCTCGAACAGTCCGGGCTGTCCCTGAAGGACATCGAGCTGGCCGCGCGCATGTATCGCAAGGCCAAGCGGGTGATCATGTGCTGGGCCATGGGCGTGACCCAGCACACCCACTCGGTGCTGACCGTGCAGGAAGTGGTCAACGTGCAACTGCTGCGCGGTAATATCGGCCGTCCGGGCGCCGGGCTGTCGCCGGTGCGCGGCCACAGTAACGTGCAGGGCGACCGCACCATGGGCATCAACGAACTGGCTCCCACCGAGTTGCTCGATGCCCTGGAAGCGCGTTTTGCCTTCAAGGCGCCGCGCAAGCACGGGCACAACACGGTGATGGCGATCGCCGCCATGGAAGAAGGTCGGGCCAAGGTGTTCATCGGCCTGGGGGGCAACTTCGCCCAGGCCACCCCCGACAGCCCGCGCACCCATGCCGCGCTGCGCAACTGCGAGTTGACCGTGCACATCGCCACCAAGCTCAACCGCAGCCACCTGGTCACCGGCCGCGAGGCGCTGATCCTGCCATGCCTGGGGCGCACCGATATCGACCTGCAAGCCCAGGGCCCGCAAGGCGTCACCGTGGAAGACACCTTCAGCATGGTGCACATCTCCCACGGCCAGCTGAAACCCAAGTCGCCGCTGATGCGTTCGGAACCGGCGATCATCGCCGGGATCGCCAATGCCACCCTCGGCAGCCACCCCATCGACTGGCTCTGGGTGATCGAGGACTACAGCCGCATCCGCAACCTGATCGCCGACACCATTCCCGGCTTCAAGGACTTCAACCAGAAGCTGCTGCACCCCGGTGGTTTCCACCTGGGTAACGACGCCGCCCAGCGCATCTGGAAAACCGCCACCGGCAAGGCCCAGTTCACCCCCGGCGTATTGCCGGAACACCTGGTGAGCCAGGGCGTGCGCGACCTGGGCGTGAAGCCGGAGCTGATCCTGCAGACCATGCGTTCCCACGACCAGTACAACACCACCCTGTATGGCCTGGACGATCGTTATCGCGGGGTCTACGGCATGCGCGACGTGGTGTTCGTCAACGAGCAGGACATTCGCAAGCTGGGCTACGAGCCGGGGCAGAAGGTCGACATGATCTCGCTGTGGGGCGACGGTCGCGAGCGCCGGGTGAGCGGCTTCACCCTGATCGCCTACGACATTCCCGCCGGCCAGGCCGCCGCCTACTACCCGGAAACCAACCCTCTGGTGCCGCTGGAAAGCTACGGCGACCGCACCTTCACCCCGACCTCGAAGTTCATTGCGATTCGCCTTGAACCGGCGCCGGTCAGCAACCTGATCCAGTCCTCCGTCGATTGAACCTGCCCGGGGCGGCGCGCGTCGCCCCGGCCCTTTCGAAACCTGCATTGCCGTTGACCGCGAGCCGCGAGGCTCACGCAGTCGGCCGGGCCGTGCACACGTATCGAGCCACTCTGAGGGTATCGTCATGTCAAACCTGGAAGCGCTTGACCTCGCGCGAATTCAATTCGCGTTCACGGTCTCGTTCCACATCATATTTCCCGCCATCACCATCGGGCTGGCCAGCTTCCTGGCAGTGCTCGAAGGCCTCTGGCTGAAAAGCAATAACTCGGTCTACAAGGACCTGTATCACTTCTGGTCGAAAATCTTTGCCGTCAACTTCGGCATGGGGGTGGTCTCCGGGCTGGTCATGGCCTATGAGTTCGGCACCAACTGGAGTCGCTTCTCGGACTTCGCCGGGAGCATTACCGGGCCCCTGCTGACCTATGAAGTGCTGACCGCGTTTTTCCTCGAGGCCGGTTTCCTCGGGGTGATGCTGTTCGGCTGGAACCGGGTCGGCCGCGGGCTGCACTTCTTCTCCACGGTCATGGTCGCCATCGGCACGCTGATCTCGACCTTCTGGATCCTCGCCTCCAACAGCTGGATGCAGACGCCACAGGGCTTCTCCATCGTCGATGGGCGGATCGTGCCGATGGACTGGCTGGCCATCGTGTTCAACCCGTCGTTCCCGTTCCGCCTGGCGCACATGGCGATCGCCGCGTTCGTCGCCACGGCGTTTTTTGTCGGCTCGTCCGCGGCCTGGCACCTGCTGCGCAAGAACGACACGCCACAAGTGCGCAAGATGCTGTCGATGGCGATGTGGATGGCCCTGATCGTGGCGCCGATCCAGGCAGTGGTCGGCGATGCCCATGGCCTGAACACCCTGGAACATCAGCCGGCGAAAATCGCCGCCATCGAAGGCCACTGGGAAAACATCGGTAACGAACCGACGCCGCTGGTGCTGTTCGGCATCCCCGACATGGACGCCGAGAAGACCGGTTATGCGATCGAAGTGCCTTACCTGGGCAGCCTGATCCTGACCCACAGCCTGGACAAGCAGATCCCGGCGCTCAAGAGCTTCCCGAAAGAGGACCGGCCGAACGCGACCATCATCTTCTTCAGCTTCCGGATCATGGCCGGGCTGGGCATGTTGATGATCCTCACCGGCCTGCTCGGCCTGGCCTTGCGCCGCAACGGCGCGCTGTACCGCAACCGGTTGTTCCTGCGCCTGGTGCTATTCATGGGCCCGACCGGCCTGATCGCCATGCTGGCCGGCTGGATTACCACCGAGGTCGGCCGCCAGCCGTGGGTGGTGTACGGCTTGCAGCGCACCGCCGACGCGGCGTCGAACCACTCGGTCAGCCAGTTGAGCATCTCGCTCGCGTTGTTCGTGCTGATCTACTTCTCGGTGTTCACCGTGGGCATCGCCTACATGATGAAGCTGGTCCGCAAAGGCCCGCAGCCGCATCACGATCATCCGCCACAAGGCGGCCCCGGCCAGGACCGCACGCCGCGCCGGCCGCTGTCCGCGGTCACCGAGACCTTCGCGTCCGGCAACCCCGTCAACTGAACAAGGAGCTTGCCCATGGGCATTCAAGGTATAGATCTGTCGTTGATCTGGGGCGTGATCATCGCTTTCGGGGTGATGATGTACGTCATCATGGATGGCTTCGACCTGGGACTGGGGATCCTCTTCCCGCTCATCCCGGACGCGCAGGAGCGCGATGTGATGATGAACACCGTGGCGCCGGTCTGGGACGGTAACGAAACCTGGCTGATCCTCGGTGGCGCGGCGCTGTACGGGGCCTTCCCGCTGGCCTATTCGGTGATTCTGGAGGCCTTGTACCTGCCGCTGATCTTCATGCTGGCCGGCTTGATCTTCCGCGGCGTGGCCTTTGAGTTCCGCTTCAAGGCCAGCCCGGAAAAACGTCATATCTGGGACATGGCGTTCATCGGCGGCTCGCTGCTGGCGACCTTCTGCCAGGGCATCGTGATTGGCAGCTATATCGCCGGGATCCCGGTGGTCGATCGCCAGTTCGCCGGCGGCAACCTGGACTGGCTGGCGCCGTTCCCGCTGTTCTGCGGCCTGGGCCTGATTGTCGCCTACGCACTGCTGGGCAGCACCTGGCTACTAGTCAAGACCGAAGGCATGCTCGAATCGCGCATGCGCCACTACACCCGGCCACTGGCGTTCGTACTGATGGCGGTGGTCGCGGTGCTCTGTGTGTGGACGCCCATGCTGCACCCGGAAATCGCCAGCCGCTGGTTCACCCACGCGCATATCGTGGTCTTCGGCGCTCTTGTGGTTCTCGCGCTGCTGGCGCTGTTCGGGCTGCTGCGCACCTTGCGCCAGCATCACTCGCACTGGCCGTTCGTGTTCACCCTGGCGCTGGTGTTCCTGGGCTACATCGGCCTGGCCTTCAGCATCTGGCCGAACATCGTGCCGCCTTCCATCAGCCTGTGGCAGGCCGCATCGCCCCCGTCCAGCCAGCTGTTCATCCTGATCGGCACCCTGTTCATCCTGCCGATCATCCTGATGTACACCTGCTGGAGCTACTACGTGTTCCGCGGCAAAGTGAGGATCGGCGATGGTTACCATTGACAGCGAAACCCTTCGAACCAATACCAGGCAGAGGCCTTTCTACCAGCAGGTGGCGCAGCTGAGCCTGCTGTTCCTCGGCGGGCTGGTGATGCTGGCCGCCGCCACCGCACTGATGATGGAGTTGGCTTATGGAACGCTCTGAGATATCGACCACCGGCAGCCCGAGCGCCCCCTGGTATCGGCGGCTGGCATGGCTGGTGGGCATCTGGCTGGGCAGTGTGCTGGCCCTGGGTGCGGTGGCCGGTCTGTTGCGGCTGATGATGCACATGGCCGGCATGAGCACTCACTGATTGCTGATCGCCCCGGTAAAGGCCTGGCGCCTTTCCCGGTGCGCGGTCCCGGCAACCATTGAATAGCATCCGCCAGGTGCAACGAGCCCGCGAGGCCCTCACCTCGCGGGCTCTTTACATCTGGATCAGGGCTGGCGTTCGGCCAACGCTTCCAGCAGATCGGCGGAAGGCACGAAGAACAGGCCGCCGGTCACCGCCGTGCTGAAATCCAGCAAGCGGTCATAGTTGCCCGCCGGCCGGCCGACAAACATGTTTTCCAGCATCTGCTCGATAGGCTCCGGCGAGCGCGCGTAACCGATGAAATAGGTGCCGAACTCCCCGACCCCCGGCCGACCGAACGGCATGTTGTCGCGCAGGATCTTCACCTCTTCGCCGTCCTTGGTGATGGTGGTCAAGGCACTGTGGGAAGAGGTCGGCTTGACGGCATCGTCGAGTTCGATATCGGACAGCTTCTTGCGCCCGATGACACGTTCCTGCGCCTCGACCGACAGCTCGTTCCAGGCGTTCATGTTGTGCAGGTACTTCTGCACCAGCACATAACTGCCGCCGCTGAACGCAGGGTCTTCATCGCCGACCAGGGTGAACTCGATGGCCTTGCGCCCGACCGGGTTTTCCGTGCCATCGACAAAACCGATGATGCTACGCATGTCGAAGTAGCGGAAACCCTGTACCTCATCGACCACCGAGATCGCATCGCCCAATGCCCCGATCAGTTGCGTCGCCAGTTCGAAGCACAGGTCCATCTGGTCCGCGCGAATGTGCAGCAGGATGTCGCCGGGGGTCGCCACGGCCCGGCGCTCTTGCGGGCCGAACTCGCGAAAGGCGTGCAGCGAGGCCGGGCGCGGACCGCCAAACAGCCGGTCCCAGGCCGCCGAAGCAAAACCGCAGACGCACGACAGGTTACCCGCGGGCACCCGCTTGCCGACCGAACGAGTGAGGCCCGCCACATCCTCGCACCAGCCCCGCACCTTGGCGGCGGCGTCACTGCCGGGGGCCAGGGTGGCGACGATAAAGATCGCGCTGCTGGTAATCGGGTTGCAGACGGATTGTGGTTCAGGAATATCGTTGGACATGGGCATGAGCACTCGGCGGAACGGGAAAGACCGCAGAGTAGCAAATAATCGCGGCGCTGCAGTCCGGCAGCGAGCCTCGCGCTCATGAAAGCCCACCGATGAAAAAAGGGGCGCCCCATGCGCGCCCTTCCCTGGATCGCCAGGGTCAGTTCAGCGTCGAGCGCACAATCCGTACCGGAACCGATTTGTAGGACGGCGTCCCGCTATCCACGTCGATGTAATCCAGCGGCACCAGCTGGTTGGCTTCGGGGTAATAGGCCGCGACCGAGCCCGGGGAAATCTTGTATTCGATCGCGGTGATTTTCTCGTAGCGCAGCTTGCGCCCCTGGGTGACCGTCTCGATATCCACCAGGTCGCCATGGGCCAGGCCACGGGCATCCAGGTCCGCCTGATTGATGAACAACACGTCGCGCCGGCCGAATACCCCGCGATAACGATCGTCCATGGCATAGATGGTGGTGTTGTACTGGTCATGGCTGCGAATAGTGATCAGGCGCAGGACGTCCGCGCCATCGACCACCTTGTCTTCATGCAGCCCGGGAAAGACAAAGAACTCGGCCTTGCCCGAGGGCGTGAGCCATATGCGCTCGGTGGGCGGCAGCGGCATGCGGATGCGCTGGTTGAACGCCTCGAAGCCGGGCACCGTTTTCTCGATCAGGTCGCGGATCTTGTCGTAGTCGGCGACCAGTTCCTGCCAGGGCACCTTGCTGCCTGGCAGCGTGGCCTGGGCAATGCCGGCCACTATCGCCGGTTCCGAGCGCAGGAACTCGGATGCCGGGGTCAGCTTGCCGGCCGATGCGTGGACCATCGACATCGAATCCTCGACGGTGATCGACTGGCGCATCCCGTCCTGTACGTCCAATTCAGTGCGCCCCAGGCAGGGAAACAGATAGGACTCCCTGGCGACCAGCAGATGGGAGCGATTGAGCTTGGTGCCGATATGCACGCTCAGGTCGAGCTTGCCCATGGCCGGAAAACACTGGCCCGGATCGGGCAAGGCGACGGCAAAATTGCCTCCCAGGCAAATCAGCGCCTTGGCCGTGCCCGCGATCATGGCCTGCATCGCTTTTACCGAATCGTGGCCGTGGGCCGCTGGCGGCTTGAAGCCGAATACTTTCTCCAGCCTGTCGAGAAATGCCTTCGACGGCTTCTCGGTAATGCCCACGGTCCGGTTGCCCTGGACATTGGAATGGCCGCGCAACGGGCAAATGCCCGCGCCAGGCTTGCCAAAGTTACCGCGCAACATCAGCAGGTCACAGATCAGCCGGACATTGGCCGTGCCTTCGTTGTGCTGGGTGATGCCCATGCCGTAGGTGACGATGGTGGCGTTGGATTTTGCGTAAGCGGCGGCGACCTTTTCCAGCTCGGCCTGCTGCAGGCCGCTGGCCTGTTCTATATCGGGCCAGGCCGTGGCGTGCAAATCGGCGACCAGCTCGTCGAAACCCTGGGTGTGCTGGGCGATGAAGTCATGGTCGAGGACTTCGCCCACCGTCCGCTCCAGCTCCAGCAGCGCCTTCATGATCCCCTTGATCGCCGCCGCGTCGCCTCCGGCTTTTACCTGGAAGTAGGACGAGGCGATCCGGGTGGAGCCGTAAGTCGCCATTTCAATCATGTTCTGCGGATCGGCAAAGCGCTCGAGCGCGCGTTCGCGCAGGGGGTTGAAGACCATGATCGGCACCTTGCGCCGCGAGGCCTCGTGCAGCGTGCCCATCATGCGTGGGTGGTTGGTGCCGGGGTTGTGGCCGATGGAGATGATCAGTTCGCAGGTATCGAAGTCGTCCAGCGACACCGTGCCTTTGCCGATACCAATGGATCGCGGCAACCCGACGCTGGTCGGTTCGTGGCACATGTTGGAACAATCGGGAAAGTTGTTGCTGCCGTATTCCCGGATGAACAGCTGGTACAGATAGGCCGCTTCATTGGAGGCCCTGCCAGAGGTATAGAACTCGACCTGCTCCGGTTGCAGCCCCCGGAGTATCTCGCCTATTCGTGCGAACGCCGCCTCCCATTCGATCGGCTGGTAGGTGTCGCTGGCACGGTCATATACCAGGGGATGGGTGATACGTCCCAGGTCCTCCAGCTCGTAATCGCTGCGGTGCAACAACGAGGCGACCGGATGATTGGCGAAGAAGTCCGGGGTGACCCGTTTGTTGGTCGCCTCCCAGGTCACCGCCTTGGCGCCGTTTTCACAGAACTGGAAGGTGGATTTGTGCTCCTTGTCGGGCCAGGCGCAGCCTGGGCAGTCGAAGCCATCAGGCTGGTTGGTGCGCATCAGGGTGATGGGCGCTTTCAGCGTATCCATCTGCTCTCTAACCGCTGTCGCGGTGGCCTTGAGCGCCCCCCAGCCGCCAGCGGGACCGTCGTAGTTACGAACACCGGGTACCTTACGTCGAGTCGTCATGATCGCTCCCCATACGCCCCCTGCCCTGTAGACGAGAGTCGTTGGTTGCCTGGGATCCGCCGCCATGGCGGCATTCGGTAACGACCTACCGACCCAAATCGGGGGACGGTAGATGTCACACCTGAACAGCAAAAAAGACACGCAACCCAGAACCGGGTTTGAGGATTTGAAACCTTTGAATCAACGACGAAGGGTTGCGCTTGAATCTTTCACCCTGAGTTAAAACCTTAGTGGTGTGTCCCCGCCTGTCAAGGCAACCAATAGCTGGCAAATCAGGTAGTTACTTATCATTCGTATTAATTCGACAGCCCGTCACTCACCTGGACCCAATGCTCACTGTGCCGCCACCCGACGGCGCAAGCCCAGGCTCCAGCCCTGCTGCATGCCGGCCGCCGCCAGCAGGATGGCGATCACGCCGATCCATTGCAGCAGTTCCAGGCGATGGCCGAAGGCGAACC
This sequence comes from Pseudomonas sp. GW456-L12, assembly GCF_059424045.1. Lineage (NCBI taxonomy): Bacteria > Pseudomonadati > Pseudomonadota > Gammaproteobacteria > Pseudomonadales > Pseudomonadaceae > Pseudomonas > Pseudomonas sp. GW456-L12. Next base: position 249,258 of record NZ_JBWKZA010000003.1, read on the forward strand.
AGTCGACGAAGATCGCCGCGATCGGATAGATGAACGACAGCGCGCCGGTCAGCGCGGTCGGCAGTTTCTGGATCGCGCCGTACAGCAGCACGTACATCACCCCGGTATGGACGATGCCCAGGGTCAGCAGGCTGGCCCAGGCCTCCGGTGCCGTGGGCAGCGCGGAGAGATTGGCCCAGGGCGCCAGCAGCAACACCCCGGTGCAGACCTGGATCAACGCGATCAGGTGCGGCGGCGTGCCGGTCAGGCGCTTGATCAAGAGCGCGGCGAAGGCATACAGCAGGGCCGCCCCCAGCGCCAGGGCGATTCCCAGCAGATAGTCATTGCCCGCCGCGCCCTGCTCGCCATGGGCGCTGACGATCGCCAGCATCCCGGCGAAGGAAATGCTCAGCCAGAACAGTTTCTGCGCGGTGATTTTCTCGCCGAGGAACAGCGCCGCGAGCCCCACCAGCATGAACGGCTGGACGTTGTAGACCGCGGTGCCGATGGCGATCGAGGCCCGGGAATAGGAGGCGAACAGCAGCACCCAGTTGCCGACGATGGCGACACCGCTGAGCACGGCGAGGAGAAAGGTGGTGCGCGTCAGGATGCCGGGGCGCAGAAAGCCGAAGCCGGCACAGATCAGCAGCAGGGTCGCGGCGCCGAACATGCAGCGCCAGAACACCACGTCCAGCACCGGCTGCCCGGACACCAGCACGAACCAGCCGATGGTCCCGGAAATCAACATGGCGGCGGTCATTTCCAGTGAACCGCGGCGTAACAATTTGTCCATGATCACTCTCCTCAACAAGAGCCAAAAGTATGACAATCGGCTCCTGCCCCGCTCAAGACTCAACGGTAGGCTAAAATCGGCTTACACCTTTTTTATCAAGGTATTTCTTAGGTTTTACCTAATGAGGCTGACATGATCGACGAAATTGACCAGGCGCTGATCAGCGCCCTGATGGAAGATTCACGCCGTTCGCTCAAGGCCCTGGCGCAGATCAGCGGACTGTCCTCGCCCAGCGTCGCCGAACGCCTGCGACGCCTGGAAGAGCGTGGTGTGCTCAAGGCCTATACCGTCGAAGTCGACCCGAAGTTCTTCGGCTATCAATTGCAGGCCATCGTGCGCATCCGGCCGCTGCCGGGGAAACTCCAGGAAGTCGAACGACAGATCCTGGCCATCCCCGAGTTCACCGAATGCGACAAGGTCACGGGCGAGGACTGCTTTATCGCCCGCCTGCATGTACGCGACATGGAGCAACTGGACAGCCTGCTCGACCATCTCAACAGCTGCGCGGAAACCAACACCGCGATCGTCAAGAAAAGCCCGGTGAAACGGCGGTTACCGCCGATGGCGTAATGCCTGGGCTCACACACGGCGTTTGCCCCCGGCACCCAAAAACTGGCTAGACTCAGGACCTCATCGACGAAGGATTCGCACCGTGAAAACCTCTTTTCTGTTGCTGGCGGCATTGATGCTTTCAGGTTGTGGAACCATCGATACCGTCTTCAGGGAGGATGCGGTGGCCAGCGAGAAACTCAAGGAGCGAAAAACCTACTGCGGTGGCGTCCCGCGTATCTACAGTGGCGTGACTTACGATTTCTGCAGCCTGCACGCCCCTGAGCCAGAGAACGGCGCAACTCATACCGGCCCGGCCTCGAACCAAGCCATGCTGCTCGACATGGCCGTCTCAGGCGTACTCGACACCTTGCTGTTGCCCTACACCATCTATCAGCAACAAACCGATGGCAGCCTGATCATTGCCGACTAGCGTCCCGGACGTTCAGATTGCAGACAACAAAAAGCCCGCCGAAGCGGGCTTTTTGTTTCAGGCTTGACGATCAGTCGTCGCGACCCATGATGCCGAACAGCTGCAACAGGCTGACGAACAGGTTGTAGATCGATACATACAGGCTGATGGTCGCCATGATGTAGTTACGCTCGCCGCCATGGATGATGGCGCTGGTCTGGTACAGGATGCACACCGAGGAGAACAGCACGAAGCCCGCGCTGATCGCCAGTTGCAGACCGCTGACCTGGAAGAACAGGCTGGCCAGCGTCGCCCCCAGCAGGACGAAGAAACCGGCGGTGATGAAACCACCGAGGAAGCTCATGTCCTTGCGGGAGATCAGCACGTAGGCCGACAGGCCACCAAATACCAGGGCGGTCATCGCAAATGCCGAGCTGACAACTTCCGCGCCGCCCTGCATGCCCAGGTAACGGTTGAGGATCGGGCCGAGCAGAAAGCCCATGAAACCGGTCAGGGCAAACGCCGACACCAGGCCCCAGGCCGAATCACGGAGTTTGTTGGTGAGGAAGAACAGACCGTAGAAACCGATCAGCACCACGAAAATGTTCGGATAACCGACCCGCATCTGCTGGGCCACGTAAGCCATCACGCCACTGAAGGCGAGAGTGAGAGCGAGTAGGCCGTAGGTGTTGCGCAGGACGCGGCTAACTTCTAGCTGCTCGGCCTGCACGCTGTTATTAACTGCGTAATCCTGTTCGCGCATGGCGACACTCCTGTTGGTTTGAAACGTTCAGTGGCAAAGATCATAACAGACGCTCTGCAACAAGCTATGTACAGAGTTTGACAGTGTGTTTCATTCAGGTATTATGGCGCCCGCAACAAAAACGGAGGTGTGGCCGAGTGGTTTAAGGCAACGGTCTTGAAAACCGTCGACTGTAACAGGTCCATGAGTTCGAATCCCATCGCCTCCGCCATATTCGTCACGCTAAAGCCCCGATTATTCGGGGCTTTTTCGTTTCTGGGGCTTGAGGATCGATGCTGCTTTTGGGAGTCCCACCGCAAAGGTAACCAGCGTCTACAGCGCAACATGGATGGTGAAAACCTTGCCGCCGTTGTTGTGCGGAGTTAATTCAAAAACTTCACAAAAATCAGCTCTGGATCACCAGGGTCAAGATTCTCCACGGTCCCGCTGTATTGATATCCAAGCTGTACCAACAATTGCCGCATGGGTGCATTGGACGTGTTGGTCGAAGTGAAGATCTTTCTGGCAGAGGAACAATGCTCTAAGTGAGCAACGATTTGCCGACCTACACCAGAACGTCTATGGGCGTTTGAGACGACTACAAGCGGGATGAACCACTCCCCGAAAAAACTTGTGTCCAAACAGCCGTAACCGATCGGGACACTGGGATCGCTCGTCTCACAAGCAACCCAGCATTCACCCGTGCCTACTACCCTTTCTATTTGTGCTCGACGGCCGTGGTCTTTTGCCGCGATAGGATCCACACGCAGCAACCATTCGATATCGCTCAAGACGGCCTGTCTGATTTGCCAATTCATGATCGCGTCCCTCCGGTCAAATTCGCCGGAGTTTACTTCAGCTTCAATGCCCCAGATGCCATTACGCTCAGCGATAGTTCTGATGGAAAGCGCAAATGCGACGATGAACTGGCTAATTGACGCTGGTTACATTGGGTACGCCAAAGGCCCAGAGCATCTACAGCACGCTATACGGCACTCGCAGCACTCCAACCCTCACTTGCTGCCAGTGCGCGACCACTGATCATCCATAGCGCCCGCTGTATTGGCGACTATCAGCGCCACGACACAGGCAAACAACGTGAACACGGCAAAGGCACCCATCACATGCAAGTAAGGCAGTGCGTACTACAGAGCACCGTCATCGTCACGGGCATAACAGTCAACAGACCTTCATGTGCAAGGAGGATGCAAAAAGCCCAGCACTCTGGCTGGGCTTCGATTATTTTCTACATGCCATCATCTTGTCGGCGAGAGTTTTGGCTCTTTCGATCAACAGGTTCTGCCTGTCTTCATGAGTGGCCTCTCCTACGACCGGTGCCGTCAGATTGCTTTCGGCAATCAACGCAGCGCAGAAGTATTGATCCCAGACTCTTTGCTCCGACGCCTGTTTGCTTACTTGGTCGGCGATCATATGGGGCTCCTTTTGACGAGGTAGCACCGCCATTTTACGCCTCAATCGCCAACAGCCCCCGCGCTAGCGGATAGCCGGCAAACGGTGTGGAACCAATTGGACCGCACAGGTTTCCGGCACCGCCTGGCAGCTATTTCACGCCAATATCCTGCGCAAAACGAAGCAGATAGCCATCGGGATCCAGGACCAGGAAATTCCTCTGCCCGAACTGTCGATCATGGCTGCGGTACCAATGTTCTTCGACAGGTCTCCTGATCGGGCAACCGGCGGCCTCAAGCGCGGAAACCAGGGCCGACACATCCGGACACTCGATGGAAAGGTTCATGCCTCGGCCATAGGGAGGCTCCAGGGGCCCTACGCGCCAGGGCGAATCGTCATGCCAGTCCTGCTCCAGCATGATCTGGCTGTTGCCAAAGGAGAGAAAGGCAAACTGGTCTTCGGGGCGATCATACTCGACCCTGAAACCCAACACATCACAGTAGAAATACAGACTCTGTTTCAGATCCGAAACGATCAGTTCCGGCACCAGGGCGTTCAACTTGAACATGTTCTTGCATCCATTCAGTTCCTTGGCCGGCCAATTTACCCTGGTTCTCTGTCATTACCGGCTTATTTAGCACTCGGCATTACCAGTCATTGAACCTTCTGCCCGCTGCCAATCTTCTTGGCCCTGTCGATCCCCCACTCAAACGCATCTTCCATGTCCAAGCCATCCGGGGCCAGGTCATTGTCTTCGACGATAACGCTGCCATCCGGCTTGTAGATGCCGATGAACATCTTGAGCGAGCCATCTCTGAGGATCTCTGACCGCACCTTGATCTGGCACCCATTCGAAAGCGTTTCACTGTAGTTCAAATGACGCTCAGTCATGGCCGCATCCCTCAGTAAATGAAATTCGAGTAAGGCACAGCCCATTCATTCATGCCAGTCGATGGGGATCCTGCATGCTCGGACACCGACGACCAACCTCCTGCCCGAAAACCGCTCAAGAATACCCCCGGACAGCCGATACCATTGGTGGCCTCAAGGAGAAATTCATGCTAATCAACTCTGTAACTATCACCATGACAGTCCCGGTAGCCTCCCCCTCCTCCCACATCGCTCCCACCGAACTCGGCAGCGATGAAGACCAAGCCGCGCCACAGGAAGGCGTCAAAGTCTTGCTCTCTCAAGAAGGAAAGGCCAAAGCCGCCGAAGAACAGAACAAGAATGCGGATATCGATGCCAGCAACCTGCCTGAGTCCGTAAAGAAGATTCTCAAGGTCATTCGCGAGATACAGGAAAAGATCCAGAAGAAAATGGAGGAGTTTGAGACGATCAAGAACGATCCGTCCCTGAGCGACAAAGAACGCGAAGCCAAGGCGCAAGGGGTCCAGGTCGAGTTGGCGGCCCTGACCAGTCAACTCACATCCAGAACCAATGATTTACGCCGGACAGAGAATGAACTGAAGCTCTCCACCGGACAGAGGAAGCTCTCCAACCACCTCGCCGCCCCCAAGGGTTGAGAGGAGATGTTGGGGGTTCGCCGACAATAAAAAGCCCCGCGCAGTGGCGAGGCCGATCCTCTATCTGTCAGCGCTTCAACCGGCAGGTTTCAGTGGCGCCGGGGCCGCCATGACATAGCGCGACATCAGGTAGGCCACCAGGCCGCCCAGCGCCGCGCCCGCCGCATCCGCCAGAAACAGCGTCAGTTGAGAGGCCGAATGCTGGTAGACCCTGCACATCGCCACCCAGGCGTTCTCCATGAAGCCGGAAGCCCAGTCCCAACCGCAGGGGTAGACCATCAAGAAGGCCAGCCCGGCGAGGGTGATCCATCCGGACAACCTGGACGGAGCCTGCGAGAAGACGAACCGGGCCAGCTGGCAGATACCGACAAAGAGCCAGGCCGCCAGCATGCTTCTCATGAATTGGTCGAATAACTCGAAAAAGGCCATGGCGCCCTACGCTGAAAAATCACCGAGCGATGATAGCCATTCGTGTCGCCATAAAAAACCCGGCGCAGCGGCCGGGTTTTCATCAATCGTTTAACGGTGCCCGTAGGCGGCCCCAGCGCCGGCCTTCCTTAACGTCCAGCGGCCTGGCAAGCTCCTGCACCCTCTTCCCCGGCTCCACCTGCGACCTGGACCAGGGCTTCCAGCAAGGCCTCGGTGTGATTGATCGATTCCCGGATCTCATCGAAGGCATCCTCCAGATCGCGCACCTTCGCTGTCGCCGAAGCGCCGCACAGGGCTTGCTGGATCTGGAACTCATCCTGCTTGAATTGCAGGACATTGGCCCGCAGGCCTTCGATACGAAGGGACAGCTGCGAGATGTGATGACGGCGACGCTGAACCATTTCCGATTCTCCTTCATGGCCCTCTTACTTATTCAGATCGTCACGCGCCGACAGATGTTCAGCGGTTCCTGACCAAAGGCACAGCGTGCCATGCCAGTGGCCAAGCCCTCAAAGCTTGCTGTCCAGCGCCACCAGCAAGGCCGCGTCCCGTCCGTAGATGTCCGGGGCATAGGACAGCTGGCCATGGCTGTCGGCTTGCGCCGTCCAGTACGTGAGCAGGATCGGTACCGGCGTCGATAGCCTGAACTCATGAGTGAGCCCGGTGCTCAGCAATTCGTCGGTGCGCACCCGTTCCGCCGGGCTCACCAGCAGATCGCGCAGCTGCAACGCATGCTCGACCCGCACGCAGCCCGAACTGAAGGCCCTTGGCCCCTTGTTGAACAGCGCCTGGCTGGGCGTGTCGTGCAGGTACACCGAGAATGGGTTGGGGAAGCGGATCGCCATCTGCCCCAGCGGGTTTCTCGGTCCGGCTTCCTGGCGCAGGAGGATATTGCCGGGGTTGTCCCAGTCGATATCCTCCACCGCCAGGGGATGCCCTTCGCTGTCGAGCACCTGTAGGTTCTGCCGATTGAGGAAGGACTGGTCGCGGCGAATTTCCGGCAGCTTGTCTTCGCGGAAAATGGTCGGCGGCACCGTCCAGGTCGGGTTCAGGGTCAGGCGCGTGACCTGGGATTTCAACAAGGGCGTCTGACGCTCGGCACGCCCCACCTGGGTCCGGGTCTGCCAGACCGGCACGCCGTCCTGATAGACGATCAACTGCGCCGCGGCCAGGTTGACCAGCAGGCTGTCGGGCTCCATGTCCTGCGCCAGCCAGCGAAAGCGTTCGAGGTTGATGCGCAGCTGTTCGCGGCGCATCTGCGGGCTGATGTTCAGTTCATTCAAGGTCCCCGCGCCGATCACCCCATCGGCTTGCAGCGAATGGCTGAGCTGGAAGCTTTTCACCGCACTCACCAGGTCGCTGCTGTAAAGGGTGTCGCCTTCGTTGGCGAGGGTGCTCAGGTACCCCTCCTTGAACAGCCGTTGCGCCAGTTCCGGCACTCGCGCGTCCTGCATCTGCGGACGCAACAGCGGCCCGCTGGGAAGGGGCTGCCAATGGGGCATCGCCAGCTGGCGCTGCTGGGCATACAGCTGGCGCAGGTTCTGATATTGCTCGAGGCTCGGCCGCGCCAGCGCGAAGGCCGCCGGGATGTCCTGCAGGCCGGGCCCGGCGATGGCAAGCACCTGTGCCTGACGATCCAGCTGTGAGGGATGGGCGTGCCACATCGGCTCGAAACGGGCCTGCGACAGACGGCCATAATGCAGGTCATGCAGGGCCTGCAGGTAATGCTGGCTGAAGCTCAAATCGGCGCACAGCGCGTCGCCCGCGAGCGCACTGGCCGGCGAACGGTAGTCGGCCGGGTCCAGGCCATCGTCGGCCAGTTGCTGCAACTGGGCCTGCAATGCCTCCAAACGTGCGCTGGACGACCAGAGCGGCTGGTCACCCTGCTGTTGGTAAAAAGCCTGTAACAGGCTCTGGGCGAGAATGTCCAGGTGCACCGCCAACCCCGGACAGGCGGCGGACAATCGAGTGAATACCTGTTGCACAGGGTTCTCATGATCGACCGGTACATCCTGAGCAGTCGCGACCAACGGCGCAGCGAGCAGGAAAAGGCTCAAGTAACATGCGTGTTTTTTGAACAACTGCTTTACTCCAATCATGGCCATCATTGTGATGGTCAACCTCGGCAGTGGCTGCGAAAAATCATCCAACCACCTGTAACCAGAACTGCCAGGAGAGCGACAGGATGTCAGGAGCCAAAGTGACTGTGGGGACACTCTAGAATGCTGACCTTCTTGCGCCGGCTCTGTCTGGCAATGACCACCCTAGGCGCGATCTGCAGCCCCGCGCTCGCCACCAACAACACGACTCCGCTGCTTTACAACAGCCTCGCCCACGCCGCTCCAGAACTCAATCCCCAAGTGCTGAAAAGTGCCTTGAGCGCCATGCAATGCGCAGTCAACAGTGGCGCCAGGCAGGCCCGGCACCTGGCGGTCATCGACTATTCGCAACCTTCCACCGCCCGCCGCCTGTGGATCTTCGACTTGAATAAAAGAACCCTGGTGCTGCGCGACCTGGTCGCCCACGGGCAGAAATCCGGGGAGAACTTCGCCACCCAGTTTTCCAATCGCATGGGCAGTTTCCAGTCCAGCCTCGGCCTGTTCCGCACCCAGGAAAGTTATGAAGGCAGCCACGGTTATTCGCTGCGCATGGACGGCCTGGAGCCAGGCTTCAATGACCTCGCCCGCGATCGGGATATCGTGATTCACGCGGCCGACTATGTGAGCCCCCTGTGGAGCCGACGCCAAGGGCGCATCGGCCGCAGCCTGGGTTGCCCGGCCGTGCGTCCGCAGGTGGCGCGCCAGGTGATCGACCGCCTCAAGGACGGTCAGTTCATGTTTTCCTGGTACCCCGACCAGCGTTGGCTGAAATCCTCACCCTATCTCAACTGCCAGCCACGCCAGGTGGCCAGCATTGTCGCCGCCAGCGGCGGTTAACCCCTTCGCTCCTTAACCGGCGGCCGAGGCCGCCGTTTCCGGCTCTTCGGGTATTTTGACGAAGATGCTGTACTTCGCCCCTTCCATCGCTTCGAAGGCGATGAGCTTGTCCACCAGCGGGCCGCTCAGCACCTTGCCGGCATTGAGCAACAGCATGCCATTGTCGGCATTCAGGTTGCGCGCCAGGGTCATACCCGGGGCCAGGTCGCGCGTTGTCAGGACCCTGACCGTCGGATCGGCCAGGGTGACATCGCTCTGATAAGCCGCGCAGACGCCGACGAAATCCTCCACCAGGTCGGGGTCGTAGAGTTTGCCGGCGTATTTGCGAATGAACAGCAGCGCCTCATCGCTGTTCATCTGCCGTTCGAGTATCAGCCCGCGTTGCAGCTCGATGAAGTCCACGGCCAGCTTGAGCCAGCGCGAGCCCAGCGGAATGGCCTCGCCCTTGAGATGATCGGGAAAACCGCTGCCGTCCCAGCGTTCCTGGTGATGCAGGATGATGCGCGCCGCGTCCTTCATCGGCTCCAGGGTCATCAGCAGCGACTCGCTCTGCTTCGGGTAGGCCCGGTACAGGTCGCGCTCGTTGTGGTGCAGCAAATCCGCGGGCGCGGTCATCATGCTGTCGGTCCAGCTCAGCTTGCCGATGTTGTACAGCGCGGCGGCCATGGTCATGTTGCGGCTGTCGGCTTCGTCCAGGCCATGGGTGATGCAATAGACGCGAATCAGCTCAATGATCTGCCGGTTGGTCTGCTTGGCCTTGGGCAAGCGCAGGTTGGCCAGCAGCGAAAACACCTCGGTACCGGTCACGTAGCTGCGCTTGAGCTCTTCATACGCCAGATCGAGCATGTCGGCGGTCTGTTGCAGCTCGGCGGTGCGCGCCGCCACATGCTTTTCCAGGGTCGAGTTGAGGGTTTTCAATTGCTCGTTCTGTTGCCGGGTCAGGGCTTCCAGACGCTGGCGCTCGCTTTCGGAATTGTGATGGGCCAGGGCCTGGCGCAGCGTCACCAGCATGTCCTCGTCGTTCCAGGGCTTGCTGATATACCGATGGATCTGCCCTTCATTGATGGCCTTGGCGATCAAGGCCATGTCGGCATAACCAGTGAGCAGGATGCGCAGCGTCGATGGATAACGCTGATGGATATGGGCCAGCAAGGTCGCGCCGTCCATGCTCGGCATGCGGGCGTCACTCATGACCACGTCGACCGGCCGTTGTTCGAGGATCTCCAGGGCCTTGGCACCGCTGTCGGCCAACAGGATGTCGTAAGGCTGGCTGCGTAACAGCCGACGAAGGCTATTGAGAATCGATTCCTCATCGTCGACCAGCAGTACCGTCGGTCTGTCCTGGGCTGCGCCCGCTGTATGTTCTTCCATGGTTCCCCCTCCCCTTTGACTTCGATCAGACCTGCCTTCTGGGACAGGCTAGATGACTTGTAGTGTTTCGGCATGAATCTGACGCCGGCCGATTAGCGCATACGGGGGAGCCTGACTATGCTCAAGGCCAAAATGGATTGCATGTTCAGGAAGCAGGAAGGGAAGCCCGATGAGCTTATATACAAGGTGCCCGCACCGAGTTGGAGCACGCCGATGATGGTGTCGGCAGACCGGACCAACCGGCGAATTCTGATCGTCGACGACACGGCGTCGATCCATGAGGACTTTCGCAAGATCCTCGCCTGCACGGATGCCCCCGGGGACAGCCTCAGCGACGCCGAAGCCGCCCTATTCGGTACGCCCGTCAGTGCCTCGCTGGAGCATTTTTTTCTCGACTCGGCGTTTCAGGGCCGGGAGGCGCTGGACAAGGTACAGGCAGCGCTGGATCACGATGCGCCTTATGCCATGGCGTTCATCGACATGCGCATGCCGCCCGGCTGGGACGGCCTGGAAACCATCGAGCGGCTGTGGCAGGTCGACCCCAAGCTGCAAATCGCCCTGTGCACCGCCTACTCCGACTATTCCTGGGAAGACATCGCCGAGCGCCTGCAACTGGGCGACCGCCTGCTGATCCTGAAAAAGCCCTTCGACGCCATCGAGATCCGCCAGATGGCCAGCGCCCTGACCGTAAAATGGCAGATGACCGAAGACGCCGAGCTGAAAATGGATCAGCTGGAACAGGCGGTCGAGGAACGCACCCGCGAGTTGGCCGACGCCAACATCATCGTGCAGAACAGCCCCACCATCCTCTATCGTCTGCGGGGCGAGCCATCGTTCACGCTGATGTACATCTCCCACAACATCACCAAGTTCGGCCATGTGGCGGCGCAACTGGTGGCCTCGGCCGACTGGGCCCAGACCCTGATCCACCCCGACGACCAGGCCAAGGTCAAGAACGCCATGCTGCGGATCCTCGATCGGGATGTGGCGGGAGCGTCCATCGAGTTCCGCATGCGCACCGGCGATGGTGCCTTTCGCTGGGTGGAAAACCGCTATATTCCGGTACGCAACGACCAGGGCCAATTGGTCGAGGTGGAAGGGATCATCCTCGACATTACCGAACGCAAGCTGGCCGAAGAAAAAATGGCCCTGATGGCCCGCACCGACAGCCTGACCGGGATGGCCAACCGCGCCACCCTGATCGAGCGCCTGCACCAGGCATTCGCCGCGGCCCGACGAGGAGCCGCGCCCTTCGCGATGTTTTACCTGGACCTGGACCACTTCAAGCGCATCAACGACACCCTCGGCCACCCCATTGGTGACTTGCTGCTGCAGGAAGTGGCCCGGCGCATCAAGGCCTGCACCCGGGAAAACGATGTGGTGGCGCGCCTGGGCGGCGACGAGTTCGCGATCCTGCAACTGGACGTCGACGAGGCCACGCATTGCGCCGCGCTGGCGACGAAAATCCGCGACACCCTGCTGCTCCCCTACTCCCTGGAAGGCAACGAGGTGCGCATCTCGGTGAGCATCGGCATCAGCCTCTACAGCCCGCAGACCCTGAGTGCCGACAGCCTGATGGCGCAGTCGGACATGGCGCTGTATCGCTCCAAGGACAAGGGCCGCAACCAGTTCCATTTCCACAGCGAGGAAATCAACCAGGAGGTCACGGAGCGGGTGACCCTGGCCAACGACCTGAAGCTGGCCCTGGAACGCGACGAACTGCACCTGCATTACCTGCCGGAAGTCGATCTCGGTACCGGCAGGATCCTCGGCATGGCGACCCAGGTTCGTTGGCTCCACCCCCTGCGCGGCTGGCTCGAGGCCGAGGACTTCATGCCCGCGGCCGAGAAGACCGGCATCGTCATCGCCCTCGGTCATTGGCTGCTGGACCAGGCCTGCCGGCAGATGCGCGCCTGGCGCGACCAGAACGTGGCACCGCCATTGATTGCGATCCATTTGTCCCTGGTCCAGCTCAAGACCGGGCCAGAACTGATCTACGACGTATTGCGCACCACCGCGCGCTGGGACCTGTGCCCGTGGGACCTGAGATTCGACGTGACCGAGGGCACCCTGGCCCAGACCAAGTGGACCCACAACGACATCCTGCCCAGGCTGTGCGAGCTGGGCGTGAAGATCGCCATCGACGATTTCGGCACCGAGTACTCCTCGTTCGACTACCTCAAGACCTACAGGGTCAACCACCTCAAGCTGGCCCAGCGCTTTCTCGACAGCGCCAGCAGCGACCCGGACAACGCCATGACGCTCCGGGCCATCCTCAACTTCGCCCGCGAGGTGGGTATCGGGGTCACCGCTGAAGGGGTGGAAACCCAGGAGCAGCGCACGACCTTGATATCCAGCGGCACGTCACTGGGGCACTCGCTCGGTGCCGCGGTCGACAGCGACCAGGCTGGCGAACTGCTCAAGGCCAGGTCTGCTGCTGTGGATGGCAGCACCAGATCGGCGGATCCGACGTCGGAGAATTTCAGGTGAGCCCGTTATCCGTGGTGCCCAATCGGCGAATTCTGATCATCGACGACACACCGGCGATCCATCAGGACTTTCGCAAGATTCTCAGCCCCGAAAACGAAGGGCCTCTGGGCAAGACCGAAGCCTTGCTGCTGGGCGCCAGCCGCAGACCCCATCAGCACTTCGAGCTTGACTCGGCCTACCAGGGCGAGGAAGCCGTGGAACTGGTCAAGCGCGCCCAGGCCGAAGGCCGGCCGTATGCCCTGGCCTTTATCGACATGCGCATGCCACCCGGCTGGGATGGCCTGCAGACCATCGAGCATCTGTGGAAAACCGATCCGCAGTTGCAGATCGCCCTATGTACCGCGTTCTCCGATTACTCATGGGAAGCCATGGCCGAACGTATCGAGTTCGGCGACCAGCTGCTGATCCTGAAAAAGCCGTTCGACAGCCTCGAAATTCGCCAGATGGCCAGCGCCCTGACCTGGAAATGGCAGCTGGCTCAGGACGCGGCGAGCAAGATGCGCAACCTGGAACAGACCATCGAGGAACGGGTCCAGGAACTGCTGAGTGTGTCGCACCTGCTGCACTACGATGTGCTCACCGGGCTGCCCAACAGTACCTTGCTCGGTGATCGCCTGACCCAGCATCTGTCCCAGTCCCGCCGCCATGACCGCCAGTTGGCGGTGATGTTCATCGGCCTGGACCGTTTCAAGCGCATCAACAACGCACTCGGGCACCCGGCGGGAGACGAGATGCTCAAGCTCGTCGCCCGCAGCCTGGCGACCACGGTGCGCGAAACCGACTCGGTATTTCGCTACGGTTCGGACGAGTTCGTGGTGATTATCGGCGACATCCTGCACCCACAGCAGACCCGAGGGGTGGCCGAAAAACTCCTGGCCGCCATCAATACCCCTCATTCCGTGGCGGGCCACGACCTGACGGTCACCGCCAGCCTGGGCATCAGCATCTATCCCTACGACGGCGCCGATGCCGTAACGCTGATCAAGAACGCCGAGACTGCCATGCGCAACGTCAAGGACTGCGGCCCCAACAACTTCAGCTTTTTCATCGAAGACATGAACCTGCGCGCGCGCCAGCAGCAGACCCTGGAAACCGGCCTGCGCCTGGCGTTGCAACGTGAGGAGTTCGTCCTGCACTACCAGCCCAAGCTGGACCTGGCGCGAGGCACGGTGGTCGGTGCCGAGGCACTGGTGCGCTGGAACCGGCCCGGCCATGGCTGGGTGTTCCCCTCGGACTTCATCCCGGTGGCCGAAGACAGCGGGCTGATCGCCGCCCTCAGCCAATGGGTATTGCGCCGTGCCTGCCTGCAATCGCAGGCCTGGCAAGCGCAGGGCCTGCCACCCATCTGCATGTCGGTGAATGTGTCGGCCATCGACTTCCGTCAGCACGACTATGTCGAACGCCTCACCCGCACGCTGGCCGAGACCGGGCTCGACCCGACGTTGCTGGAACTGGAAATCACCGAAAGCGTGCTGATGCAGAACGTCGACGCCACCATCGCCACGCTCCATGCCATCAAGCAGCTGGGGGTTCGCCTGGCCATCGACGACTTTGGCACCGGCTACTCGAGCTTGAGCTACCTGCAGAAATTCCCGGTCGACGTGTTGAAGATCGACCAGTCGTTCGTGCGTGACCTGAGCACCGACAGCAACGACGCGAAACTGGTCAGCAGCATCATCGACCTGGGTAAAAGCCTCAACCTGAGCATCATCGCCGAAGGCGTGGAGACCGCCGAACAACTGGACTTTCTCAAGCGTCACCACTGCGAGGAAGGCCAGGGTTTCTACTTCAGCAAGGCCGTGGAGCCCGAGGAATTCGCCCGCTTCCTGACCGAATCCCAGCGACCTCACCTGCCCCATCCATGAAGTTGTGCCTGGTAAGGATACCGACCATGTCGTCACTTGCATTACTCCTTTCGGCCAACCTGCTGCTCGCTCCAGGCGCCGAGGCCGCGCCATTGGAAGGACCGCTCAAACCCCTCCCCGCAGCACCGGCGCTGGACAGCAAACGGGTCGAACTGGGACGACGCTTGTTCAACGACCCGCGCCTGTCGGTGAACAACAGCCTGTCGTGCGCCAGTTGTCATCGCCTTGATCGGGGCGGTGCCGATACTGTTCCGCACTCCCTGGGTTTCGATGGCAAGCCCGTGGCGGTCAACACCCCGAGCGTGTTCAACGCCAGCCTGAACTTCCACCAGTTCTGGGACGGTCGGGCCGAAACCCTGGAAGAGCAGGTGCACATCGTGGTGCAGAGCCCCAGCGAAATGGGCAGCGACTGGAAAGTCGTGGTACAGCGCATCGCCGACGACCCGGCCTATCGCACCGCCTTCGCCGATGCCTACCCCGGTGGTGTGTCCCAGGCCAACATCCAGGGCGCCCTGGCCGATTACGAACGCACCCTGCTCAGCGCCAACTCGCGCTTCGACCGATACCTGGCGGGCAACACCGAGATCCTCGACATCGAGGAAAAGTACGGCTACCAGCGCTTCCAGGAATACGGCTGCATCGCCTGTCACCAGGGGGTGAATATCGGCGGCAACATGTTCCAGAAGTTCGGCGTGCTCGGCGACTACTTCGCGGCCCGGGGCAACCCTACCGAGGCCGACCTGGGGCGCTTCAACGTCACGGGCGAAGAAGACGACCGCAATGTGTTCAAGGTGCCGAGCCTGCGTAACGTCGCGGTCACGGCGCCGTACTTCCACGACGGTTCGCAAGCCACCCTCGAAGGCGCGGTGGCGGTGATGTTCAAGTACCAGCTGGGACGTACGCCGTCCGAGGAAGACAAACGCCTGATCGTCAAATTCCTCAAGACCCTGACCGGCGAATGGGAAGGCAACCCCTTATGAAAGTATCCCGTCGCGTAAGCATCCTGTTGCTCGCCGCCCTGGCGGTATTGATGGCTTCGATCCTGCTCTTTCTCTACCTCAAATCCAGGTCCGACCAGACCGTGACCTACACCGAATCGCGCGACCTGATCCGCCAGATCAAGCAGCAGGACTCGCTGTGGGAAAACGAAATACTCAAGGCCAGGGTGGCCATCACCCATAACTACGACCCGTTGGTTTCGCCACTGGGGGAAATGACACGCCTGTGGCAGAAATTCGACTCGATGGAGGCGCAGAACCAGCGCAACGATTCGCCGCTGTGGCGCAATGCCCATGACGGCTACCTGAACGCGATAAAGGAAAAGACCCGGCTGGTGGAACAGTTCAAGTCGCACAACTCTGTGCTGCGCAACTCCCTGGCCTTCCTGCCGACCGCCGAGGACGATATCCAGCAGGAGCTGGCCCAACTGCACGACGCGGACAAACTGCAGCTGCAGAACATCGCCACCGATACCTACGACCTGTTGCTCAGCAGCCTGGAGTTCGCCCAGGTCACCTCCGACGACAGGGCCGCGGATATCCTGGTGGGCCTGAACAAGCTGACGGTCAACAAGGAGCGCTTGCCCACGGACTTCCATGGCCTGATCGATACCCTCAGCAACCACGTCGAGCTGATCCTGCGCGAGCAACCCAAGGTCAACCGCCTGCTCGAGGAAATCGAAGTGGTGCCGGTCGACGAGCGCCTGGACGACATCACCGTCCTGCTCAACCGCGACCAGCAACAGGCCGAGGCCGTCGACCAGCGATACCATTTCTACCTGCTGCTGTTTTCCGCGCTGCTGGTACTGCTGTTGATCTGGCTGGGCATTCGCCTGATCCGCAGTTTTGCCGAGATCAACCAGATGAACCGCGCCCTGGTGGCCGCCAACGACGAACTCGAACAACGGGTCGAAGAGCGCACGCGCCAGCTCAAGGACACCCAGAGCGAACTGCTCGACACCGCCCGCCAGGCCGGCATGGCGGAAATTGCCACCAATGTCCTGCACAACGTCGGTAACGTGCTCAACAGCGTGAACATCTCCGCCGACCTGGTCAGCCGCAAGCTGCGCAACAGCAAGGCCCAGGGGCTGGGCAAGGCGATGCAGTTGATCAACCAACACAAGCAGGACCTGGGCAGCTATCTCACCGAGGACGAAAAGGGCAAATTGCTGCCCGGCTACCTGAACCAGCTGGTCGAGGCCATCGACCTGGAACAGCAAGGCATGACCGAGGAGCTGAGCCAACTGAGCAAAAGCGTCGATCACATCAAGGACATCGTCGCTACCCAGCAATCCTATGCGGGCGCCAGCAGCCTGCTGGAACCGCTGTCGGTCAGCGAACTGCTCGAAGACGCGCTGCGGATGAACTCCGGCGCCCTCACCCGCCATCATGTGACCGTGCGCAAGGAATACGCCGACGTACCACTGATCATGGGCGACAAGCATCGCCTGCTGCTGATCCTGATCAACCTGATCAGCAACGCCAAGTACGCCATGTCCGACCTGTCCAACCAGACGCGCAACATGACCCTGGCGGCAGCGGTGGTCGACGGCGAGACCTTGCAGATCAGCGTGCGTGACGAAGGCGAAGGCATCGCTCCGGAAAACATGACCCGCATCTTTGCCCACGGCTTCACCACCCGCAAGGAAGGCCATGGGTTCGGCCTGCACAGTTGCGCCCTGGCGGCCATCGAGATGAATGGCCACCTGACCGCCCATAGCGACGGCCCGGGCAAAGGCGCGCTGTTCGTCCTGCAAATCCCCCTGATCACCGCCGAGGTTGAGGCATGAACAACCCGATAAACCGGCGCATCCTGCTGATTGACGACACCCCGGCGATCCACGACGACTTCCGCAAGATCCTTACGCCCAAGACCGGCGACAGCGCCGACCTCGATGCGATGGAAAGCGCATTGTTCGGCAGCGCGCCAAAAACCGCCGCCACAGTGTTCGAACTGGATTCGGCCTACGGTGGCCAGGAAGGCCTGGGCAAACTGCTGGAAGCGGCGGGCAAGGGCCAACCCTATGCCCTGGCCTTCGTCGACATGCGCATGCCCGATGGCTGGGACGGCGCGCAAACCATCGAAGAGTTGTGGAAGCACGACCCACTGCTGCAAGTGGTGGTGTGTACCGCCTACTCCGACTACTCCTGGGACGAGTTGCTCGATCGCCTGAACGGCCACGACCGGCTGCTGATCCTGAAAAAGCCCTTCGACAATATCGAAGTCCAGCAGATGGCCAACACCCTCACCACCAAATGGGAAATGACCATGCGCGCGCAGCTGCAGATGAGCGAGCTGGAAGAACGGGTGGAGCAACGTACCCTGGCGTTCAAGCAGGCCAGCGCCGCGCTGCGACGGGAAATCGACGAACGCAAGCTGCTGGAAAGCCAACTGGTGCAATCGGAAAAGCTCGCCTCCCTGGGCCAGCTGGCCGCCGGGGTCGCCCATGAAATCAACAACCCGGTCGGCTTCATTTCCTCCAACCTCGGCGCCCTGGACAGCTACTTCAAGCGCCTGCAGGAGATGCTCGAGGCTTACGGCAATGCCGAAACCGGGATCGGCGCCAGCGAGCTGCGCGATCGGCTGAAACAGTTGCGCACGGATATCGAGCTGGATTTCCTCCTCGAGGACATTCCGCTGCTGATCAAGGAGTCCAAGGACGGCATCGGCCGGGTCAGCCAGATCGTCAAGGACCTCAAGGACTTTTCCCGGGTCGATTCGACCCAGGAATGGCAATGGGCGAACCTGCAACAGGGCATCGACTCGACCCTGAACATCGTCGCCGCCGAGATCAAGTACAAGGCCGACGTGATCAAGGAGTACGCCGAGCTGCCGGAGGTCGAGTGCCTGCCTTCGCAGATCAACCAGGTGGTGATGAACCTGATCGTCAACGCCGCCCAGGCCATGGGCAACGAACGGGGCACCATCACCCTGCGCAACGGCGTCGAGGGCGAGAACGTGTGGATCGAAGTGGCCGACAATGGCTCGGGCATCCCGCCGGACAGCCTGCAGAAAATCTTCGACCCGTTTTTCACCACCAAACCCGTGGGCCAGGGCACGGGGCTGGGGCTGTCGCTGTCCTACGGCATCGTCAAGAAACACCGCGGCGACATCTCGGTACGCAGCGAGGTCGGCGTCGGCACCACCTTCCGCGTCGAGCTTCCGGTGCATCAGAGCAGAAAGGCCGGCTGAACGCCCCCGCACTCCGGCCACAGGCTAGACACCACTGCTGCTTCTGTAGGAGCCAGGCTTGCTGGCGATCCAAGCGACGCGGTACGCCGGGGCATGCCGCAGGCCCGATCTCTTGTATGATGGCGCGCCTCAAGAATGGGTCGCCGATTTCGTCTTGCCAATGGCCACCGGAGTACATCCGGCCTGACGCCCTCAGGGCACACACGCTTCCCCCGTCTTAAACAGCACGACGCTTTCCCGAGCGCACCTGGCCCTTTGTGCCTGGTACTCGCCGAGGCCGGGATCGCCATCGTCGAGGAGTTTTCATGGATATGCTTTACCGGGCCTCCCGCCAGGGGCTGCCCGCCCCGCGGTTCGCGCGCAATCTGCTGAGCCTGCTGCTGGCCGGTGCCGCGCCCGTGGCCCAGGCCGCCGAGACCGAACTGCCGGCACTGACCGTGACCGGCGAAGACCGCTCCGGTTATCAGGCCAGCAGCGCCGCGGTTGGCGGTTTCGAGGCGGCTCCCCTGCTCGATGCCCCCGCCTCGATCGCGGTGATCAATGAAGACTTGATCAAGGACCAGCAGGCCCGCCTGCTCAGCGAGGTGCTGAAGAACGACGCCTCGGTCGGCGAAAGTTATGCGCCGGTCGGCTACTACGAGAATTTCACGGTGCGCGGCTTCTCCCTGAATGCCGCCAACAGCTATCGGATCAACGGCCGCAGCATCACCGGCGAGCAGAACGTCGGCCTGGAAAACAAGCAGCAGGTGGAATTGCTCAAGGGGCTGAACGGCCTGCAGAGCGGCGTCAGCGAGCCCGGCGGGCTGATCAACTACGTGACCAAGCGCCCCACCGACGTGCGCTCGGTCACAGTCTCTACCGACGATCGCGGCAGCGGCTATGTGGCCACCGATGTCGGTGGCTGGTTCGGCAGCGAGCAGCAGTTCGGGCTGCGCGCCAACCTGGCCCACGAGGACATCCACTCCTATGTCGAACACACCAATGGCCAGCGCGACTTCGCCTCCCTGGCCTTCGACTGGAACATCAGCCCCGACGCCCTGCTGCAACTGGACATCGAGTACCAGACCAAGGAACAGCGCTCGGCCCCGGGTTATCAATTGCTCGGCGGCTCCAGCCTGCCGCACCACGCCTCGCCGAAAAAGCTCCTGGCGCACCAGAGCGGTTCGAAGCCGGTCGGCACCGACGCGCTGAACCTCAACGGCAACTTCGAGTACCGCTTCAACGACCAGTGGAAAGGCAACCTCAGCGCCTCGCGCAGCCGGGTGGTGATCGACGACTACAGCTCGTTCGCCTGGGGCTGCTACGGTGCCGCCAGCTGCGCCGGCGCCGCGGTGCCCAACCACTTCAGCCCCGAGGGCGACTACGACATCTACGATTTCCGCAGCCCGGACGATACCCGGCGCAACGACGAGGTTCAGGCCGTCCTCAGCGGCAACTTCGACACCGGCGGCCTGGGTCACGAACTCAGCATCGGCACCAGCGCATTCCGCCGCGTGGTGGACAAACGCGACCCGATCAACCAGATGATCGGTAGCGCCAACATCGACCGCGAGCCAGCGGATTTCGCCCGTTACGACGGACCGCTCAACGACTCCTACCGCCGCCTGGACAGCCGCCAGTACGGCCTGTTCTTCAACGACCGCATCAGTTTCAACGAACACTGGCAGACCGTGCTCGGCGGGCGCGAGGTACGCCTGGACGAGGAAACCTTCGACAGCCAGGGCGATACCACCCGCCACACCCAGCGTTATGTGTTCCTGCCCCAGGCCGCGCTGATCTACAAGCCGGTGCAGAACCTGGCGCTGTACACCCGCTACAGCAAGGGCCTGTCCCTGGGTGGCGAGGCGCCGTGGTTCGCCAGCAATGCCTTTGAAATCCTCGCGCCTACCGTGTCACGGCAGATCGAGGCCGGCATCAAGTACGACTGGCAGCGCATCAGCCTGGCCGCGGCGCTGTTCCAGATCCGCCAGGCCTACCAATACTCCCGGCCGAATGGCGACGGCACCTTCACCTTCACCCAGCAGGGCGAACAGAAGAACACCGGCCTGGAACTCTCGGCCAATGGCTGGGCCAGCCAACGCCTGCAGGTCTCGGCCAGCGTCGCGGCGATCCGCGCACGAGTCACCGGCAGCGACACCCCGGAGTACGAAGGTCATCAGGCGCTCAACGTGCCGACCCTGCGCGCCAGCCTCTACGGCGACTACGCCCTGCCCTGGTTCGATGGCCTGGCGCTGCTCGGCGGCGTGCAGTACAGCGGTCGCAAGTACGCCAACCGCGAGGGCGAGGTGCAGACCGGCAGCTACGCCGTGTTCAACATCGGCAGCCGCTACAGCACCCGCATCGACGGTTACGACACCGTGTTCCGGCTGACCGTGGACAACCTGTTCGACAAGCGCTACTGGCGTGACGCCAGTGAATACATGGGCGATGGCTACCTGTTCCAGGGCGCGCCCCTGACCGCGCGGTTGAGCGCCTCGATCAACTTCTGATCGGGGCCAGTCCTACTGGAAGGCATCGACCAGGACGTCGAAGATCATCCGGTTCGAGGTCCTGACCAGCAGCAGATCGGAGCCCGCGCGCCACCATTGGTAGCCGTCGTAACGCGGCAACTGCTGGACCAGCCTGGGGTTCAAGCGTCGCGATTGCTGCTTGGGCAACGTCCTGCCCCGGCGAAGGTTCTGCCTGGCATCGGCCGGCAGCGCTGCGGCCGGGCTCCAGTCCCGCTTCGAAGCCTGCAACAGTGCTCTCACCTGGTAGTCATTGACCACGGGAAGGCGTTCCCAATTCGCATGATCGTTGGAGTACCGGGCATTTGCCTGCGTGCCGGACTCCGCGCCGGCATCCAGCGGGATCGACAGCAGAATCGAGACGATCGAGATTAACGAGCCAGCTCTGAACATCGCCTTCTCCAGGCATCATTGCGTCGAGCTTATGGAAAGGGATTTCCCGGCAATAGTTCCCGGGCAGGCGTGACTTGGATGTTTCGGTTAGAAATGCGCCATGGGCGCAAGGCAGGGTTGCAGGACGCGAGGGAAGGCTCTTGAATGCGCCGCACAAACAACAACGCCGCTCCTGGGAGCGGCGTTTTTTTTAGCCTGGAGCGGATATCCGCCCCAGGTTCCGGTTCACCCGACAGGTCGGGCGCGGCCGGTATTACAGTGCCATGTCAGCCGACGGGTTGCTCACTGGCGCCTTTGGCTTTTCAGCCGCAGGTTGCGCAGGTGCAGCCATCTGGCCGATGGCCGGTGGCGGAGTCAATTGCAGCACTTCGCTGGTGTAGGCCCACTCTTGAGCGACACGCTCAGGACTGCCGTTGAGCTGGGTGCCGTAGCTCGGCACGATCTGATGCAGCTTCGCCTGCCAGGCCGGAGTCGCGACCTTGTCCTTGAAGACCTTCTCCAGCACGCTGAGCATGATCGGCGCGGCGGTCGAAGCACCTGGCGAAGCCCCCAGCAGGCCGGCAATGCTGCCGTCCTTGGCGCTGACGATCTCGGTGCCCAGTTTCAGCACGCCACCCAGCTGCTCGTCGCGCTTGATGATCTGCACGCGTTGGCCGGCCTGCCACAGACGCCAGTCTTCAGCCTTGGCGTTAGGGAAGTACTCTTTCAGGGCATTCAGGCGATCTTCATCCGACAGCATCAGCTGGCCGGCGAGGTACTCGACCAGCGGGTACTCCTTGATGCCGACCTTGGTCATGGGCCAGATGTTGTGAGTGGTGGTAGTGGTCAGCAGGTCGAGGTACGAACCTTCCTTGAGGAACTTGGTGGAGAAGGTCGCGAACGGGCCAAACAGGATCACGCGCTTGCCGTCCAGCACGCGGGTGTCCAGGTGCGGAACCGACATCGGTGGAGCGCCGACCGACGCCTTGCCGTAGGCCTTCGCCAGGTGCTGCTCGGCGATCGCCGGGTTCTCGGTCACCAGGAACGAGCCGCCCACAGGGAAACCGGCATATTCCTGGGCTTCAGGAATGCCCGACTTCTGCAGCAGGTGCAGGGCACCGCCGCCGGCGCCGATGAACACGAACTTGGCGTCGGTCTGGGTTTCGGTACCGTCTTTCAGGTTCTTGTACACCACGCGCCAGGAGCCATCTTCGTTACGCTTGATGTCTTCCACTTCGCTCGACAGCTTGAGCGAGAAGTTCGGCTGGGCTTTCAGGTGGCCGACGAACTGACGGGTGATCTCGCCGAAGTTCACGTCGGTGCCGAGCGGCGACCAGGTGGCGGCGATCTTCTGCTTCGGATCGCGCCCTTGCATCATCAGCGGGACCCACTGCTTGATCTGCTCCGGGTCTTCGGAGTACTGCATGCCGGCGAACAGCGGGCTCGCCTGCAGTGCTTCGTAGCGTTTCTTCAGGAACTTGATGTTGTCATCGCCCCACACGAAGCTCATGTGCGGAGTGGAGTTGATGAACGAACGCGGGTCCTTCAGGACATTGTTCTTGACTTGCCACGACCAGAACTGGCGGGAAATCTGGAACGCTTCGTTGATCTCGATGGCCTTGGCGATCTCGACCTTGCCGTCCTTGTTTTCCGGGGTGTAGTTCAGCTCCGCCAGGGCAGAGTGACCGGTACCGGCGTTGTTCCAGCCGTTCGAGCTTTCTTCGGCAACGCCGTCGAGACGCTCGACCATTTCCATCGACCAGCCCGGCTCCAGCTCATTGAGCCAGACACCCAGGGTCGAACTCATGATGCCGCCACCGATGAGCAGCACATCCACTTTCTTGGTCTCGGCGGCGTACGCAGAGCTGAGCCCCATCGTCATCGCCAAGCCCAGCAGGGCCGTGTTCACTTTTTTCAACATACAGTAGTTCCTACGATAGAACGCCATCCGCCCCCCCATTCTCGATCATCAGTCGCCCCGGCACCGCCATGGGTTCCCGCACTCAGAAGAACTGAAGGGTGGGCACACAAGGCCGACATGACACTATCGACCTCAGTTTATATGTCGCTCCTGCGCTGACTTCTTATTCGCTATTGGCTTCAGCTACTTGAGTGACACTATTTTGTTGGGACGCCTTCGGACAGCGTCGATCGACGGTCCGAAACGCCCGCTAAAACCACATTCCCATAGAGAGACTAGTCGGGTGTAACCGAAGGAGTGAGTCAACAACACCCGGTACTACGATCGGCCTGCTGCCAACGCCCTCGATCACCGCCTGACAGCGGCAAGGCCACGGGTATCGCATACAGGGATCGCCCCCAACCCTGGCAGCCCTCCTGCTGAAAACGGACATAATGGCCATCATGGGTGGTGGCTAACGCGCCATTGTCTACTGGACGGATAAAGCCGTCAAAAAAACTGTCAGATTTGTCCTGTTTTTATGCAGAAAAGGACCTTGATGATTCAAGAGTTCGCCTGAAGGCGAACAAGGTGAGGCCCGGACAAGACCCGGCACAAAAAAAGCCCTGATTAGTCAGGGCTTTTTTGTGGGCAGGAACGCGCGATTCAACAGCAACGGGCTGTCACTTTGACAAGCCCTTCACAGAAGGCATGAAGCGGCCTACAGGCAATCATGCACGGCCTTTTTCAGCACCGCGGACTTGGCCCAGGGTGTTCCCTGGTAGAGCGAGACCAGGCTGCCGTTCTTCGATTTCACCACTTCCACGATCTCATCCGATGCCAGGCTGCCAGGAGCGGTGATCCGATAGCCGTTGGAGATATCGGACTGGGTGCTCCTGGGCGTTTCGCGCTGCCAGGCCGGCAGAACACACTGCGCGTAATCTTTCGGCGTTTTGCCAGTCAGCTCACTGACGTTCGGCTTGCCCGGTGCCAAAGCCGTGGGTAACGAACACCCGGCCAACAGTCCCATCAGCGACGCGCCTAGCCAAACTCGCATATGTCTTCCTCATCCCTAAAAAGTCGAGAAATGTATCACTTGCCCGGGCTTATCGTTAGAAACACCTGCTTCTTTCGCCGAACGGTATTCCCGCCCCACGATCATCACCTGATATCGGTCAAAAAAACGTTAACCCCATCACGTCCCGGACAGGCAAATAGCAGTTTGTCCACAAAGGCCTCGATTGACGGAAAACGCCCGCTGCCTGGCGCAACATGACACCCATTGAGGGTGGTTTCAGCCAGGGGCGTTTGGGGTACAGGAGAATGCCGCGAGGCATTTTAGGATGCGAACGGCGACTGTCCATGCAGTTCGGATGAGTGGTGCAAGTCAACGCGTCCTTTTGGGAATAATCTTGAATCGCCACCACCTAACACAGCCCAAAGGACGCGGCGATGAACAGCATCAAGACTTTCGAAATTCGCTACTGTTTCGCAGGTTCGCAAAGAACCTTCACTTACCAGGGCGCGCGATTGAGCGACAGCGACACCTGGTATCTGGCCTTTCTGCATTCCGGGTGCCTGATTACCCATGACACCCCCTGCGGCGGGACCTACCGCACCATGCAGATATTCGCCGAGCGCAGCGGCGTCACGCTGGCGAACTGGAGAGAGTTGTCTGAAAACTAGCCCTCCCCGCACAACTCAGACGTCCGACACTGGCGCAAGGAAGCGCTCAACCTGCCCGATGATCCACTTGCACAACGATTAGAAACCGCCGGCAAATGCCCGACGCCCCGCCCTGATTTCAGTCCGCAACTCACCGACGAAATTGGCCGCCGCGCGAACACTGGTGAGATGCTCGGTCGATACCCCGGTAATGAACAGATCGATCCGTCCGCTTTGCGGCTCGAAAACCTTGATTGCCAGGGAGCCGTCGGGGTTGACGGTGCAGGTGCAGGAAAGCGGCAGGAAACCGGACTCCAGGATCTGGCGAAGCTCGTCCATCGAGAGCATGAGAAATTCCTCCTTGGCGGCGCCATTTGGAGAGAGTGCTCGTTGAGAGTAGGTCACAAGAACGGGGCTCATACCCAGGCATTCACTGGAAGTGTTACCCAGCACGCATTTTTACCTGGCCAATCCGCTCAGTGGCACGGTGCGAGCACGGCCCTGACCTTCCGTCGCGGCAACTCCACCCGGGAGCATTTTGACGCTGGACCAGCCAGGCGTTATGGTCGCTGGGCTTTCGCACCTCCCAAATCCGAAACGACTTCCTTCAACCCCATCCAGGATCGCCGATGGCCGCACCCGAACACCCGCATGAAGTGGCCCTGCAAAAGTTTCTCGCAGCGCGCCCGGAACTTCGTGAAGCACTCGATCACCTCAATCCCTTGGCTGCCCAGGCCAGGGGCGAAACCCAGGAGCAATACCGCGCGGAGCAACTGCATGAAGCCTTCGAGGCCGAGGCGGAACGCCAGGGTCTGTTTGCCTGGGAACTGAGCCTGCAGTTGACCGTGCAGAGCGCGGAGGAATTTGCCACGCGGCGGCTCGAAGTGCACCGGGAAGTGGCGGAAATGGCCGGCATGCCCTGGAGCGAGTATTGCGAGCTACACGGCCTGCCACGCGATTGAGCGCCGCTCGGGCCTTCGATAAAGGATCATTGTCACCATGAGTCAACGCTGATGCTGCCCTCTTCCACCAGCCTTCGCAGTAACCCGGAGCTGCTGCGGCGCCAGAAATGGCGCGGCCGCATAGGCCTGTGCCTGGTCGCCAGCCTGTCGGTGCTGGCCGGCATGACCGACGCCATCGGCTTTATGGCCACCGGGGACTTCGTCTCCTTCATGAGCGGCAACACCACGCGCCTGGCCGTCGCCATCAGCGATGCCGACCTGGCCCTGACCCTGCATCTGGTGCTGCTGGTCGTCACCTTCATCGCCGGCAACGCCCTGGGCATCGTCGTCAGCCGCTTGGGCGGCCGCCGGGCCTTGCCGCTGCTGTTGTGCATTGCCACGCTGCTGTGCGCGGCAGCCGCCTGGCCGTTTGAACAACAGCTACCGGCGGTGCTGGCGGCGATCATCGCCATGGGCATGCTCAATGCTGCCGTCGAGGAAGTGAACGGGCTGCCCGTGGGCCTGACCTATGTCACCGGCGCCCTGTCGCGCTTTGGCCGCGGCCTGGGCCGCTGGATGCTCGGCGAACGGCGCAATGGCTGGCGCATCCAGCTGGTGCCCTGGGGCGGCATGTTCGCCGGCGCCGTGCTGGGCGCCGTTCTGGAGCAGCATCTGGGCCTCACGGCCCTGTTCGTCAGCGGCCTGCTGTCGGCGCTGCTGGGACTGTTGTCGCTGAAGATCCCCCATCGCTGGCAACTGGGCTATATGCCGCGCTAAAGCCACTTCGCCGGGCCCGGCATAAAGCTTTATCATGGCCCCAGGTTTGCAGACAGAGTTCTACATGAAGTTCGCCATTGCCCTTTTTTCCGCCGCTCACGCGCCCTCCTCGCGCCGCGCCCTGGCATTCGCCCAGGCAGCGCTGGCTGGCGGCCACGAGATCGTGCGGCTGTTTTTCTATCAGGATGGCGTGCACAGCGCATCGGACAACATCGTCACCCCGCAGGACGAACCGGACCTGCCCGCGCAATGGCGAACCTTCGTCAGCGAGCACCAGCTCGATGGCGTGGTGTGCATTGCCGCGGCCCTGCGCCGCGGGGTGTTGAACCAGGAGGAAGCCGCGCGCTACCAGCGCCCGGCCGTCAACCTGAGCGCGCCCTGGGAGCTTTCCGGGCTCGGCCAGTTGCACGACGCCGTACAGGCGGCCGACCGCCTGATCTGTTTCGGAGGGCCATGAAACATGGCGCAATCCCTGTTGATCATCAGCCGCCAGGCCCCCTGGTCCGGCCCCGGCGCCCGCGAAGCCCTGGATATCGTGCTGGCGGGCGGCGCCTTCGACTTGCCGATCGGCCTGCTGTTTCTTGACGATGGCGTGTTTCAGCTGGCCCCTGGGCAAAAAGCCGCTGCCGTGCAGCAAAAGGACCTCAGCGCCAATCTGCAGGCCCTGCCGCTGTTTGGTGTGGAGCAGCTGTTCGCCTGCGGCGCCAGCGTGGCGGAACGCGGCCTGGACCCGGCCGCGCTGAACCTGGACGAGGTGCAGGTCCTGGCCCCGGCCGAACTCGGCGCACTCATTGACCGTTTTGATCAGGTGATCACCCTCTGATGTCGACCTTGCACGTGCTGTCCCACTCGCCCTTCACCGACTCCCGGCTGACCAGTTGCCTGCGCCTGCTCGGCCCGCAGGATGCCATCCTCCTGTGCGGCGATGCGGTGTACGCCCTGCAGCCTGGCAGCGCGCCGCTGGCGGCCCTGCAGGCACGCGGCGAGACGCTGTCGCTCTACATTTTGGCGGAAGACCACCAGGCCCGAGGCCTGGAGGTTCCGGCCTGGGCCACGAGTATCGATTACCCGGCGTTCGTCGCGCTGTCGATCCAGTACGACAAGGTCAACAGCTGGTTATGAACGCACTGACTGTCGGCGAACGCGCCATCGCCCTGGACAAGGACGGCTACCTGGTGGAACTGGGCGACTGGTCCAGCGAAGTGGCCGCTGCCCTGGCCGCGGCGGAACAGATCGAACTGACCCCCGAGCACTGGGAAATCCTCGAGCTGCTGCGCGGCTTCTACCAGGAGTTCCAGCTGTCGCCCGCAACCCGCCCACTGATCAAATACACCGCCTTGAAGCTGGGCCCGGACAAGGGCAACAGCCTGCACCTGAACCGACTGTTCAAAGGCACTCCCGCCAAACTTGCCGCCAAGCTGGCGGGCCTGCCCAAGCCGACCAATTGCTTATGACCGATTACACCCCGCTGACCATCGAGACGCCCGCCGAGCATCCTTTCGCGCAGTTCGTGCGCATTCTCGGCAAAGGCAAACGCGGCGCCCGCAGCCTCACCCGCGAAGAAGCCCGGGAAGCCATGGGCATGCTGCTCGACGACAAGGTCGAGGACACCCAGCTCGGCGCCTTCCTGATGCTGTTGCGGCACAAGGAAGAAAGCCCCGAGGAGCTGGCGGGCTTTACCGAAGCCCTGCGCCAGCGCCTGCAGGCGCCACCAATCAAGGTCGACCTGGACTGGCCCAGCTATGCCGGCAAAAAGCGCCACCTGCCCTGGTTCCTGCTGGCCGCCAAGTGCCTGGCGCAAAACGGCGTGCGTATCCTGCTGCACGGTGGCGGCGCCCATACCGCCGGCCGGCTGTACACCGAGCAATTGCTGGAGCAGCTGCACATCCCGCTGTGCCGCGACTGGCAGGCGGTCGATGCCGCGCTGGCCCAGGGCAACCTGGCCTTCATCCCCCTGGGCGACTGGGCACCCCAACTGCAACGCATGATCGACCTGCGCAACACCCTGGGCCTGCGCTCGCCGATCCACTCCCTGGCGCGCATCCTCAACCCGTTGGGCGCGCGCTGCGGCCTGCAAAGCATCTTCCACCCCGGCTATCAGGGCGTGCATCGCGATGCCAGCGGCCTGCTGGGGGACAACGTCATTGTGATCAAGGGCGACGGCGGCGAAATCGAGATCAACCCGGACAGCGCCAGCCATCTGTATGGCAGCACCGGCGGTATCAGTTGGGATGAGGAATGGCCGGCGCTATCCGAGCAGCGCCATGTCAAACCGGCCAGCCTCGACCCCGAGCACCTGAAAGCCGTCTGGCGCGGCGATGTGCAGGACAGCTACCCACAACTGGCGCTGATCGCCACCATGGCCCTGGCCCTGCGCGGGCTCGGCATGCCCCGGGAACAGGCTTTCGAGCAGGCTCGGCACTACTGGGACGCGCGCGATAGATCGATTTAACCGATCATAACCGTCCGACTTTTGCGTAATTCGTTCGAACTCCTCGGATTAGACTGCACTCCAATGCACGCTGACCGAGGAGTTTTTTATGGGCCTGCTGATTGAAGGACGCTGGCACGACCAGTGGTACGAAAGCAGCAAAGACGGCGCCTTCCAGCGCGAACAGGCGCAACGCCGCAACTGGGTGACCGCTGACGGCAAACCAGGCCCTAGCGGCGAAGGCGGTTTTCGCGCGGAAGCCGGCCGTTATCATCTGTACGTATCCCTGGCCTGCCCCTGGGCGCACCGCACGCTGATCCTGCGCAAGCTCAAGGGTTTGGAAAGCCTGATCGATGTGTCGGTGGTCAGCTGGCTGATGCTGGAACAGGGCTGGACTTTCGACCGGGCCCTGGGCTCCAGCGGCGACCAGCTGGACCACCTGGATTTCCTCCACCAACGCTACACCGCCGACACCCGCGACTACACCGGCCGCGTCACCGTGCCCGTGCTCTGGGACAAGCAGCAGAAACGCATCGTCAGCAACGAGTCGGCGGAAATCATCCGCATGTTCAACAGCGCCTTCGATGACCTGAGCGGTAACAGCCTGGACTTCTATCCGGAGCCGCTACGCCGCGAAATCGACGAACTGAACGCGCGCATCTATCCGGCGGTGAACAATGGCGTGTATCGCGCCGGCTTCGCCACTTCGCAGCAAGCCTACGAAGCGGCCTTCGACGATCTGTTCGCCGAACTCGACTGGCTGGAACGGCGCCTGGGCGGCCAACGCTACCTGGCCGGCGAATACCTGACGGAAGCGGACATCCGCCTGTTTACCACGCTGATCCGCTTCGACGCGGTGTATTACGGTCACTTCAAGTGCAACCTGCGGCGGATCGCCGACTATCCGAACCTGTCGAACTGGCTGCGCGAGCTGTACCAATGGCCGGGGATCGGCGAAACCGTGGACTTCACCCATATCAAGGGGCACTACTACGCCAGCCATCGCACCATCAACCCGACCGGCATCGTGCCGAAAGGGCCGGCGCAGGACTTCGATGCGGCGCATGATCGCGAGCGTTTGAGCGGGCGTGGAGTTTGGCGCAAAGGTTGAGATCGCTATCGCGAGCAAGCTCGCTCCTACAGGGATCGCGGATACCTGTAGGAGCGAGCTTGCCCGCGATGCTTTCAGACCTGCGACTGCGCGCCTTCGAACCAGGCGAGCTTCTCGCGAAGCTGCACCACTTCGCCGACGATCACCAGGGTCGGCGCATGCACTTCATGCTCCGCCACCAGCTTCGGCAGATCCGCCAGGGTGCCGGTGAACACTCGCTGGTTGGCGGTCGTGCCCTGCTGGATCAAGGCGGCCGGCGTATCCGCCGAACGGCCATGCTGGATCAGTTGCTCGCAGATCACCGGCAAGCCCACCAGGCCCATATAGAACACCAGGGTCTGTGCAGGCGCGACCAGGTCGGCCCAGGGCAGATCGGTGGTGCCATCCTTCAGGTGTCCGGTGACGAAACGCACGGACTGCGCATAGTCACGGTGGGTCAAAGGAATGCCGGCATAGGCCGCGCAACCGCTGGCCGCGGTAATTCCCGGCACCACCTGGAACGGAATGCCATGGGCCGCCAGCTCTTCGATCTCTTCGCCGCCACGGCCGAAGATGAACGGATCGCCACCCTTCAGACGCAGCACGCGCTTGCCCTGTTTGGCCAGGTCCACCAGTTGCTGGTTGATCTGTTCCTGGGGCAAGGCGTGATCAGCGCGGCGCTTGCCGACATACACCCGCTCGGCATCGCGCCGGCACAGCTCGAGAATCGCCGGAGCTACGAGGCGATCGTAGAGCACCACATCGGCTTGCTGCATCAGGCGCAAGGCGCGGAAGGTCAGCAGATCCGGATCGCCCGGCCCTGCCCCCACCAGATACACCTCGCCCGGTGCATGGGGCGCTTCGCCGGCGATCTTGGCCTGCAGCAAGCGCTCGGCCTCCTCGCCCTGCCCGGCCAGCTGCCGGTCGGCGATCGGTCCCTGGAACACGTCTTCCCAAAAGGCACGACGCTGCTGCACGTCCGGAAACAGGCCTTTGACCTGATTGCGAAAACGCGCGGCCAAGCCGGCCAGCTGACCATAGGTCGAGGGAATCCAGGTTTCCAGCTTGGCCCGGATCAGGCGCGCCAGCACCGGCGCATCGCCGCCACTGGAGACGGCGATCACCAGCGGCGAACGGTCGACGATCGCCGGGAAGATCACGCTGCACAGGGCCGGCGCGTCCACCACATTGACCGGCACGCAGCGCCGATGAGCGTCGGCGGAGACCTGGGCATTGAGCGGTTCGTCGTCGGTGGCGGCGATGATCAGCACACAGCCGTCCAGGTCCGCCTCGACATAACCGCGCGACAGGCATTCGCCGCCGCTGGCCGTGACCAGCTCGCGCAACTGGGGTTCCACTTCAGGTGCAACTACCCGCAGCAGCGCACCGGCGTCGGCCAGCAGGCGGGATTTGCGCAAGGCAATCTCCCCGCCGCCGACCACCAACACACGACTGCCGCGCAGGTTATGAAACAGCGGCAGAAATTCCATTTAGCCGATGACCTCGAGGCCGCCCATGTAAGGCTTGAGCACCTCAGGCACACGGATCGAACCGTCGGCCTGCTGGTAGTTCTCCAGCACCGCCACCAGGGTACGACCGACTGCCAGGCCGGAACCGTTCAGGGTATGCACCAGTTCCGGCTTGCCGGTTTCCGGGTTGCGGAAGCGCGCCTGCATGCGGCGGGCCTGGAAGTCGCCGCAGTTGGAGCACGACGAAATCTCGCGGTACTTGTCCTGGCTCGGGATCCACACTTCCAGATCGTAAGTCTTGACCGCGCTGAAGCCCATGTCGCCGGTGCACAGCGCCAGAGTGCGGTAAGGCAGCTCCAGCAGTTGCAGGACTTTCTCGGCGTTGGCGGTCAGGCCTTCCAGGGCTTCCATGGAAGTCGATGGCTCGACGATCTGGACCATCTCGACCTTGTCGAACTGGTGCTGGCGAATCATGCCGCGGGTGTCGCGGCCCGACGAACCGGCTTCACTGCGGAAGCACGGGGTGTGGGCGACGAACTTGATCGGCAGCTGCTTCGAATCGAGGATCTCGCCGGCCACGATATTGGTCAGCGACACTTCGGCGGTCGGGATCAGGTACAGATCGGCTTCGTTTTCACGGCTGATCTTGAACAGGTCTTCTTCGAACTTCGGCAATTGGCCGGTCCCCACCAACGCCGGTGCCTGCACCAGGTAAGGGGTGTAGGCCTCTTCGTAACCGTGTTCGCTGGTGTGCAGGTTGATCATGAACTGCGCCAGGGCGCGGTGCAGACGGGCGATCGGCCCGCGCAGCAGGGCAAAACGCGCGCCCGACAGCTTGGCCGCGGTCTCGAAGTCCAGCCAGCCGTGTTTTTCACCCAGGGCGACGTGGTCCAGGATCGGGAAGTCGAACGCCGTCGGCGTGCCCCAGCGGCGCACTTCAACGTTGCCCTCTTCGTCGTCGCCAACCGGCACCGATTCGTGGGGCAGGTTCGGGATGCCCTGCAGGATCGCATCCAGCTCGGTTTGAATGGCGTCCAGCTCAACCTTGCCGACCGCCAACTCGCCCGCCATGCGCTCGACGTCGGCCATCAGTGGCGCGATGTCTTCGCCGCGCTGCTTGGCCTGACCGATGGACTTGGAGCGCGCGTTACGTTCGGCCTGCAGTTGTTCGGTGCGGGTCTGGACGGTCTTGCGCTGTTCTTCCAGCGCTTCGATGCGTGCTACATCCAGGGCAAAGCCACGGGATGCCAGGCGGTCCGCTACGTCCTGAAGGTTGCTACGTAACAGTTTGGAATCGAGCATGTCGGTCTCTCGTTTATCAAAGTTTGGTCAGGGACAGGCCGGCCCAGGTCGCGAGCAGCCCGCCGAATACGCTGATGGCCGCATAGCCCAGGGCCAGCGGTATCTGTCCGCTTTCCAGCAGACGCACCGTATCCAGTGAAAAGGATGAAAAAGTCGTCAGGCCGCCAAGGAAGCCCACCATCAACCCGGCGCGCACCTCGATGGGCACCTCCGGGCGTATCAGAAACAGGCCGTACAGCACACCGATCAGCAGGCAGCCCACGATATTAACGGCCAGCGTCGCGGTATAGAAGTGCCGCGGCCAATTGGCGCTGATCCAGTTACCGGTGGCAAAGCGCAACAGGGTTCCGGCAATACCACCCACCGAGACGGCAAGGATCAACGGGATCACGGTTTTCTCCGCTGCTTGGGGCTGGCCCGGTCAAGCTCCGCCAGGTGCTTGAGCTTCTCGCCGATCTTCAGTTCCAGGCCACGGGGCACGGGTTGATAGAAGGGTTGCGGCTCCAGCGCCTCGGGAAAGTAGTCTTCGCCGGCCGCGTAGGCGTCCGGCTCATCATGGGCATAACGATATTCGTCGCCGTAACCCAGTTGCTTCATCAGTTTGGTCGGCGCATTGCGCAGGTGCAGCGGCACTTCCAGCGACCCATGCTCGGCAGCGCTGCGCATGGCGGCCTTGAAGCCCATGTACACGGCGTTGCTTTTCGGCGCGCAGGCCAGGTAGGTGATGGCCTGGGCCACCGCCAGCTCGCCTTCGGGGCTGCCAAGGCGCTCCTGCACGTCCCAGGCCGCCAGGCACAGGCTCAATGCCCGTGGATCGGCGTTGCCGATGTCTTCGCTGGCCATGCGCACCACGCGCCGCGCCAGGTACAGCGGGTCGCAACCACCGTCGAGCATCCGCGCGAACCAGTACAAGGCACCGTCCGGGTTGGAACCGCGGACTGATTTGTGCAGCGCCGATATCTGGTCGTAGAAGGCTTCGCCGCCCTTGTCGAAACGCCGGCGGGTATCGCCCAGCAGGCTTTGCAGCAGCTCGACGCCGATTTGCGTGCCGTCTTCGGCGAGATCGGAAGCATTCTCCAGCAGGTTGAGCAGGCGCCGGCCATCGCCGTCCGCCGCCGCCAGGAGCATCTGAAAGCCTTCGTCGCTGAGGCTCAGCTGGCGCTTGCCCAGCCCGCGCTCTTCAGTCAAGGCCCGCTGCACCAGCTTGTGCAGCGCCGCCTCGTCGAGGCTCTTGAGCACATACACCCGGGCCCGGGACAACAGCGCGTTGTTCAGCTCGAAGGACGGGTTCTCGGTGGTCGCACCGATGAAAATCAGGGTGCCGTCTTCGACATAGGGCAGGAAGGCATCCTGCTGCGACTTGTTGAAACGGTGCACTTCGTCGACGAACAGGATGGTCCGGCGCCCGTACTGGGCCGCCTGCTGCTTGGCGATTTCCACCGCCTGGCGGATCTCCTTGACCCCGGCCAGCACCGCAGAGACCGTTTCGAAGTGCGCATCCGAGACTTTCGCCAGGAGCCGCGCCAGGGTGGTCTTGCCTACGCCCGGCGGCCCCCAGAAGATCATCGAGTGCAAGGCCCCCTGTTCCAGCGCTTCGCGCAGAGGCTTGCCGCGGGCGAGCACATGCTCCTGACCGACGTACTCGTCCAGGTTGGCCGGGCGCAGGCGCGCGGCCAGGGGTTGGGCGATCGGGTCACTGCGAAACAGATCCATGGCGGACGATTGAAACCTCTTGGCGGCGACTTATTCTTGGATCACGTCGGCACCCTTGGGGATGTCGAACTTGAACTTGGAAGCGGCGATCGGCTCGTTGGCCTTGACCCCGGTGAACAGGATATTGGTGCGCTGGCCAACACTGTCGATCAGTTGCATGTCATTCACCAGGCCGTTGCGGAACGACAGGCGCAGGCTGTCGAACAGGGTGTCCTTGGTTTTCGGCTTGAGGATGAAGTCCACCACGCCACCGGCTTCCTTGGCGCTGATGTCGAAGCTTTCACTGATTTTCGACACATCGCCCGACAACAACAAGGCTGGGGTCTGGGTCAGGCGCTGGTCCAGGGTCTTGATGGTGACCTGTTCCAGGTCCGGGTCCCACAGGGAAACCTTCTTGCCGTCGGAGACCATCAGTTGCTCCTGCGGCGCATCGGTGTGCCAGTAGAACAGGCCCGGGCGCTTCAGCGCCATGTCGCCAGCGGTTTCCTGCAGCTGGGTGCCGCTGCCGTCGAGGGTCAGCTGCGAGAAACGCGCAGTCAGGGTCTGGGACTTTTCGAGCAACTGGGTCAGGCGCGCCACGTCTTTCTGATCGGCATGGGCCGACAGCGTCGTTAAAGCCAGTACCGGTACCAGCAACATGCGGATAAGACGCATGGGAGTCCTCATTAGATTCGTGGAAAAAACCGGCGGCGCTGGGGCGCGCCGCCTGTGTCGGGTCATTAGTCGCGCATCGGACCCGGCGCTATCACTTCGCGCGAGCCGTTGGTGTTCATGGCGGTCACCACACCGGCCATTTCCATGGCTTCGATCATGCGGGCCGCGCGGTTGTAGCCGATCTTGAGCTTGCGCTGAACCGCGGAGATCGATGCCCGGCGGCTCTCGAGGACGAACTGCACCGCTTCGTCGTACAGCGCGTCGGTCTCGGCGTCGTCACCGTCACCACCGCCGCTGCCGCCGTCGAAGCCGCTACCGGCTTCTTCGACACCGTTGAGGATGTCGTCGTTGTACTCCGGCGCGCCGCGCAGTTTCCAGGCCTCCACCACACGATGCACCTCATCGTCAGAGACGAAGGCGCCGTGGACGCGAATCGGCAGGCTGGTGCCCGGCGGCATGTAGAGCATGTCACCGTGACCCAGCAGTTGTTCGGCGCCGCCCTGGTCGATGATGGTCCGCGAGTCGATCTTGCTCGATACCTGGAACGCCATTCGGGTCGGGATGTTGGCCTTGATCAGGCCGGTGATCACGTCCACCGACGGACGCTGGGTCGCCAGGATCAGGTGGATCCCCGCGGCACGGGCTTTCTGGGCGATCCGCGCGATCAGTTCTTCGACCTTCTTGCCGACGATCATCATCATGTCGGCGAATTCATCGACCACCACGACGATGGTCGGCAGCTTGGTCAGCAGCGGCGCTTCGTCGTGAATACTTTCGCGGTTGTACAGTGGGTCGGTCAGCGGCGTACCGGCTTCGATCGCTTCTTTAACCTTGGCGTTGAAGCCCGACAGGTTACGCACGCCCATCTTCGCCATCAGCTTGTAGCGCCGCTCCATCTCGGCCACGCTCCAGCGCAGGGCGTTGGCGGCGTCCTTCATGTCGGTCACCACCGGGCACAACAGGTGCGGGATGCCTTCGTAGATCGACAGCTCGAGCATTTTCGGGTCGATCATGATCAGCTTGGCGTCTTCCGGGCCGGACTTGAACAGGATCGACAGGATCATCGCGTTCACACCCACCGACTTACCGGAACCGGTGGTACCGGCCACCAGCAGGTGAGGCATCTTGGCCAGGTCGGTGATGATCGGCTTGCCGCCGATATCGTGGCCCAGGGCCAGGGTGACCGGGGATTTGAAGTTGTCGTATTCCGGGGTCGACAGCACTTCGGAGAAGCGCACGATCTGCCGGTCTTCGTTGGGAATCTCGATACCCACGGTGGTCTTGCCGGGAATCACTTCCACCACCCGCACGCTGGTCACCGCCAGCGAACGCGCCAGGTCCTTGGCCAGGTTGGCGATACGGCTGACTTTCACACCGGCGGCCGGCTGGATTTCATAACGGGTAATCACCGGGCCCGGGTGGATGGAGTCCACCGACACCTCGACCCCGAACTCCTTGAGCTTGATTTCCAGCAGATGGCCGACGGCGGCCAGCGACTCGGGGGAGTAGTTGAGTTGTTTCTTTTCCGCCGGATCGAGAATAGAGATAGGCGGCAAGGTGCCTTCGACCGCGCTATCGATGAACAGCGGGACCTGTTTCTCTTTCTGCACGCGTTTGCTGGGTTCGGGCGCTTTGACTGGGGCCGGGGCAATCACCGGCGGGACCTGTTTCTCACGGTCGGACATGTGCTTGCTCAGAGCCTGCTCGCGCTCGATCAGGCGCTCCTTGACCTTGGCCTGCTCACGCTTGTCGGTCACGGTCGGAGCGACCACTTCATCGACCCGGGCATCCACTTCCCGCAATTGGGCGACCAGTTGCTTGCGCTCGGTACGGGCCGCCCACCAGCGGTTGGCGGCGCCCTGGAACAGTTCGAACAGGTCGAGGGTGATCTTGCCGGTCACATCCATGACCTTGAACCAGGAAAGATCGGTAAAAACGGTCAGGCCGAACAGGAACAGCGCGATAAACATCAGGGTACTGCCCTGGATATTCAGCGCGTTCTTGGCCAGGTCGCCCAGGCTTTCACCCAGTGCCCCGCCTGCGCCAGCCGGCAGGCCGGTCGCCGCATGGAAATGGATATGCGCCAACGCGGCACCGGACAGCACCAGGAATACCAGGCCGATCAGGCGCCAGGAAAACAGCCAGCCGCTCCACTGCCACGGCTCATGGCGCTGACGGAAGATCTGATAAGTCTTGATCGCCAATAACAACGGGAAGATATAGGCGAAGTAACCCAACACCATAAACAGGATATCGGCGCTGTAAGAGCCCGCAGGACCACCGAAGTTCTGTACATCTTCGATCTTGCTGTTATGACTCCAGCCCGGATCGTCCTTGCCATATGTCAGCAATGCCATCATCAGGAACAGGCACAAGGCCCCAATGGCGATCAACGCACCTTCCTTGAGCCGGTAGTGCAATTGCTGGCGCCAGAGTGGGACTACTGTTTTAGGTGCTGCGGTGGATTTCTTCAAAACGCGTCTTTTCCTGCGCCATGGGCGCGTCCAACTGTTGATCGACTAAAAAATACTGCCCAATCCAGGCAGGTAAAAAAGTTGACGAGCGTAACTGGGGCTACTTTTAACATTCTGCCCACGCATTGCGAAACTGTAAGAGCTGCCGCGTGCAATGCCGATGTATTCCACATAGGGATACAAACCCGCATTGTACGGGTTTGTAAGCGCCGTGCCACGCTGCTCAATACTGGGTGTAGCATAATCAGGAACACTTTACGCAGTATTCAATTTGAGCATGCATTCTCTTTTGTGACAAAGGCTTATGAGGTGTTTTTATGACCGAAGCGAAGCATTCACGCCTGATCATTCTGGGCTCCGGCCCTGCCGGTTACAGCGCTGCCGTTTATGCCGCCCGCGCCAACCTCAAACCGACCGTCATCACCGGCCTGCAAGCGGGCGGTCAACTGACCACTACCGTCGAGGTCGACAATTGGCCAGGCGATGTCGAAGGCCTGACCGGCCCGGTGCTGATGGAGCGCATGCAAAAACACGCTGAACGCTTCGACACCGAGATCGTCTACGACCACATCCATACTGCGGAGTTGCAGCAGCGACCCTTTATCCTCAAGGGCGACAGCGGCACCTACAGCTGCGACGCACTGATCATCGCCACGGGTGCATCGGCCCAGTACCTGGGCCTGCCCTCCGAAGAAACCTTCGCCGGCAAGGGTGTATCCGCCTGCGCTACCTGTGACGGCTTTTTCTATCGCAATCAAGTAGTTGCCGTGATCGGCGGCGGCAACACCGCCGTGGAGGAAGCCCTGTACCTCTCCAACATCGCCAAAGAGGTTCACCTGGTGCACCGGCGCGACAAGCTGCGCGCGGAGAAAATCCTCCAGGACAAGCTGTTCGACAAAGCCGCCAAGGGCAATATCCGCCTGCACTGGAACCAGAATCTCGATGAGGTGCTGGGCGATGCCAGCGGCGTCACTGGCGCCCGACTGCGCGACAGTCTGACCGGAGAGACCCAGGAACTCGCGCTGGCCGGCGTATTCATCGCCATCGGTCACAAGCCCAATACGGATCTGTTCAAGGGCCAGCTGGAAATGCGCGATGGCTATCTGCTGGTCAAGGGTGACAGCGAAGGCGACGCCACGGCTACCGGCATCCCGGGCGTGTTCGCCGCGGGCGATGTGGCCGACCATGTGTACCGCCAGGCCGTCACTTCCGCGGGTGCGGGCTGCATGGCGGCCCTGGATGCAGAGAAATTCCTCGACGACAACTGACCTCCCGACCTACGCTTGCGGCGGGCCTTGCAGGCCCGCCACCGCCCTCCCCTTCCGCAAGTCTGAATGCCATGCTGACCTGGTTACAACGCAACACCTTCGACTTTCCCCCGCTGGAAAAGGCCCTGCGCACCCCCAACGGCCTGTTGGCCGCCGGCGGCGACCTGTCGGCCGACCGGTTGATCCAGGCCTATCGCCACGGCTGCTTTCCCTGGTTTTCCGAAGGCCAGCCCATCCTCTGGTGGTCACCCGACCCGCGCACAGTGTTATTTCCAGACGAACTGCATGTATCCCGCAGCCTGGGCAAGCTGCTGCGTCAGCAGCGCTACCAGGTCACCTTCGATCAGGATTTTGCCGCGGTCATCAGCGCCTGCGCGGCGCCACGCCCTTATGCCGACGGCACCTGGATCACTGAATCGATGCAGGATGCCTACCTTGAACTGCACAAGCGCGGTTATGCCCATTCGGTCGAAGTCTGGGATCAGGGTTTGCTGGTGGGCGGGCTGTATGGGCTAGCAATGGGCCAGCTGTTTTTTGGCGAATCGATGTTCAGTCGGGCCGACAATGCGTCGAAATTCGGCTTCGTCACGCTGGTCCAACATTTACGGGCATGGGGCTTCGCCCTGATCGACTGCCAGATGCCCACCGACCACTTGCACAGCCTGGGCGCCCGCGCCATCCCCCGCCAGGAGTTCGCCGGCTATCTGCGGCGCCATCTGGACCAGCCCAGCCGCGCCATATGGGTTTCCTAGGCGGGTTTTGCCGGTGTGGCTTACACTTAATTCAAAGCTAATCCCGAGGGTTGATTCATGACCGAGTTGGCGCGTTTGAAGTTTTATGCCACTCAGCCCCACTCTTGCAGCTACCTGCCCGAAGAACAGGCGACCACGCTGTTCCTCGATCCTAGCCAGCCCATGGATGTGCATGTCTACGCAGATCTGTCGGAAATGGGCTTTCGCCGCAGTGGCGACCACCTGTACCGGCCGCATTGCCAGAACTGCAATGCCTGTGTTCCGGCACGCATTCCTGCCGCGCAGTTTGTACCCAATCGTCAGCAAAAACGTATTCTCAAACGCAATGCCGACCTGAAAGTCCAGCCTGCCAAACCGGGGTTCAGCGAAGAGTATTTCGACCTTTACCAGCGTTATATCGAGCAACGCCACGCCGATGGCGACATGTACCCACCCAGCCGCGATCAGTTCTCGACCTTTCTGGTTCGCGATCTGCCCTTCTCCAGATTCTACGAGTTCCGCCTCGATGGGCGCCTGCTCGCCGTGGCCGTCACCGATCTGCTACCCAATGGCCTTTCCGCGGTCTACACCTTCTACGAACCCGATGAAGAGCGCCGCAGCCTCGGCCGCTACGCCATTCTGTGGCAGATCGGCGAAGCCTTGCGCCTGGGTCTGGACGCGGTCTACCTCGGATACTGGATCAAGAACTGCAAAAAGATGAACTACAAGACCCAATATCGGCCCATTGAGCTGCTGATTAACCAGAGATGGGTCATCCTGAACTAGAAGCCCTTGGCTTGAACCCCACTTTTCGGGCACAATGCACGCCGCTTTTGCCTGGCGCAGTTGCACCGGGCCATTCATTGGACACCGAGGGCTTTACTGCATGTCGAAAGAAGACAGCTTCGAAATGGAAGGCACTGTCGTCGACACCCTGCCCAACACCATGTTTCGTGTGGAGTTGGAAAATGGGCACGTCGTAACCGCGCATATCTCCGGCAAGATGCGCAAGAACTACATTCGTATTCTTACCGGTGACAAAGTGCGCGTCGAACTGACGCCCTATGACTTGAGCAAAGGGCGCATCACTTACCGCGCTCGCTAAGCAAGTCAATACAAGACGCCCGGCCCATGCCGGGCGTTTTTGTTTGCCTGCGATTTACTCTGCCTGCCTACAGAACAGATATAAAAAAGGCGCCTTGCGGCGCCTTTTTTATTGCGGCCGGTCAGGCCATTTCTGCGGTGGTCTCGAACTCGAAGGTCAGCTCGCCATCCTTGATGTCGATGTGCACCACACCGCCATGTTCGGCCAGTTCGCCAAAGAGTATCTCCTCCGCCAGCGGACGCTTGATCTTGTCCTGGATCAGGCGCGCCATAGGACGAGCGCCCATGGTCACATCGTAACCACCAGCCGCCAGCCAGCTGCGGGCCGCATCGGTGACTTCCAGCTGAACGCGCTTGTCCTCCAGCTGCGCCTGCAGTTCGGTAAGGAACTTGTCCACCACGCTCTTGATGACCTCATGACTGAGGCGACCAAACTGGATAATGGTGTCCAGACGGTTACGGAATTCCGGCGTGAAGCTCTTCTTGATCACTTCCATGGCATCGGAAGAGTGATCCTGATGAGTGAACCCGATGGAAGCCCGCGCCGCGGTCTCTGCACCTGCGTTGGTGGTCATGATCACGATCACGTTGCGGAAATCCGCCTTGCGCCCGTTGTTATCGGTCAAGGTACCGTGGTCCATCACCTGCAGCAGCAGGTTGAAGACTTCCGGGTGGGCCTTTTCGATTTCATCGAGCAGCAATACGCAATGAGGCTGCTTGGTAATCGCTTCGGTCAGCAAACCGCCCTGGTCGAAACCGACATAACCCGGAGGCGCACCGATCAGACGCGATACGGTGTGACGCTCCATGTACTCGGACATGTCGAAACGCACCAGTTCGATACCCAGCGCCTTGGCCAACTGCCGTGCAGCCTCGGTCTTACCGACACCGGTAGGCCCGGCGAACAGGAACGAACCGACAGGCTTGTCCGGCGACTTCAGGCCGGCACGGGACAGCTTGATCGCGGTCGACAGCGAGTCGATCGCCGCATCCTGGCCGAACACCGTCAGCTTCAGGTCGCGCTCGAGGTTACGCAGCAGCTCCTTGTCGGAACTGGTGACGTGTTTCGGCGGAATCCGCGCGATTTTCGCCACGATATCCTCGACCTGAGCAACCTCTATGCGTTTTACGCGCTTGTCGACAGGCTGCAGACGCTGATAGGCGCCCGCCTCGTCGATCACGTCGATCGCCTTGTCGGGCATATGCCGGTCATTGATATAACGCGACGCCAGTTCGGCGGCGGCGCGCAATGCCTCATCGCTGTACTCGATGCTGTGGTGCAGCTCGAAACGCCCCTTGAGGCCGCGCAGAATACCGATGGTGTCCTCTACCGAAGGCTCGGACACATCGACCTTCTGGAAACGGCGAGCCAAGGCCCGGTCCTTCTCGAAAATTCCACGGAACTCCTGGAAGGTGGTCGAACCGATGCAACGGATGTCGCCCGAGGAAAGCAGCGGCTTGAGCAGGTTCGAGGCATCCATCACCCCACCGGACGCCGCCCCGGCGCCAATGATGGTATGAATCTCGTCGATGAACAGGATCGCCTGCGGACGTTTCTTCAACTCGCCCAGCAACGCCTTGAAGCGCTTCTCGAAATCGCCGCGGTATTTGGTACCCGCCAGCAACGCGCCGAGATCCAGGGAGTACACCACGCTACTGGCCAACAGATCAGGCACCTGACTGTCGACGATGCGCTTGGCCAGACCTTCGGCGATGGCCGTTTTACCGACCCCGGCCTCGCCCACCAGCAGCGGGTTGTTCTTGCGCCGACGCGCAAGAATCTGCGCCACACGCTCGACTTCCTGCTCACGACCGACCAACGGGTCGATACGCCCCTGGCGCGCCAGCTCATTGAGATTGCTGGCATAAGCATCCAGCGGATTACCTGAAGAGGAAGACTCACCGCCTTCATCGTCCTGCATATCCTGCTCACCTTCGGAATGATCGCCATGCCCCGGCACTTTGGAGATGCCATGGGCGATGTAGTTGACGACATCGATGCGGGCAACGCTCTGCTGTTTCAGCAGGAACACCGCCTGACTCTCTTGCTCACTGAAGATCGCAACCAGCACATTGGCGCCGGTCACTTCGCGCTTGCCCGAGCTCTGCACATGAAAGACAGCACGTTGCAGCACACGCTGGAAGCCCAGGGTTGGCTGGGTTTCGCGATCCTCGTCGTGCACAGGAATCAGCGGCGTGGTGGAGTCAATGAACTCCTGCAGGTCGTGCTTGAGTTTGTCGAGGTTTGCTCCGCAGGCACGCAAAACGGTGGCGGCGGCCTCATTATCCAAAAGAGCCAACAAGAGGTGCTCGACGGTCATGAACTCATGACGCTTCGAACGAGCCTCTTTGAAGGCGAGATTGAGGGTGACTTCGAGCTCGCGGTTTAACATAGCTTCACCTCATACCCAAGTGGTCGGCGTTAACCGTCCTTCTCGATTTCACAGAGTAGCGGATGCTGGCTTTCCCTGGCGTACTGGTTGACCTGCATGGCCTTGGTCTCGGCGATGTCGCGGGTAAACAATCCACATACTGCCCGTCCTTCTGTGTGAACGGCCAGCATTACCTTGGTCGCCAGCTCGCGATTCAGGTTAAAAAACACCTCGAGCACTTCGACGACGAAATCCATCGGTGTGTAGTCATCATTGAACAAAACCACCTTGTACATCGGCGGAGCCTGCAACGTCGGCTTAGCTTCCTGTACAGCCAAGCCAGCGGAATCGTCGTCTTGGAAATCCGGGCGATCCTGATTGAATGTTAGTCGAATCTGGCTGATTGCATGCATGGAAAGAAAGGTTCGTTAGTTGAGCAAATACAGTGGTGGGGGCACTCCAGGGGGATTTCAACTCCGACCGCCGGGTCACCTTGACTATCGGCAAAACGGTGTTACAACCAATAGAGCCCACATTGGGTAATAAAGGTCCGTACCGTCAATCCTATATTTTCGGATTCCGGTACGGATGAACTGGATGATACTCCAGTGATGGAGTCTGTTGCAGAGGGATATGAGCATGGC
Organism: Pseudomonas sp. GW456-L12; assembly: GCF_059424045.1. Lineage (NCBI taxonomy): Bacteria > Pseudomonadati > Pseudomonadota > Gammaproteobacteria > Pseudomonadales > Pseudomonadaceae > Pseudomonas > Pseudomonas sp. GW456-L12. The sequence continues at coordinate 293,365 of NZ_JBWKZA010000003.1, forward strand.
AAGCGGCAAGGTCAAGTGGTTCAACAACGCCAAGGGTTATGGCTTCATTAATGAGGAGGGTAAAAGCGACGACCTTTTCGCCCACTACTCGGCCATCGAGATGGAAGGCTACAAAACCTTGAAAGCCGGCCAGGCCGTGAGCTTTGAGATCACTCAAGGACCCAAGGGCCTGCACGCCGTGAAAATCCAATCCATCAAGACCCAGAACACCCCCGCCGCAGCCCCCTCCTACCAGGAAACGGCCCTGAGCTGAAAATCTTCAGCATCCAGTCATAAAAAACAGTCATAAAAAAACGGCCGGCTCAATCGATTGAGCCGGCCGTTTCATTTGGAGCGTGTCAATTTACATGTGAGAGATCAGCGCATCGCCGAACGCCGAAGACGACAACAGCGTGGCGCCTTCCATCAGGCGCTCGAAGTCGTAGGTCACGGTCTTGGCACCAATGGCGCCGTTGGTGCCCTTGATGATCAGGTCGGCCGCTTCGGTCCAGCCCATGTGACGCAGCATCATTTCCGCGGACAGGATCAGCGAACCCGGGTTCACCTGGTCCTTACCCGCGTACTTCGGCGCCGTACCGTGGGTCGCCTCGAACATGGCCACGGTGTCGGACAGGTTGGCGCCCGGAGCGATGCCGATCCCGCCCACTTCAGCCGCCAGTGCGTCGGACAGGTAGTCACCGTTCAGGTTGAGGGTCGCGATCACGTCATATTCGGCCGGACGCAGCAGGATCTGCTGGAGCATCGCATCGGCGATGGCGTCCTTGACGATCACGTTCTTGCCGGTTTTCGGGTTCTTGAACTGCATCCACGGGCCGCCATCGAGCAGCGTCGCGCCAAATTCTTCCGCCGCCACCTCATAGGCCCACTCCTTGAAGGCACCTTCGGTGAACTTCATGATGTTGCCTTTATGCACGATGGTCAGCGAATCGCGGTCGTTGTCGACCACATATTGCAGCGCTTTGCGCGCCAGACGCTTGGTGCCCTGCAGGGAAACCGGCTTGACGCCGATACCGCAGTTTTCGTCGAAACGGATCTTGGTGACGCCCATTTCTTCTTTGAGGAACTTGATGACCTTGGTGGCTTCGGCGGAGCCGGCCCTCCATTCGATACCGGCGTAAATGTCTTCCGAGTTCTCACGGAAAATGGTCATGTCGACATCGCCAGGCTTCTTCACCGGGCTCGGCACGCCTTCGAACCAGCGCACCGGGCGCAGGCACACATACAGGTCAAGCTGCTGACGCAGGGCCACGTTCAGGGAACGGATACCGCCACCTACCGGAGTGGTCAGCGGACCCTTGATGGAAACCACGTAATCCTTGACTGCGTCCAGGGTTTCCTGAGGGAGCCAGGTGTCCTGGTCGTACACTTGAGTTGCTTTCTCGCCGGCATAGACTTCCATCCAGGAGATTTTGCGCTCGCCGCCGTAGGCCTTCTTAACAGCAGCATCGACAACCTTGATCATGACCGGGCTGATATCAACGCCAATACCATCGCCTTCGATGAAAGGGATAATCGGGTTGTTAGGAACATTGAGAGAATGGTCTGCGTTGACGGTGATTTTGTCGCCGACTGCTGGAACCTGAATCTTCTTGTATCCCATGCTGAACTCCGTTGTGTGGATTGAACATCTGGCTGCGTTCGAGCGTACCCCAGTTGAATCTGGACGGGAACCTCATGTTCCGCTCATATGCCGTGAAGGCTGCGCAGTTCGTGGCCTACAAGCCTGAAAGCAAAGGGAAAAGCGCCAAACTTGAGCACTGCGGAGGACTCTACGCCGCCACCCCGCCTGCGACCTTTAGACCAATGGACGAGATCGGTTGCATATGAACCGTCGGCGTTTTGCCAGCTACCTATGTATAATGCCGCCGCTGACCACAGAGTCACGACGGCTGAGCGCTCTGCTACTGGAAAAAAGGAGCCGAGACTTTCCGCCCAAAGCCGGGTTGTTACCGCAGCCCACCCGCTTGACGCTCGACTGATGCACCCAACATCACCGCGAAGAAACCTCGACATTCGGTTCACGGATGACTTTGAACGAACGCGCTTACCCGGCGCCCCCTCGAGTTTCTGCGCACGCTTTAGCAAAGAAGAGAGTTAATCCGAATATGCCCACCCGCTCGAAGATCATCTATACCTTCACCGACGAAGCCCCCGCCCTCGCCACCTACTCGCTGCTCCCTATCGTCGAAGCCTTCACCGCTTCCGCTGATATTGCCGTGGAAACCCGCGACATCTCTCTCGCAGGGCGTATTCTTGCCAGCTTCCCGGAGCTGCTGGGCGACAAAGCCGTACCGGACCACCTGGCCGAGCTGGGCGACCTGGCCGTAACGCCTGAAGCCAACATCATCAAGCTGCCGAACATCAGTGCTTCGGCACCGCAGCTTCAGGCCGCGATCAAAGAACTGCAAGCCAAGGGCTACGCCCTGCCGGACTACCCGGAAACCGTGACCAGCGACGCCGACAAAGACACCAAGGCGCGCTACGACAAGGTCAAGGGCAGCGCCGTGAACCCGGTCCTGCGTGAAGGCAACTCCGACCGCCGCGCTCCGCTTTCGGTCAAGAACTACGCGCGCAAGCACCCGCACAAAATGGGCGCCTGGGCCAAAGACTCCAAGTCCCACGTTGCTCACATGAGCCAGGGCGATTTCTACGGCAGCGAAAAAGCCGCCCTGATCGACGCCCAGGACACTGTGAAGATCGAGCTGATCGCTCAAGACGGTAGCGCTACCGTCCTGAAGGAAAAAACCGCCGTACAAGCCGGCGAGATCCTCGATTGCGCAGTCATGAGCAAGAAGGCCCTGCGGGCTTTCGTTGCCGCCGAGATCGAAGACGCCAAGAAGCAAGGCGTACTGCTGTCGGTGCACCTGAAAGCCACCATGATGAAGGTTTCCGACCCGATCATGTTCGGCCAGATCGTTGCCGAGTTCTATCAGGACGCCCTGAGCAAGCACGCCGACGTGCTGAGCCAGATCGGCTTCAACCTGAACAACGGCATCGGCGACCTGTACGCCCGCATCAAGGCCCTGCCCGCGGAGCAGCAAGCGCAGATCGAAGCCGACATCCAGGCCGTCTACGCCGTGCGCCCTGCCCTGGCCATGGTCAACTCCGACAAAGGCATCACCAACCTGCACGTGCCGAGCGACGTGATCGTCGACGCCTCGATGCCAGCCATGATCCGTGACTCCGGCAAAATGTGGGGCACCGACGGCCAGTTGCACGACACCAAGGCGCTGATTCCGGATCGCTGCTACGCCACCATCTACCAGGCCGTGATCGAAGACTGCAAGGCCAATGGCGCCTTCGACCCGACCACCATGGGCAGCGTGCCGAACGTTGGCCTGATGGCGAAGAAAGCCGAAGAGTACGGCTCCCACGACAAGACCTTCCAGATCAAGGCTGACGGCGTCGTTCGCGTCACCGACAGCAAGGGCAACCTGCTGCTGGAACAGGCCGTCGAAGCCGGCGACATCTTCCGCATGTGCCAGACCAAGGACGCGCCGATCCAGGACTGGGTCAAACTGGCCGTCAACCGCGCTCGCGCCAGCAGCACGCCAGCGATTTTCTGGCTGGACCCGATGCGTGCCCACGACGGCGTGATGATCGAGAAGGTCCAGGCTTACCTGAAGGATCACGACACCGCCGGCCTGGACATCCGCGTGATGTCGCCAGTCGATGCCATGAAGTTCACCCTGGCCCGCACCCGCGAAGGCAAGGACACCATCTCCGTCACCGGCAACGTGCTGCGCGACTACCTGACCGACCTGTTCCCGATCATGGAACTGGGCACCAGCGCCAAGATGCTGTCGATCGTGCCGCTGATGAACGGTGGCGGCCTGTTCGAAACCGGCGCCGGCGGTTCGGCTCCGAAGCACGTGCAGCAGCTGCTGGAAGAAAACTTCCTGCGCTGGGATTCCCTGGGTGAGTTCCTGGCCTTGGCCGCTTCCCTGGAGCACCTGGGCAACACCTACAACAATCCGAAAGCGCTGGTACTGGCCAAGACCCTCGACCAGGCAACCGGTCAGTTCCTCGACAACAACAAGTCACCATCGCGCAAGGTCGGCAACATCGACAACCGCGGCAGCCACTTCTACCTGGCGCTGTACTGGGCCCAGGCCCTGGCCGCCCAGACTGAAGATACCGCCCTGCAAGCGCAGTTCAGCACCCTGGCCAAGACCCTGACCGAGAACGAAGCGACCATCGTCGCCGAACTCAACGGCGTTCAAGGCAAGCCAGTGGACATCGGCGGCTACTACAGCGCCAACCCTGAGCTGGTGAGCAAGGCCATGCGCCCAAGCGCCACCCTCAACGCGTCTATCGCTGCGCTGGCTTAAGCAACACCGCTGTCATACAAACCCCGGCCAGGTGCCGGGGTTTGTGCTTTTTGGACAACACCTGTAGGACTGGCGTTCGCCTTATGATGTCCACCCACTCAAGACGGAGCTTTATATATGGAATGGCAACCCCACATCACCGTCGCCACCATCGTTGAGGATCAGGGACGCTTCCTGTTCGTCGAGGAGTTCCAGGGCGAGCAGGCGGTGCTCAACCAGCCCGCCGGGCACCTGGACCCGGACGAAAGCCTGCTCCAGGCGGCCATTCGCGAAACCCTGGAAGAAACCGGCTGGGACATCGAGCTGACCGGCGTGGTCGGCATCTACCTGTACACCGCCCCCAGCAATGGCGTGACCTACCAACGCGTCTGCTTTGCCGGCAAACCGCTCAGGCACCATCCCGACTATCAATTGGACGACGGCATCATCGGCCCGCGCTGGCTGAGCCGCGACGAACTGCTGGCCTTGCGCCCGCAATGGCGCAGCGAGCTGATTATCCGCTGCGTCGACGACTATCTGGCCGGCCAACTGCACAGCCTCGAGCTGATCCGTCCGTCGCTTTAACCGCAGTTTTAGCCTTGCAGGCCTCAGCCTGTTAGAATCGCGTCCTTTTTCAAGACACCCGTTGAATTCCTATGCGTGATCCAGCCCCTTCTGACACCCAAAAGAAGCGCGTCATCGTCGGCATGTCCGGCGGCGTGGACTCTTCCGTTTCCGCCCTCCTGCTGATGGAGCAGGGTTACCAGGTGGAAGGCCTGTTCATGAAGAACTGGGAGGAAGACGACGGAACCGAGTACTGCACCGCCATGGACGACCTCGCGGACGCCCAGGCCGTGTGCGACAAGATCGGTATCAAGCTGCACACCGCCAACTTCGCCGCCGAGTACTGGGACAATGTGTTCGAGCACTTCCTGGCCGAATACAAGGCCGGCCGCACGCCGAACCCGGACATCCTGTGCAACCGTGAAATCAAGTTCAAGGCGTTCCTCGACTACGCCATGATGCTCGGCGCCGACCTGATCGCCACCGGCCACTATGTGCGCCGCCGCGACATCGATGGGCGCACCGAACTGCTCAAGGGCCTGGATCCGAACAAGGACCAGAGTTACTTCCTGCACGCCGTCGGCGGCGAACAGATCGCCAAGACCCTATTTCCGGTAGGCGAGCTGGAAAAGCCCGAAGTCCGCGCGATCGCCGAGAAACACGACCTGGCCACCGCCAAGAAGAAGGACTCCACCGGTATCTGCTTTATTGGTGAACGACGCTTCAGCGACTTCCTCAAGCAATACCTGCCGGCCCAGCCCGGCGAGATCAAGACCACCGAAGGTGAAGTGATCGGCCGCCACCACGGCCTGATGTACCACACCATCGGCCAGCGCCAGGGCCTGGGCATCGGCGGCCTCAAGGACGCCGGCGATGAGCCGTGGTACGTGCTGATCAAGGATCTGGAGCACAACGAGCTGATCGTTGGCCAGGGCAACGATCACCCGTGGCTGTTCTCCCGCGCCCTGCTCGCCTCCGACATCTATTGGGTCAACCCGATCGACCTGAGCCAACCGCGCCGCCTCACCGCGAAAGTGCGCTACCGCCAGAGCGACCAGCCTTGCACCCTGGAAAAGACCGCCAGCGGCTACCGCGCCACCTTCGATGACCCGCAACGCGCGGTCACCCCCGGCCAATCCGTAGTCTTCTATGACGGCGAAATCTGCCTGGGCGGCGGCGTGATCGAAGTCGCAGAGCCCTGGAGCAGCAAGGCATGAGCCCGACCCAGGAGCAACTGACGGCATTGGGCGGCGTGTTTCTCGCCGCCGTGCTGGTGGACAAGATCGCCAAGACCGGCCAGGTCACCGAAGCAGCCTTGAGCTGCATGCTTGGCAGCCTGCTGATCCGCGATCCGAAAGACACCCTGGAAGTCTACGGTGGCGACGACATCAACCTGCGTGAAGGTTATCGCGCCCTGATCGGCGCCCTGGAACGTGACCCCAGCACCCTGCAGCGCGAGCCATTGCGCTACGCCCTGTCGATGCTCGGCCTGGAGCGCCAGCTGGCCAAGCGCGACGACCTGCTGGAAATCATCGGCAAGCGCCTGCCGCAGATTCAGTCCCAGGTCGAACATTTCGGCCCGGCCCACGAAAACGTGGTTGCCGCTTGCGGCTCGCTGTACCAGGACACCCTGAGCACCTTGCGCCAGCGGATCCAGGTGCATGGCGACATGCGCAACCTGCAGCAGCCGAGCAATGCCTCGAAGATCCGCGCCCTGCTGCTGGCCGGCATCCGTTCGGCGCGGCTGTGGCGCCAGCTGGGCGGCCACCGCTGGCAGCTGGTGATCAGCCGCCGCAAACTGCTCAAAGAGCTTTATCCGCTGATGCGCAGCAGCTGAACTGCGCCCGCAAGACCTTTTGTAGTCAGTAACGCGTAAGACGCTGGTCAGTTGGCAACGGACCGGCGGATATTTTCATGTATGATACGCGCCCCATTTCGTTGCCCGACTGTCCGAGAACACCCCATGCAGCTCTCTTCGCTCACTGCGGTTTCCCCTGTTGACGGCCGCTACGCCGGCAAAACCCAGGCCCTGCGCCCCATTTTCAGCGAATACGGCCTGATCCGTGCTCGCGTCCTGGTCGAAGTGCGCTGGCTCCAGCGCCTGGCCGCCCATTCCGCCATCAGCGAAGTGCCGGCGTTCTCCGCCGAAGCCAACGCCGTGCTGAACACCCTGGCGGAAAACTTCTCTCTGGAGCACGCCGAGCGTGTCAAAGAGATCGAACGCACTACCAACCACGACGTCAAGGCCATCGAGTACCTGCTCAAGGAACAGGCCGCCAAGCTGCCTGAACTGGCCAACGTCAGCGAATTCATCCACTTCGCCTGCACTAGCGAGGACATCAACAACCTGTCCCACGCCCTGATGCTGCGCGAAGGCCGCGACGAAGTGATGCTGCCGCTGATGCGCCAGACCGCCGGGGCTATCCGCGAACTGGCACTGCGCTTCGCCGACGTGCCGATGCTGTCGCGCACCCACGGCCAGCCGGCCTCGCCGACCACCCTGGGCAAAGAACTGGCGAACGTGGTGTACCGCCTGGAGCGCCAGATCGCTCAGGTCGCCGCCGTGCCACTGCTGGGCAAGATCAACGGTGCCGTGGGCAACTACAACGCACACCTGTCGGCCTACCCGGAAATCGACTGGGAAGCCAACGCCCGCGCCTTCATCGAAGACGAGCTGGGCCTGAGCTTCAACCCGTACACCACGCAGATCGAGCCGCACGACTACATCGCCGAGCTGTTCGACGCCATCGCGCGCTTCAACACCATCCTGATCGACTTCGATCGCGATATCTGGGGTTACATCTCCCTGGGCTACTTCAAGCAGCGCACCATCGCCGGCGAAATCGGTTCCTCGACCATGCCGCACAAGGTCAACCCGATCGACTTCGAAAACTCCGAAGGCAACCTGGGTATCGCCAACGCGCTGTTCCAGCACCTGGCGAGCAAACTGCCGATCTCCCGCTGGCAGCGCGACCTGACCGACTCCACCGTCCTGCGTAACCTGGGCGTCGGTTTCGCCCACAGCGTGATCGCTTACGAGGCCAGCCTCAAAGGCATCAGCAAGCTGGAGCTCAACGCCCAGAAAATCGCCGAAGACCTGGATGCCTGCTGGGAAGTCCTGGCCGAGCCGATCCAGACCGTGATGCGCCGCTACAACATCGAAAACCCGTACGAAAAACTCAAGGAACTGACGCGCGGCAAGGGCATCAGCCCTGAAGCACTGCAGACCTTCATCGACGCGTTGGAAATGCCTGAAGCCGCCAAGGCCGAGCTGAAAAAGCTTACCCCGGCCAGCTACATCGGCAATGCCGCGGCGCAAGCCAAACGCATCTGATCGATGGCAAGACCTTTGACGCCCGGCAGCGCCGGGCGTTTTTATTCCCGTATGAAAAGTGCATTTTTTCAATAGGTTACACATGAATCCTGATATTCCTCTTCAACTTCTGGGCGGCATCAGCGCACGGGAATTCCTGCGTGACTACTGGCAGAAAAAGCCCCTGCTGATCCGTCAGGCCCTGCCCGACTTCGAAAGCCCGATCGACGCCGACGAACTGGCCGGCCTGGCGCTGGAAGAAGAGGTCGAATCGCGCCTGGTCATCGAGCATGGCGAACGCCCTTGGGAACTCCGTCGCGGCCCGTTCGCCGAAGACGAGTTCAGCAAGCTGCCGGAGCGTGACTGGACCCTACTGGTCCAGGCCGTCGACCAGTTCGTGCCGGAAGTCGCCGAACTGCTGGAGCATTTCCGTTTCCTGCCGAGCTGGCGCATCGACGATGTGATGATCAGCTTCGCCGCTCCCGGCGGTAACGTCGGCCCGCACTTCGATAACTACGATGTGTTCCTGCTGCAAGGCCACGGCAAGCGCAACTGGAAGATCGGCCAGATGTGCGACGCAGAGAGCCCGCTGCTGCAGCACGCGGACCTGCGCATCCTCGCCGAGTTCGAAGAAACCGAAAGCTGGGTCCTGGAGCCCGGCGACATGCTTTACCTGCCACCGCGCCTGGCCCACTACGGCGTCGCGGTGAACGACTGCATGACCTACTCGGTGGGCTTCCGCGCCCCGAGCGCCGCCGAAGTGCTGACCCACTTCACCGACTTCCTCAGCCAGTACCTGCCGGATGAAGAGCGCTATACCGACGCCGACGTGCAACCTGTCAGCGATCCGCACCAGATCCAGCACGACGCCCTCGATCGCCTCAAGGGCCTGCTGGCCGAGCACATGAGCGACGAGCGCATGCTGCTGACCTGGTTCGGCCAGTTCATGACCGAGCCGCGCTACCCGGAACTGGTGGTCGGCCCCGAGCTGGAAGAAGAAGACCTGCTCGGCAGCCTCAAGCAGGGCGCCATCCTGATCCGCAACCCGAGCGCGCGCCTGGCCTGGTCCGAAGTCGACGACGACCTGCTGCTGTTCGCCAGCGGCCAGAGCCGCTACCTGCCGGGCAAGCTGCGCGAACTGCTGAAGATGATTTGCGCCGCCGACGCGCTGCACCTCGACAACCTCGGCCCATGGCTGGCGGACGACGATGGACGCAGCCTGCTGTGCGAACTGGTCAAGCAAGGAAGCCTGGGATTTGCCGATGAATAAGATTCGCGTACGTGTCGCAGACTGGCAAAAGGATAACGCCGAGATCCGGCGCATTCGTGAAGCGGTGTTCATCATCGAGCAATCCGTCCCCCCTGAACTGGAGTGGGACGCCGACGACGACAGCGCGGTGCATTTCCTCGCGCTCGAAGGCGACTTTCCGATCGGCACCGCACGCCTGCTGCCCGATGGGCAGATCGGCCGGGTATCGGTGCTCAAGGACTGGCGCGGCCTGAAGGTCGGCGATGCGCTGATGCAGGCAGTGATCGGCGAAGCCGAGAAACGTGGCCTCAAGCAGCTGATGCTCAGCGCCCAGGTCCAGGCTACCGCCTTCTATGAGCGCCTGGGTTTCAGCATCGTCAGCGAGGAATTCCTGGAAGCGGGCATTCCTCACGTCGACATGGTTCGCGGCAACGCCTGAGCAAGCCCCGCGCAGCAGCGAACCTGCTGACGATGTCCTGCCAAGCGTCACAAAACGCCCCGGCCTCCCCGGATCCAGCAAGCTAAGCTGGCTCCAGGGAGGCTGGGGCGTTTTGCCATCGGCGATTCAACTTGCCCCACCGCGGGCCGACAAACTGTCAAACTCAAGGCTTCCACCCCTAGCGGAGATAACGGACATGTCCTTACGCACCCTGCTCACGACGCTGCTGCTGACTGCAAGCTTTTCAGTCACAGCCGCGACCGAGATCGTGCCCCTGAACAACCGCACCAGCGCCGACCTGCTGCCCGTCGCACAGAACTTCCTCGGCAAGGAAGGCCAGGTCAGCGCCTACGGCAACCAGCTGATCGTCAATGCGGAACCTGAGAAGATCGAGGAACTGCGCGCCTTCATCACGCAACTGGATACCGCCGCCAAACGCCTGCTGATTACGGTCGACACCAACGAAAACAACACCCAGAACAACCAGGGTTATTCGCTCAACGGCGCGCCGCAAACCCGCATCATCAGCCGCAGCACCGTCAGCCGCGATGGCGGCATCCAGCAGATCCAGGCCAGCGAAGGCATACCGGCCCTGATCCAGGTCGGCCAGAGCGTGCCGCTGACCACCACCCAGACCGATCCTTACGGCCGCCTGCAGAACCAGACCCAGTATCGCAACGTCACCCAGGGTTTCTACGTCACGGCCAGCGTCACCGGCGAAACCGTCCACCTGAGCATCAGTACCAACCGTGACCGCATGAGCCAGGAACGTCCCGATGTAGTGAATGTGCAAAGTACCGACACAACTGTCAGCGGCCGTCTTGGCGAGTGGATCACCCTGGCCGGCGTCAATCGCCAGAACCAGGCCGACAAACAGGCTACAACCCGCAGCTACTCGACTCAGGGCCGGGATGACATGACCTTGCGAGTGAAAGTCGACGCCTTGGACTAAAGCACCGGAAACTGACTGATTAGTCGTATTAGACCAAAGATGTAGTGGTGAAAAAAAAGCACTACAAAACGTTTGACGAGGCAAAAAACCGAAGGCATGATGGCCTCGCTCCCGCTAATCAGGGGCCCTGGCAAGGGCCTTCGGATCGCTGCTCTAACCTACCCACCTGAGCCGATTCGTGTCTGTACCGCCCACAAGGTGTGTTTGACGAGATTGCGACTGGAACGAGGTTGTCCCGAGGGACGGAAGCTAATTAGGTAGATCGGCAACACACTGATGGTTCGTATGAAGGCCCACGACGCCCGAATGCGCCCGACAGCTGGCCCTCACCTGCTCACTTCCCCCTTGAGCCCATCGTTCAACCGTCGCCATCGCGTCATACCCGACTTGACCGCCTAAGCTTCTGGTCAGCGAGCAGCCAACTACGCACCCTTTGACCTGCGTATCTGGCGAGTCGGAATTTTCCGCCCAAGAACGACTTTTCACACAAGACGCGACGAGGTTTATCTCCATGGCACTGACACGCGAACAGCAAATTGCAGCCCTTGAAAAAGACTGGGCTGAAAACCCGCGCTGGAAAGGCGTGACTCGCACTTATTCCGCTGCCGACGTTGTCCGTCTGCGTGGCTCGGTTCAACCTGAGCACACCCTGGCACGCATGGGCGCCGAGAAGCTCTGGAACCTGGTGACCCAGGGTGCCAAACCGTCCTTCCGTCCTGAGAAAGATTTCGTCAACTGCATGGGCGCCCTGACCGGCGGCCAGGCTGTACAGCAAGTCAAAGCCGGCATCCAGGCGATCTACCTGTCGGGCTGGCAGGTTGCCGCGGACAACAACTCCGCCGAATCGATGTACCCGGACCAGTCGCTGTACCCGGTGGACTCCGTTCCAACCGTGGTCAAGCGCATCAACAACTCGTTCCGTCGCGCCGACCAGATCCAGTGGAAGTCCGGCAAGAACCCGGGTGACGAAGGCTATATCGACTACTTCGCACCGATCGTGGCTGACGCAGAAGCCGGTTTCGGCGGCGTGCTGAACGCCTACGAGCTGATGAAGAGCATGATCGAAGCAGGCGCCGCTGGCGTTCACTTCGAAGACCAGCTGGCTTCCGTGAAGAAATGCGGCCACATGGGCGGCAAGGTACTGGTTCCGACCCAGGAAGCCGTGCAGAAGCTGACCGCTGCCCGCCTGGCGGCCGACGTTGCCGGCGTACCGACCATCATCCTGGCCCGCACCGACGCTAACGCCGCCGACCTGCTGACCTCCGACTGCGACCCGTACGACCAGCCGTTCGTGACCGGCACCCGCACCCAGGAAGGCTTCTATAAAGTGCGCGCCGGCCTCGACCAGGCCATCGCTCGCGGCTTGGCCTACGCGCCGTATGCCGACCTGATCTGGTGCGAAACCGCCAAGCCGGACCTGGACGAAGCCCGCCGCTTCGCCGAAGCGATCAAGAAGGAATACCCGGACCAGATCCTGTCGTACAACTGCTCGCCTTCCTTCAACTGGAAGAAGAACCTGGACGACGCGACCATCGCCAAGTTCCAGCGCGAACTGTCCGCCATGGGCTACAAGCACCAGTTCATCACCCTGGCTGGCATTCACAACATGTGGCACAGCATGTTCAACCTGGCGCACGACTACGCCCGCAACGACATGACCGCCTACGTGAAGCTGCAGGAGCAGGAATTCGCCGACGCCGCCAAGGGTTACACCTTCGTGGCTCACCAGCAGGAAGTGGGCACCGGCTACTTCGACGACATGACCACCGTGATCCAGGGCGGCTCGTCTTCGGTAACCGCACTGACCGGCTCCACCGAAGAAGAACAGTTCCACTGATTCGACTTCGCGCTGAAAAACGGCCATTGCAGACCCGGTAAAAGCTAACTGCAGTGCTGCACATCTGACGCCCCGACTGGTTCGGGGCGTTTTTTTGCCTGCAGCTTTTGCAAGCATCACCGGCAACCCCCAAGCTGCGACAGCAACGAGCCTGCTCGCGACGGCGTCGGCCCGGACACCCTGCCAATCAGGCAAAACATTGATCCAGAGCGGTATGCGTGGAGAAAAAAGCGGGTAAAAGGGGCTCGCTCGCAACTTGCAGTAACGAGCATATAAAAGACAACTTAGCGGCTCTTCATGAGAACCATTGTTTAAAAGCAGCGCCAAATAATATTGATTATCATTTAGAGGCGGTAATGTTCGTTACAGCGAGGACAAAACATAATTAACAAAACACCCGCTAATGCCCACAGGCCGTGGGTTACGGGGCTTGCAAGGGGAGCTATGTCCTTATTCCGCTAAATAATTTCGCCATGAAAATTTACTTGCCCGGTGTTTAGCCATAAAATCACGGCGATTGATTGCACTGCGACATATCGTCACTGCTTTATTTCTTTATCAAGCTCAGAGACCTTTGCTCTCTGTTAAGGATTACCAGCATGCCCGAAGCGACAGGACTCATGGCCCACAACTGGGGCTTTGCCATTTTCCTTCTGGGTGTAGGCGGCCTCTGCGCCTTCATGCTCGGCGTCTCCAGCCTCCTCGGGTCAAAAGCCTGGGGCCGCAGCAAAAACGAACCGTTCGAGTCCGGCATGCTACCTACCGGTGGCGCCCGCTTGCGGCTCTCAGCCAAATTCTATCTGGTCGCGATGCTCTTCGTGATCTTCGATATCGAAGCCCTCTTTCTCTTTGCCTGGTCTGTGTCCGTCCGCGAAAGCGGCTGGACCGGATTCGTCGAAGCTCTCGTTTTCATAGCAATTCTGTTGGCAGGTCTTGTCTACCTTTGGCGGGTGGGGGCTCTTGATTGGGCTCCGGAAGGTCGCCGTAAGCGGCAGGCGAAGCTAAAACAATGAGGCTTTGGCGATGCAATACAATCTCACCAGGATCGACCCCGATGCTCCTAACGAGCAGTATCCGATCGGCGAACGGGAAACCGTTTCCGATCCGTTAGAAGATCAAGTCCACAAAAACATCTTCATGGGCAAGCTGGAAGACGTGCTGAGCGGCGCGGTCAACTGGGGGCGTAAGAACTCCCTGTGGCCGTACAACTTCGGCCTGTCCTGCTGCTACGTGGAAATGACCACCGCCTTCACGGCGCCCCACGACATCGCGCGCTTCGGCGCCGAAGTTATCCGGGCATCACCGCGCCAGGCGGATTTCATGGTTATTGCCGGAACCTGCTTCATCAAGATGGCGCCGATCATTCAGCGCCTCTACGAGCAAATGCTCGAACCGAAGTGGGTCATCTCCATGGGTTCGTGCGCCAACTCCGGTGGCATGTACGACATCTATTCCGTCGTTCAAGGGGTGGACAAGTTCCTGCCCGTGGACGTCTACGTGCCTGGCTGCCCGCCCCGCCCTGAAGCTTTTCTGCAAGGCCTGATGCTCTTGCAGGAGTCGATTGGCCAGGAGCGTCGCCCACTTTCCTGGGTCGTCGGTGACCAAGGCGTGTATCGCGCCGAAATGCCGTCGCAAAAGGAACAGCGCCGCGAACAGCGTATTCAGGTAACCAACCTGCGCAGCCCCGACGAAGTCTGATTCCAGAACGCTTCTTACAAAGAACGAAAAACTGGCTTCATTCTTTACGTTGACCGAAAGCGATAAAAAACCATGACTACAGGCAGTGCTCTGTACATCCCGCCTTATAAGGCAGACGACCAGGATGTGGTCGTCGAACTCAATAACCGTTTTGGCCCTGAGGCGTTCACCGCCCAGGCTACCCGCACCGGCATGCCGGTGCTGTGGGTTACCCGTGCCAAACTCGTCGAAGTCCTGACCTTCCTGCGCAACCTGCCCAAGCCGTACGTCATGCTCTATGACCTGCATGGCGTGGACGAGCGTCTGCGCACCAAGCGTCAAGGGCTGCCAGGCGCCGACTTCAGCGTGTTCTACCACCTGCTGTCGATCGAACGTAATAGTGACGTAATGATCAAGGTCGCCTTGTCCGAGAGCGACCTCAGCTTGCCGACCGTGACCGGTATCTGGCCGAACGCCAACTGGTACGAGCGTGAAGTCTGGGACATGTTCGGCATCGACTTCGCCGGCCACCCTCACCTGTCGCGCATCATGATGCCGCCGACCTGGGAAGGTCACCCGCTGCGCAAGGACTTCCCGGCGCGCGCCACCGAGTTCGATCCGTTCAGCCTGACCCTGGCCAAGCAACAACTGGAAGAAGAAGCCGCGCGCTTCAAGCCGGAAGACTGGGGCATGAAGCGTTCCGGCGCCAACGAGGACTACATGTTCCTCAACCTGGGCCCGAACCACCCTTCGGCCCACGGTGCCTTCCGCATCATCCTGCAGCTGGACGGCGAAGAGATCGTCGACTGCGTACCGGACATCGGCTACCACCACCGTGGCGCCGAGAAGATGGCCGAGCGTCAGTCCTGGCACAGCTTCATCCCGTACACCGACCGTATCGACTACCTCGGCGGCGTGATGAACAACCTGCCGTACGTGCTCTCGGTCGAGAAACTGGCCGGGATCAAGGTGCCGGAGAAGGTCGACGTCATCCGCATCATGATGGCCGAGTTCTTCCGGATCACCAGCCACCTGCTGTTCCTGGGCACCTACATCCAGGACGTCGGCGCCATGACCCCGGTGTTCTTCACCTTCACCGACCGTCAGCGCGCCTACACCGTGATCGAAGCGATCACCGGTTTCCGCCTGCACCCGGCCTGGTACCGCATCGGCGGCGTCGCCCACGACCTGCCGCGCGGCTGGGAAAAACTGGTGAAAGACTTCGTCGACTGGCTGCCCAAGCGCCTCGACGAATACACCAAGGCCGCCCTGCAGAACAGCATCCTCAAGGGTCGTACCATCGGCGTCGCCGCCTACAACACCAAGGAAGCCCTGGAATGGGGCGTCACCGGTGCCGGCCTGCGTTCCACCGGTTGCGATTTCGACCTGCGTAAAGCGCGCCCCTACTCCGGCTACGAGAACTTCGAATTCGAAGTACCGCTGGCGGCCAACGGCGATGCCTACGACCGCTGCATGGTCCGCGTCGAAGAGATGCGCCAGAGCATCAAGATCATCGACCAGTGCCTGCGCAACATGCCGGAAGGCCCGTACAAGGCGGACCACCCGCTGACCACGCCGCCACCGAAAGAGCGCACGCTGCAGCACATCGAGACCCTGATCACGCACTTCCTGCAGGTTTCGTGGGGCCCGGTCATGCCGGCCAACGAGTCCTTCCAGATGATCGAAGCGACCAAGGGCATCAACAGTTATTACCTGACGAGCGATGGCGGCACCATGAGCTACCGCACCCGGATCCGCACCCCGAGCTTCGCCCACCTGCAGCAGATCCCTTCGGTGATCCGCGGCAGCATGGTCGCGGACTTGATCGCGTACCTGGGTAGTATCGACTTCGTTATGGCCGACGTGGACCGCTAAGCATGAACAGCACGCTTATCCAGACAGACCGTTTCGCCCTGAGCGAAACCGAGCGCTCGGCCATCGAGCACGAGCTGCATCACTACGAAGACCCGCGCGCGGCGTCTATCGAAGCCCTGAAGATCGTCCAGAAGGAACGTGGCTGGGTGCCTGATGGCGCGCTCTACGCCATCGGCGAGATCCTCGGCATCCCGGCCAGCGACGTAGAAGGCGTGGCGACGTTCTACAGCCAGATCTTCCGTCAGCCGGTCGGCCGTCACATCATCCGTGTCTGCGACAGCATGGTCTGCTACATCGGCGGCCACGAGTCCGTGGTCAGCCAGATCCAGAGCGAGCTGGGCATCGGCCTCGGCCAGACCACTGCCGACGGCCGCTTCACCCTGCTGCCGGTATGCTGCCTGGGCAACTGCGACAAGGCCCCGGCGCTGATGATCGACGACGACACTTTCGGCGACGTGCAGCCTGCTGGCGTGGCCAAACTGTTGGAGGGCTACGTATGACCCTGACATCCTTCGGCCCTGCCAACCGCATCCAGCGCAGCCCGGAAACCCATCCGCTGACCTGGCGCCTGCGCGACGACGGCGAACCGGTATGGCTCGACGAGTACCAGGCCAAGAACGGCTACGCCGCTGCGCGCAAGGCCTTCGCCGACCTGTCCCAGGACGACATCGTCCAGACCGTCAAGGACGCCGGCCTCAAGGGCCGCGGCGGCGCGGGTTTCCCCACTGGCGTGAAGTGGGGCCTGATGCCCAAAGACGAATCCATGAACATCCGCTACCTGCTGTGCAACGCGGATGAAATGGAACCCAACACCTGGAAAGACCGCATGCTGATGGAGCAACTGCCCCATCTGCTGATCGAAGGCATGCTGATCAGCGCCCGCGCGCTGAAAACCTACCGCGGCTACATCTTCCTGCGGGGCGAGTACACCACCGCCGCCAAGCACCTCAACCGTGCCGTGGAAGAAGCCAAGGCCGCGGGCCTGCTGGGCAAGAACATCCTCGGCTCGGGCTTCGACTTCGAGCTGTTCGTCCACACCGGTGCCGGGCGTTACATCTGCGGTGAAGAAACCGCACTGATCAACTCCCTCGAAGGCCGCCGCGCCAACCCGCGCTCCAAGCCGCCCTTCCCCGCCGCCGTCGGCGTGTGGGGCAAGCCGACCTGCGTGAACAACGTCGAGACCCTGTGCAACGTGCCAGCGATCATCGGCGACGGCGTGGAGTGGTACAAATCCCTCGCTCGCGAAGGCAGTGAAGACCACGGCACCAAGCTGATGGGCTTCTCCGGCAAAGTGAAGAACCCTGGGCTGTGGGAGCTGCCGTTCGGCGTGACCGCGCGCGAGCTGTTCGAAGACTATGCCGGTGGCATGCGCGACGGCTTCAAGCTCAAGTGCTGGCAGCCCGGCGGCGCCGGTACCGGTTTCCTGTTGCCTGAACACCTGGATGCGCAAATGTACGCCGGCGGCATCGCCAAGGTAGGCACCCGCATGGGTACCGGCCTGGCCATGGCGGTCGACGACAGCATCAACATGGTCTCGCTGCTGCGCAACATGGAAGAGTTCTTTGCCCGCGAATCCTGCGGCTTCTGCACCCCTTGCCGCGATGGCCTGCCGTGGAGCGTCAAGCTGCTGCGCGCCCTCGAGAAAGGCGAAGGGCAAGCCGGTGATATCGAGACCCTGCTGGGTCTGGTCGGTTTCCTCGGCCCAGGCAAGACCTTCTGTGCTCACGCACCGGGCGCCGTGGAGCCATTGGGCAGTGCCATCAAGTATTTCCGTCCAGAGTTCGAGGCCGGCATCGCAGCTACCAGTGCTGCCGCCATCCCGCCTCTGGCCCGGCCGATCGTAGTCGGCGCGTAAACGTATCGAACGAGGGTGGTCCGTGCCGCCCTCGTATCGCCTGAAGACGCCGCGACGCGCCAGGCGAGCACCAAGATTCCATTAGCCACGCCCGCTGACACCGGGCCAACGAAGAACTTTGAACCATGGCCACTATCCACGTAGACGGCAAAGCGCTCGAAGTCGATGGGGCGGACAACCTGTTACAGGCATGTCTGTCACTAGGCCTCGACATCCCTTATTTCTGCTGGCACCCCGCTCTCGGTAGCGTCGGTGCCTGTCGCCAGTGCGCGGTCAAGCAATACACCGACGAGAACGACACCCGTGGTCGCATCGTCATGTCCTGCATGACTCCCGCCACCGACAACACCTGGATCTCCATCGACGATGAAGAATCCAAGGCCTTCCGCGCCAGTGTCGTCGAATGGCTGATGACCAACCACCCGCACGACTGCCCGGTCTGCGAGGAAGGCGGTCACTGCCACCTGCAAGACATGACCGTGATGACCGGCCACAACGAGCGCCGTTATCGCTTCACCAAGCGTACCCACCAGAACCAGGAACTCGGCCCGTTCATCGCTCACGAGATGAACCGCTGCATCGCCTGCTACCGTTGCGTGCGTTTCTACAAGGACTATGCCGGCGGCACCGACCTTGGTGTGTTCGGCGCCCACGACAACGTGTACTTCGGTCGCGTTGAAGACGGCACCCTGGAAAGCGAGTTCTCCGGCAACCTCACCGAGGTCTGCCCGACCGGTGTGTTCACCGACAAGACTCACTCCGAGCGCTACAACCGCAAATGGGACATGCAGTTCTCGCCGAGCATCTGCCATGGCTGCTCCAGCGGTTGCAACATTTCCCCGGGCGAGCGCTACGGCGAACTGCGGCGCATCGAGAACCGCTACAACGGTTCGGTGAACCAGTACTTCCTATGCGACCGTGGCCGTTTCGGCTACGGCTACGTCAACCGCGAAGACCGTCCACGCCAGCCGCTGCTGAACGACGGTACCAAGCTGAACCTGGACCAGGCGCTGGACAAGGCCGCCGACCTGCTGCGCGGGCGCAATATCGTCGGTATCGGTTCGCCTCGCGCCAGCCTGGAAAGCAACTACGCCCTGCGTGAACTGGTAGGCGCCGAGCACTTCTACAGCGGTATCGAAGCCGCCGAACTGGAGCGCATCCGCCTGGTCCTGCAAGTGCTGAGAAACAGCCCGCTGCCCGTGCCGACCATGCGCGACATCGAAGACCACGATGCAGTGTTCGTCCTCGGCGAGGACCTGACCCAGACCGCCGCCCGCATGGCCCTGGCCCTGCGCCAGTCGGTCAAGGGCAAGGCCGAAGAGATGGCCGACGCCATGCGCGTCCAGCCATGGCTCGACGCCGCGGTGAAAAACATCGGCCAGCACGCGCTGAACCCGCTGTTCATTGCAAGCATCGCTGAAACCAAGCTCGACGACGTCGCCGAGGAGTGTGTACACGCCGCTCCCGACGACCTGGCGCGCATCGGTTTCGCCGTGGCCCACGCCCTGGACGCCAGCGCCCCGGCCGTCGAAGACCTGGACAGCGAAGCCTTTGAGCTGGCCAAGCGCATCGCCGACGCCCTCCTCGCCGCCAAGCGCCCACTGATCATCGCCGGCACCTCCCTGGGTTCCAAGGCGCTGATCGAAGCCGCGGCGAACATCGCCAAGGCCCTCAAGCTGCGCGAGAAGAACGGTTCCATCAGCCTGATCGTGCCCGAGGCCAACAGCCTCGGCCTGGCCATGCTCGGTGGCGAATCGGTGGACGCCGCCCTGCAAGCGGTCATCGACGGCCAGGCCGACGCCCTGGTCGTGCTGGAAAACGATCTGTACACCCGCACCGACGCCGCCAAGGTCGATGCCGCGCTGAACGCCGCGAAAGTGCTGATCGTCGCCGACCACCAGAAGACCGCCACCAGCGATCGCGCGCACCTGGTCCTGCCAGCGGCCAGCTTCGCCGAGGGCGACGGCACCCTGGTTAGCCAGGAAGGCCGTGCCCAGCGCTTCTTCCAGGTGTTCGATCCAACCTATATGGATGCCAGCATCCTGGTTCACGAAGGCTGGCGCTGGCTGCATGCCCTGCGCTCTACCCTGCTGAACAAGCCGGTGGACTGGACCCAGCTGGACCACGTGACCGCCGCCTGCGCCCAGAGCAACCCGCAACTGGCGCACATCGTCGATGCCGCGCCATCGGCGTCGTTCCGCATCAAGGGCCTGAAGCTGGCTCGCGAACCGCTGCGTTACAGCGGCCGTACCGCCATGCGCGCCGATATCAGCGTGCACGAGCCACGTACCCCGCAAGACCAGGACACCGCGTTCTCCTTCTCCATGGAAGGTTACTCGGGCTCCGTGGAACCGCGCTCCCAGGTGCCGTTCGCCTGGTCGCCGGGCTGGAACTCGCCGCAAGCCTGGAACAAGTTCCAGGACGAAGTCGGTGGTCATCTGCGTGCCGGCGATCCGGGCACCCGCCTGATCGAAAGCCAGGGCGACAGCCTCGGCTGGTTCGCCAGCGTGCCGCGCGCCTTCTCCCCTGCCCAGGGCACCTGGCAGGCGGTGCCGTTCTACCACCTGTTCGGCAGCGAGGAGAACTCTTCGAAAGCCGCTCCGGTCCAGGAACGCATCCCGGCCGCCTACGTCTCCCTGGCCAAGTCCGAAGCCGACCGCCTGGGCGTCAACGATGGCGCGCTGCTCGCCGTGAGCGTGGCGGGCCAGACCTTGCGTCTACCGCTGCGCATCAACGAAGAGCTGGGCGCTGGCCTGGTGGCCCTGCCGGCAGGCCTGGCGGGCATTCCACCGGCGTTCTTTGGCAAATCCGTTGACGGTCTGCAGGAGGCAGCGCAATGACCTGGTTCACCCCTGAAGTGATCGACGTGATCCTGGCGGTCGTCAAAGCCCTGGTCATCATGCTGGCCGTGGTGGTCGCAGGTGCCTTGCTCAGCTTTGTCGAACGTCGCCTGCTGGGCTGGTGGCAGGACCGTTACGGTCCGAACCGCGTTGGCCCGTTCGGCATGTTCCAGATCGCCGCCGACATGCTGAAGATGTTCTTCAAGGAAGACTGGACCCCGCCGTTTGCCGACAAGGTGATCTTCACCCTGGCACCGGTCGTGGCCATGAGCGCCTTGCTGATCGCTTTCGCGATCATCCCGATCACCCCGACCTGGGGCGTGGCGGACCTGAACATCGGCCTGCTGTTCTTCTTCGCCATGGCCGGCCTGTCGGTCTACGCGGTGCTGTTCGCCGGCTGGTCGAGCAACAACAAGTTCGCCCTGCTCGGCAGCCTGCGCGCCTCGGCCCAGACCGTGTCCTATGAAGTGTTCATGGGCCTGGCGCTGATGGGCATCGTGGCCCAGGTCGGCTCGTTCAACATGCGCGACATCGTCGACTACCAGGCGCAGAACCTGTGGTTCATCATTCCGCAGTTCTTCGGCTTCTGTACCTTCTTCATCGCTGGCGTGGCCGTGACTCACCGTCACCCGTTCGACCAGCCGGAAGCGGAACAGGAACTGGCCGACGGTTACCACATTGAATACGCCGGCATGAAATGGGGCATGTTCTTCGTTGGCGAGTACATCGGCATCATCCTGATCTCGGCACTGCTGGTCACCCTGTTCTTCGGTGGCTGGCACGGTCCGTTCGGCATCCTGCCGCAACTGTCCTTCGTCTGGTTCGCCCTGAAGACCGCGTTCTTCATCATGCTGTTCATCCTGCTGCGCGCTTCCATCCCGCGTCCGCGTTATGACCAGGTGATGGACTTCAGCTGGAAATTCTGCCTGCCGCTGACCCTGATCAATTTGCTGGTGACTGCTGCGCTTGTGTTGTTGAACACGCCAGCAGGCGCGGTTCAGTGAGGATTTGACCCATGTTCAAATATATTGGCGACATCGTTAAGGGTACTGGTACCCAACTGCGCAGCCTGGTGATGGTCTTCGGCCATGGCTTTCGCAAGCGCGACACCCTGCAATACCCGGAAGAGCCGGTCTACCTGCCGCCCCGCTACCGCGGCCGCATCGTGCTGACCCGCGACCCCGATGGCGAAGAGCGTTGCGTAGCCTGCAACCTGTGCGCCGTGGCATGCCCGGTGGGATGCATCTCGCTGCAGAAAGCTGAAACCGAAGACGGTCGCTGGTACCCGGACTTCTTCCGCATCAACTTCTCGCGTTGCATCTTCTGCGGCCTCTGCGAGGAAGCCTGCCCGACCACCGCGATCCAGCTGACCCCGGATTTCGAGATGGCCGAGTTCAAACGTCAGGACCTGGTTTACGAGAAAGAAGATCTGCTGATCTCCGGCCCCGGAAAGAACCCTGATTACAACTTCTATCGTGTTGCAGGTATGGCCATTGCCGGTAAGCCAAAAGGCTCCGCGCAAAACGAAGCCGAGCCGATCAACGTGAAGAGCTTGCTGCCTTAAGGAAGAAAGATGGAATTCGCTTTCTATTTCGCGTCAGGTGTCGCCGTTGTCTCCACGCTCCGCGTGGTGACCAACACCAACCCTGTGCACGCCCTGCTCTACCTGATCATTTCGCTGATCGCCGTGGCGATGACCTTCTTCAGCCTCGGCGCGCCGTTCGCCGGCGTACTGGAAGTGATCGCCTATGCTGGCGCCATCATGGTGCTGTTCGTGTTCGTGGTGATGATGCTGAACCTGGGGCCTGCCTCGGTTCAGCAGGAACGCATCTGGCTCAAGCCGGGAATCTGGCTGGGGCCGGTGGTGCTTGCCGCCCTGCTGCTGGTGGAACTGCTGTACGTGCTGTTCAGCCACCAGAGCGGTACCGGTGTCGGCCACACCACCGTGGACGCCAAGGCCGTGGGCATCAGCCTGTTCGGTCCTTATCTGCTGGTGGTCGAACTCGCCTCGATGCTGCTGCTCGCCGCAGCCGTCACGGCGTTCCACCTGGGCCGCAACGAGGCGAAGGAGTAAGACCATGCCTACTATCGGAACTATCCCTCTGGAGCATGGCCTGGCCGTTGCCGGCATCCTGTTCTGCCTTGGCCTGGTCGGCCTGATGGTGCGCCGCAACATTCTCTTCGTGCTGATGAGCCTGGAAGTGATGATGAACGCCTCCGCCCTGGCCTTCATCGTCGCAGGTGCCAGATGGGCGCAGCCGGATGGACAGATCATGTTCATCCTGGTGATCAGCCTGGCAGCCGCCGAGGCCAGTATCGGCCTGGCGATCCTGTTGCAGCTGTATCGCCGCTTCCACACTCTCGATATCGACGCTGCCAGCGAGATGCGCGGATGAACCTTCTCTATCTGACTTTCCTGTTCCCCCTGATCGGTTTCCTGCTGCTGTCGTTCTCCCGTGGACGCCTCTCGGAAAACCTCGCCGCCCTGATCGGTGTCGGCTCCGTTGGCCTGTCGGCGATTGTCGCGGCTTATGTGATCTGGCAATTCAACGTCGCCCCGCCGGAAGGTGGCCACTACACCCAGGTGCTGTGGCAGTGGATGACCGTAGGCGACTTCAAGCCGACCTTCGCCCTGTATCTGGATGGCCTGTCCGTGACCATGCTCGGCGTGGTGGTGGGCGTGGGCTTCCTGATCCACCTGTTCGCGTCCTGGTACATGCGCGGTGAAGACGGTTACTCACGCTTCTTCGCCTACACCAACCTGTTCATCGCCAGCATGCTGTTCCTGGTGCTCGGCGATGACCTGTTGTTCCTGTACTTCGGCTGGGAAGGCGTGGGCCTGTGTTCGTACCTGCTGATCGGTTTCTACTACAGCAACCGCAACAACGGTAACGCGGCACTCAAGGCCTTTATCGTCACCCGCATCGGCGACGTGTTCATGGCCATCGGCCTGTTCATCCTGTTCCAGCAGCTGGGCACCCTGAATATCCAGCAACTGCTGGTCGCGGCGCCTGCGAAGTTCCAGGCCGGCGACTTCTGGATCGTCCTGGCGACCCTGATGCTGCTGGGTGGCGCGGTCGGTAAATCCGCCCAGCTGCCGCTGCAGACCTGGCTGGCGGACGCGATGGCCGGCCCTACCCCGGTTTCGGCCCTGATCCACGCCGCAACCATGGTGACCGCCGGTGTCTACCTGATCGCCCGTACCCACGGTCTGTTCGCCCTGGCGCCGGATATCCTGCACCTGGTGGGCGTCGTCGGTGGCGTGACTCTGGTCCTGGCCGGCTTCGCCGCGCTGGTCCAGACCGACATCAAGCGGATTCTCGCCTACTCGACCATGAGCCAGATCGGCTACATGTTCCTGGCCCTGGGCGTTGGCGCCTGGGATGGCGCGATCTTCCACCTGATGACCCACGCCTTCTTCAAGGCCCTGCTGTTCCTTGCCTCCGGTGCGGTGATCGTTGCCTGCCACCACGAGCAGAACATCTTCAAGATGGGCGGCCTGTGGAAGAAACTGCCACTGGCCTACGCCAGCTTCATCGTCGGCGGCGCGGCCCTGGCGGCCTTGCCACTGGTCACCGCCGGTTTCTACTCCAAGGACGAGATCCTCTGGGAAGCCTTCGCCAGCGGTAACCACGGCCTGCTGTATGCCGGTCTGGTGGGGGCCTTCATGACCTCGCTGTACACCTTCCGCCTGATCTTCATCACCTTCCACGGTGAAGCCAAGACCGAAGCCCATGCCGGCCACGGCATCAGCCACTGGCTGCCGCTGTCGGTGCTGATCATTCTGTCGACCGCCGTCGGCGCCATGATCACTCCACCGCTGCACGGTGTGCTGCCGCAAAGCGTCGGCCATGCCGGTGGCGAAGCCAAGCACAGCCTGGAACTGGCGTCGGGCGCCATCGCCATCGCCGGTATCCTGCTGGCCGCGCTGCTGTTCCTCGGCAAGCGTCGCTTCGTTACCGCCGTCGCCAACAGCGGCATCGGCCGCATCCTCTCGGCCTGGTGGTTCGCTGCCTGGGGCTTCGACTGGATCTACGACAAACTGTTCGTCAAGCCATATCTGGCGATCAGCCATGTACTGCGCAAAGACCCGCTCGACCAGACCATCGGTCTGATCCCGCGTCTGGCCAAAGGGGGCCACAACTCCCTGAGCCGTACGGAAACCGGTCAACTGCGTTGGTACGCCGCCTCGATGGCTGCTGGTGCCGTGCTGGTTATCGGCGCCGTCGTGCTGGTAGCGGTCTGATATGAACCTTGCGAACTTGCGAAAGGAATTGAGCCCGTCATGATTCTGCCTTGGCTAATCCTGATCCCCTTCATCGGCGGCCTGCTGTGCTGGATGGGTGAGCGCTTCGGCGCCACCCTCCCCCGCTGGATTGCGCTGCTGACCATGTCCCTGGAACTCGCTCTCGGCCTCTGGCTGTGGGCCCATGGCGACTATTCATTCGCTCCGGCACCTGGCGCCGATCCGACCTGGACCCTGGAGTTCAAGCACGTCTGGATCGAGCGCTTCGGCATCAACGTGCACCTGGCCCTCGATGGCCTGTCGCTGTTGATGATCCTGCTGACCGGCCTCCTGGGCGTGCTGTCCGTCCTCTGCTCCTGGAAAGAGATCCAGCGTCACGTGGGCTTCTTCCACCTGAACCTGATGTGGATCCTGGGCGGTGTCGTCGGCGTGTTCCTCGCCCTCGACCTGTTCATGTTCTTCTTCTTCTGGGAAATGATGCTGGTGCCGATGTACTTCCTCATCGCGCTCTGGGGTCACAGTTCTTCGGACGGCAAGAAAACCCGGATCTACGCCGCGACCAAGTTCTTCATCTTCACTCAGGCTTCCGGCCTGATCATGCTGGTGGCGATCCTCGGTCTGGTGCTGGTCAACTTCAACGACACCGGCGTGATCACCTTCAACTACGCCGACCTGTTGAAGACCAAGATGTCGACCACCACCGAGTACGTGCTGATGCTCGGCTTCTTCATCGCCTTCGCGGTGAAATTGCCGGTGGTGCCGTTCCACTCCTGGCTGCCTGACGCTCACGCCCAGGCACCGACCGCGGGCTCCGTGGACCTCGCCGGCATCTTGCTGAAGACCGCGGCCTACGGCCTGCTGCGTTTCGCCCTGCCGCTGTTCCCGAATGCCTCGGCCGAGTTCGCGCCGATCGCCATGACCCTGGGTCTGATCGGGATCTTCTACGGTGCCTTCCTGGCCTTCGCCCAGACCGACATCAAGCGCCTGGTGGCATTCTCCAGCGTTTCGCACATGGGCTTCGTGCTGATCGGCATCTACTCCGGCAGCCAGCTGGCCCTGCAGGGCGCGGTGATCCAGATGCTGGCTCACGGCCTGTCGGCGGCGGCACTCTTTATCCTCTGCGGCCAGCTCTACGAGCGCACCCACACCCGCGACATGCGTGAAATGGGCGGCCTGTGGTCGAAGATCGCCTACCTGCCAGCCATCAGCCTGTTCTTCGCCGCGGCCTCGCTGGGCTTGCCGGCGACCGGTAACTTCGTCGGCGAATTCCTGATCCTGATCGGCACCTTCGCCCGTGCTCCATGGGTCACCGTGCTCGCGACGTCCGGTCTGGTATTCGGTTCGGTCTATTCGCTGATCATGATTCACCGCGCCTACTTCGGCCCCGCCAAGTCGGACGCGGTCCTGCACGGCATGGACGCTCGCGAACTGATCATGGTGGTCGGACTGGCGGCGCTGCTGATTTACATCGGCATCTACCCGCAACCGTTCCTCGATACCTCTGCCGCCACCATGAGTGGCGTGCAGCAATGGCTCGGCACCGCCTTCACTCAACTCGCTTCGGCCCGGTAAGAGCGCTATGGACTTTACGATTCAACACTTTATCGCGCTTGCGCCGCTGTTGATCACCAGCCTCACCATCATTGTGGTGATGCTGGCTATCGCCTGGCGTCGCAACCATTCGCAAACCTTCCTGCTGTCGGTCGCCGGTCTGAACCTGGCGTTGCTGTCGATCCTCCCGGCCCTGAAAGTCACCCCTCTGGCGGTGACTCCATTGCTGCAGATCGACCAGTTCGCCTGCCTGTACATGGCGCTGATCCTGGTGGCCACCCTGGCCTGCGTCACCCTCGCCCATGCCTACCTGGGCGACGGCGGCACCGGTTACCCGGGCAACCGCGAAGAACTGTACCTGCTGATCCTGATGGCCGCCGCCGGCGGCCTGGTTCTGGTCAGTGCGCAGCACCTGGCTGGCTTGTTCATCGGCCTGGAGCTGCTCTCGGTACCGGTCTACGGCCTGGTGGCTTATGCCTTCTTCAACAAGCGCTCGCTGGAAGCCGGCATCAAGTACATGGTGCTGTCGGCCGCCGGTTCCGCGTTCCTGTTGTTCGGCATGGCCCTGCTCTACGCCGAAGCCGGCAGCCTGAGCTTCAACGGCATCGGTCAGGCCCTGGCCGCGACCGGCCTGCCTAGCCCGCTGGCCCAACTGGGCCTGGGCATGATGCTGATCGGCCTGGCGTTCAAGCTGTCGCTGGTACCCTTCCACCTGTGGACCCCGGACGTCTACGAAGGGGCCCCGGCGCCTGTGGCGGCCTTCCTGGCCACCGCGAGCAAGGTAGCGGTATTCGCGGTGATGGTGCGTCTGTTCCAGATTTCGCCGGTGGCCAGCAGCGGTGTCCTGAACACCGTGCTGACCCTGATCGCGATTGCCTCGATCCTGTTCGGTAACCTGCTGGCGCTGACCCAGAGCAACCTCAAGCGTCTGCTGGGTTACTCGTCCATCGCCCACTTCGGTTACCTGCTGATCGCCCTGGTGGCGAGCAAGGGCCTGGCGATGGAAGCCATCGGCGTCTACCTGGTCACCTACGTGATCACCAGCCTCGGCGCCTTCGGCGTGATCACCCTGATGTCCTCGCCCTACAAGGGTCGCGACGCGGATGCCCTGTACGAGTACCGCGGCCTGTTCTGGCGCCGTCCGTACCTGACCGCTGTACTGACCGTGATGATGCTGTCCCTGGCCGGCATCCCGCTGACCGCGGGCTTCATCGGCAAGTTCTACATCATCGCCACCGGTGTCGAAGCGCACCAATGGTGGCTGGTCGGCTCCCTGGTCCTGGGCAGCGCCATCGGCGTGTTCTACTACCTGCGCGTCATGGTCACCCTGTACCTGATCGAGCCGAACCTGCGCCGCGTCGACGCCCAGCTGCACTGGGAACAGAAAGCCGGCGGCGTGATGCTGCTGGCCATCGCGGTCCTGGCGTTCTTCCTCGGCGTCTACCCACAACCGCTGCTGATCCTGGTCCAGCAATCCGGTCTGGCGGGCTGATCGCTCAAGCACGATCCGCAGTAAAACAAGACGGCGCCTTCGGGCGCCGTTTTGCATTTATGGGAACGGCCCTCCCCTGCCCTGCGAATTGCCCTTCAAGCAAATCCGTGATGCCTGACATACCCGAACTGTGCCTGGCTTTAAAGTGAACTCCACACGCCACACTCAAATAGAGGCAAGGAAAGACGATGAGACGAGACATCTTTTCCGAGTTGATCGAAGGCCTTGAAGCGCTGGCAGATGAACGCCACGGCAGGATCACACTACCCACCAGGACGCTGTCGCGAGCAATCGAGCGGCAACCCTCTACACCTACAGAACTGAAGACCGTCGGCACCTGCGCCACGAAGCAGCCAGGGTAGGCTTGCTCGCGAAAGCGACAACGCAATCATCGCGCGCCTCGAAAAAAACGGCACCCGAAGGTGCCGTTGCGCATTACCGATCCACAACCTTATTTGCGCGCAGCCTCCCACGACTTGAGCAGTTCGCTGTAGCTCACGGTTTCCCCCTTGGGTTTCTCGTTGGCCAGTTTCGGTTTCGGCGCGCCCGGCTGGTCAAACCAGTATTGCGCGTCGCGCTCGGGGTTCATTTTCGGTGCGCAGGTGGCCTGGGCTTTCGAGCGCTCGAGCCGGGTCATGATCGCGTCCTGGTCCTTGGCCAGGCCATCGAGCGCCTGTTGCGGGGTTTTCTCGCCGCTGGCGGCTTCGGCGATATGGCTCCACCACAACTGCGCCAGGCGTGGATAGTCCGGCACGTTGGTGCCGGTCGGCGTCCACTGCACCCGGGCCGGGCTGCGATAGAACTCCACCAGGCCACCGAGCTTCGGCGCCAGGTCGGTCATCGCCTGGGAGTTGATGTCCGATTCGCGGATCGGCGTCAGGCCGACGATGGTTTTCTTCAGCGACACGGTTTTCGAGGTCACGAACTGGGCATAGAGCCAGGCCGCGAGTTTCTGCTTCTCCGGGGTGGACTTCATGAAGGTCCAGGAACCCACGTCCTGATACCCCAGCTTCATGCCCTCTTCCCAGTACGGTCCACGCGGCGACGGCGCCATGCGCCATTTTGGCGTGCCGTCGGCGTTCATCACCGCCAGGCCCGGCTTGGTCATGTCGGCAGTGAAGGCGGTGTACCAGAAGATCTGCTGGGCGATATTGCCCTGGGACGGCACCGGCCCGGACTCGGAGAAGGTCATGCCCGCCGCTTCCGGTGGCGCGTACTTTTTCATCCAGTCGACGTATTTGGTGGTGGCGAACACCGCCGCCGGGCCGTTGGTGTCGCCGCCTCGGGTCACGCTGGAGCCCACCGGATGGCAGTCCTCGACGCGGATCCCCCACTCGTCCACCGGCAAGCCATTGGGCAAGCCCTTGTCGCCGCCGCCGGCCATGGAGAACCAGGCATCGGTGAAGCGCCAACCCAGGGACGGGTCCTTCTTGCCGTAGTCCATATGCCCGTAGACCCGCTTGCCGTCGATCTCCTTGACGTCCTCGCTGAAGAACTTGGCGATGTCCTCATAGGCCGACCAGTTCACCGGCACACCCAGCTCGTAGCCGTACTTCTCCTTGAACTTGGCTTTCAGGTCGGCCCGCTCGAACCAGTCGGCGCGGAACCAGTACAGGTTGGCGAACTGCTGGTCGGGCAACTGATAGATCTTGCCGTCCGGCGCGGTGGTGAAGGAAATGCCGATGAAGTCCTTGATGTCCAGGGTCGGCGAGGTGTAGTCCTTGCCTTCGTTGGCCATCAGGTCGGTGATGGATTCAGTCTTGCCATAACGAAAGTGCGTGCCGATCAGGTCGGAGTCGTTGACCCAGCCGTCATAGATGTTCTTGTCCGACTGCATCTGGGTCTGCAGCTTCTCCACCACGTCGCCTTCCTGCAGCAGGTCGTGGGTCAGCTTGATCCCGGTGATTTCGCTGAAGGCCTTGGCCAGCACCTTGGACTCGTATTCATGGGTGGCGATGGTTTCCGAGACCACGTTGATCTTCATCCCGCGAAACGGCTCGGACGCCTTGATGAACCACTTCAGCTCTTCCAGCTGTTGTTCCGCGGTCAGGGTGGATGGCTTGAACTCGCTGCCGATCCATTTTTTCGCGGCGTCCTCATAGGCGTCGGCCCAGGCCGTCGCGCTCAGGCCGCTCAATGCCAGCATGGCCGCTAATGAAACGCTATGTCGCAGCTTATTGTTTTTGTCGAACATAGAGACCTCCCGGTTGAATTTCGAAGCAGGACCGCCGCGCACGCGCCCGGCTAGCCCCAACGCATCACAGCCAACAGCCACACCAGGGACAGCACGAACGCCACCCAGATGCTCCAGTCGGTGGCGCCGATTACCAGCAGATGCAGGTAGGCGCTGCCGAGAAGACCGATAAACAGACGATCGCCACGGGTGGTGGCAATCGGCAGGAAGCCGCGCCGAGGGATGCTCGGCGAACGCAGCTCCCAAGTGGTCATGCCCAGCAGGATCAAGGCAATGACACCGAAGAATGCCGCCGTCGGGGCGGTCCAGTTCATCCATTCCATCAACGGTTCCTCATACCCGGCCCAGGGCAAAGCCCTTGGCCACATGGTTGCGAACAAACCAGATCACCAGCATGCCCGGCAGAATGGTCAGCACCCCGGCGGCCGCCAGCACGCCCCAGTCGATACCGGAGGCGGACACGGTGCGGGTCATCACCGCGGCGATCGGCTTGGCGTTCACCGAGGTCAAAGTCCGCGCCAGCAACAGCTCGACCCAGGAAAACATGAAGCAGAAGAACGCCGTCACGCCGATCCCCGAACCGATCAGCGGGACGAAGATCTTCACGAAGAACTTGGGAAAGCTGTAGCCGTCGATGTAGGCGGTCTCGTCGATTTCCTTCGGCACCCCAGACATGAAGCCTTCGAGAATCCATACCGCCAGCGGCACGTTGAACAGGCAGTGGGCCAGGGCCACGGCAATGTGCGTATCGAACAGGCCGATGGACGAATACAGCTGGAAGAACGGCAGCAGGAATACCGCCGGCGGCGCCATGCGGTTGGTCAGCAGCCAGAAGAACAGGTGCTTGTCGCCGAGGAAGCGGTAGCGCGAAAAGGCATAGGCCGCCGGCAGCGCCACGCTCAGGGAAATCACCGTGTTCAAGCTGACGTAATACAGCGAGTTGAGGTAGCCGGTGTACCAGCTGGGGTCGGTGAAGATCACCTTGTAGTTGTGCCAGGTGAAGTCCTGGGGCCACAGGGTCAGGCTGCCGAGAATCTCGTTGTTGCTCTTGAACGACATGTTCAGCAACCAGTAGATCGGCACCAGCAGGAACAGGATGTAGATCAGCAGCGGTATCAGCTTGCGCTTGGTCATGGCGGCCGTCCTCAGCGATTGGCGTCGGAGTGGGTCATGGCGGTGTAGAACAGCCAGGACACCAGCAGGATGATCAGGAAGTACACCAGGGAGAACGCTGCGGCCGGGCCCAGGTCGAACTGACCGATCGCCATCTGGGTCAGGGTCTGACTAAGGAAGGTCGTGGCGTTGCCCGGCCCGCCGCCGGTGAGCACGAACGGCTCGGTGTAGATCATGAAACTGTCCATGAAGCGCAGCATCACCGCGATCAGCAGCACGCTTTTCATCTTCGGCAACTGGATATGGCGGAACACCGCCCAGTTCGACGCCCGGTCGATGCGCGCCGCCTGGTAATACACGTCCGGGATCGCCCGCAGCCCCGAAAAGCACAGCAGCGCCACCAGCGAGGTCCAGTGCCACACATCCATCACCAGCACCGTGACCCAGGCATCCATGGTGTTGGCCGCGTAGTTGTAATCGATGCCCAGGGCATTCAGCGCCGAGCCCATCAGGCCGATGTCGGCGCGGCCGAAGATCTGCCAGATGGTGCCCACCACGTTCCATGGGATCAGCAGCGGAATGGCGAGGATGATCAGCACCACCGACGACCAGCGCCCCTTGCTCGGCATGGTCAGGGCGATGGCGATGCCCAAGGGGATTTCGATCAGCAGCACGCAGGCTGAATAGATGAACTGGCGCAGCAGCGAGTCGTGCAGGCGCGGGTCGAGCAGCACCTGGCGGTACCAGTCGGCGCCGACGAAATAGCGGCTGGACTGGTCGAAAATGTCCTGCACCGAATAGTTGACCACGGTCATCATCGGGATCACCGCACTGAAGGCCACCAGCAGGAACACCGGCAATACCAGCCACCAGGCTTTGTTGTTCTGCACTTTGTTCATGGCTGAACCTCGTTCGTGGCGTGGGCCTCCAGCAGGTATTCGTCGGCGTAGACCATCAGCCACTGCGCTGGGAAGCTGATGCAGGCCCTGCCCTGCGGCACCGGTTTGTCTTCGGCCAGCCGCACTTTCAAGACCGCGCCGTCGAGGTTCAGGGTCATGATCTTGTAGGTACCCAGGTCCTCGATGTGGACCACGTCGGCCTGCAGCGCCTCCTCGTAAGGCTCGTCCCAGACATGGATGAACTCCGGGCGAATGCCGACTTTCAGGCTCTGGTAATCGGTCTCGGCGATCCGCTGCTGCAAGGCCTCGGGCAAGGCCAGATGGGTGCCGGCGAACCTGACACCGCCGGCCTCTGCCCGGACCTCGATCAGGTTCATCCCCGGGCTGCCGATGAAGTAGCCGACAAAGGTGTGGCTCGGCCGCTCGAACAGCTCCCGCGGGGTACCGAACTGGACGATCTGCCCGCCGTACATCACCGCGATCTTGTCGGCGAAGGTCGAGGCTTCGAGCTGGTCGTGGGTGACGTAGACCATGGTGATGTTGAACTGCTCGTGGATCTGCTTGAGCTTGCGCCGCAGCTTCCACTTCAGGTGCGGGTCGATCACCGTCAGCGGCTCGTCGAACAGGATCGCCGATACGTCATCGCGCACCAGGCCGCGGCCCATGGAAACCTTCTGCTTTTCGTCGGCGCTGAGGTTGCGCGCCTTCTTGTTCAGCAGCGCCTGCAAGTCGAGGACCTCGGCGATCTCCTGCACCTTGCTGTGCACCCTGGCCTCGGCCAGGCCCTGGTTGCGCAGCGGGAAGGCCAGGTTGTCGAACACCGTCATGGTGTCGTAGACCACCGGGAACTGGAAAACCTGGGCGATGTTGCGCTTCTCGGGAGTCAGCTCGTTGACCACCCGGGTATCGAACAGCACCTGCCCCTGGGAAGGGCTGAGCAGCCCGGAAATGATGTTGAGCAAGGTCGACTTGCCGCAGCCGGACGGCCCGAGCAAGGCATAGGCGCCGCCCTGCTCCCAGACGTGGTTCATCTCGCGGATCGCATAGTCCTCGGGACCGGCCGGGGTACTGGTGTAACTGTGGGCGAGGTTGTGCAAACGGATCTCGGCCATCAGGCAACCCTCGCGACGCGCCGCCCCGGCGCCTGGACCAGACGGCCCTGGGCATCGAAGACGAACAGTTTGTGGGTGGGGATATAAATGCGGATCGGCGCGTCGACGTCGTATTCGTGCACGCCGGGCAGGTGCAGCACCAATAGGAATTGTTCGTTGCGCACATGCAGGAAGGTTTCCGAGCCGCTGATTTCCGCCACCTCGACGGTCACCGCCAGCTCCAGGTCGTCGTCGTTGCTCGGCACCAGGGAGATATGGCTGGGCCGCACGCCAAAGCGGAACTCGCCCTCGCCGACCGGGCGCAGATCGACGTTCAGCGGAAAGTGCACGAAATTGGCGAAGCTCACTTCATTGCCGGCGATGCGCCCCGGCATCAGGTTGATCGGCGGTTCGGAGAACAGCTCGGCGGCCAGCACCGTCTGGGGCTGGTGATAGACCTCGGCGGTCTTGCCGCTCTGCACCAGGCGCCCCTCTTGGAGGATGGTGGTGGTGCCGCCCAGGGCCAGCGCCTCGTTGGGCTCGGTGGTGGCGTAGATGGCGATGGTGTGGCGGGCCTGGAACAGCTCGCGCATCTCCTGGCGCAGCTCTTCGCGCAGCTTGTAGTCGAGGTTGACCAGCGGCTCGTCGAACAGGATCAGCTCGGCATCCTTGACCAGCGCCCGGGCCATCGCCGTGCGCTGCTGCTGGCCGCCGGACAGCTCCAGCGGATGGCGCTGCAGGAACTTCTCGATCCGCAGCATCTTCGCCGTCTCCAGCACCTTGCTCTCGATCAGTTGCGCCGAAACGCCGGCCTGGCGCAGCGGCGAGGCGATATTCTCGAACACGGTCATGGTCGGGTAGTTGATGAACTGCTGATAGACCATCGACACGTTGCGCAGTCGCACCGGGCGCCCGGTGACGTCCACGCCGTTCATCAGGATGCGCCCGCTGGCGGGCTTGTCGAGCCCGGCGATCAGGCGCATCAGGCTGGTCTTGCCGGACAGCGTGCGCCCCAGCAGGACATTGAAGGAACCGGGTTCAAAGCGCAGCGAGATGTCATCGATCCAGGTCTGGCCCTCGACGACACGGCTGACGTGCTCCAGCGTTAATGACATGGCTCGGCCTTTTTTATTATTGGAGTCAAGCGACCGCAGCAGCAGAGCGACTTTCGTGCCAGAACCGCGGCAGCAAACCAAGCCACTGATAAGCCTGATATTTATTAAAAGACAGGCTATTGGAAGGTTCACAGCTGAACAGAAATGAACAACCCGCACTGAACAACTGAACAGTCCGGCGGTTGACAATGAACAAGAGTGAACAACACTGGATGGACGCTTTTGCCCGTAAACGCCACAGTCCCGGGCATAGGCCAATAACAACAATAAAAGCGTTTTCAGAGACCTACCGCCATGAGCGCACCTGCCTCACCGCTGTCTCACGAGACCATCATCAAGGACTCCTGGAGTCGCTGCCGGGCCTTTGGCCTCAGCCACCAGAGCGCGCCCGCCTTCGATCAACTGCCCGCCGAGCGCATCGCCCAGTTGCTGGAGAGCCAGCATGCCCTGGTGCAGACCACCCACCAGGAAGTCCTGCCCTACTACGAGAACATCCTCAGCAACTCCAATTGCCTGATCATGCTCGCCGACAACCAGGGCCAGGTGCTGACGTCCTGGGGCACCCAGCGTTTTATCCAGCCGAGCCTGGCCCGTGGTTTCAGCGCCGGCGCCAGCTGGCTGGAACACTGCAGTGGGACTAACGCCATCGGCACCGCCCTGGCTTGCGAACAGGCGGTGCATATCGAGCACGATGAACACTTTCTCAAGGCCAACCGCTTCATGACCGGCTCGGCCGCGCCGATCTTCGATGCCGAGCGCCGGGTGATCGCGGTGCTGGACGTCTCCAGCGACAGCTACCTGCCGCCCTCCCATACCCTGGGCATGGTCAAGATGATGAGCCAGACCGTGGAGAACCGGCTGATCCTCAACCTGTTCCAAGGCCGGCATTTCCAGCTGACCTTCAACACCGGCCTGAACAACCTCGACAGCCAGTGGGCCGGCTTGCTGATCTTCGATGACAGCGGCCAGGTGCTTTCGGCCAACCGCCGCGCCGACAACCTGCTGGGCATCAGCCTGTCGCGGGTCGGCATCGAAAGCCTGTTCAAGGTGTCCCTGCTGGAATTGCTCAACCAGCCCGAAGGCCTGCCCTTCGCCCTGCAGGCCGCCGGTCGCAACCGCTTCCATTGCCTGCTCAAGCGTCCAAGGCAGATGCCGATCCAGGCCCGAGTCTTCGTCGAGCCACCTTCCCGTCCGGCTCCCGCCAACACAGATGCCATCAGCCTGAACACCCTGCACTTCGGCGACAGCCGGGTGGAGAAAGCCGTGCGCCAGGCCGAACGGCTGCTGGAAAAGGACATTCCGCTGCTGATCCACGGCGAAACCGGCGTCGGCAAGGAAGTTTTCGTCAAGGCCCTGCATCAAGCCAGCTCGCGGAGCAAACAGGCGTTCATTGCCGTGAACTGCGCGGCGATTCCCGCCGAACTGGTGGAGTCCGAGTTGTTCGGCTACGAGAAAGGCGCCTTCACCGGCGCCAGCCAGAAAGGCAGCATTGGCCTGATCCGCAAGGCCGACAAAGGCACGCTGTTCCTCGACGAAATCGGCGACATGCCCTTGCCGACCCAGGCCCGCCTGTTGCGTGTGCTGCAGGAGCGCTGCGTACAACCGGTGGGCAGCAGCGAACTGTTCCCGGTGGACATCCGCATCATCTCGGCGACCAACCGTTCCCTGCGCGAACAGGTACAACTCGGGCGTTTCCGCGAGGACCTGTATTACCGCATCGGCGGCCTGACCCTGGAGTTGCCGCCCCTGCGCGAACGCAGCGACAAACAGGCGCTGTTCAAGCGCATCTGGGAACAGCATCGCGAGCCCGGCCAATGGGCCGGGCTCAGCCGCGACGTCCAGGAACTGTTCGAGCGCCATCCCTGGCCGGGCAACCTGCGCCAGGTCAGCAGCGTGATGCAGGTGGCGCTGGCCATGGCCGAAGAACAGCCGATCCGCGCCGAGCACCTGCCGGACGACTTTTTTGTCGACCTGGACATGGAGCCAGCCACCAGCCACGAACCGCCCGGCGACATCGACCTGCAAGACAGCGCCGACCTGCACCGCCAGCTCAAGGCCGTGGGCGGCAACATCTCCCTGCTGGCCCGGCGCCTGGGGGTGAGTCGCAATACCCTCTATAAAAGATTGCGCCAGCAGGAGGGTTGATCGCCCGCACCCCGCCCTCGAGTGGCAGGCAAACAAAAACCCGCGCAAGGCGGGTTTCTGTTTGTCGCCAGTACAACGATCAGTCAGCCAGGCGCCAGGTAGTCCCGCCCTTGCCGTCTTCCAGCACCACGCCCATGGCGGTGATCTGGTCGCGGATGCGGTCGGACTCGGCCCAGTCCTTGTTGGCCCGGGCCGCCAGGCGCGCCTGGATCAGCGCTTCGACCTGCGCTGCGTCGACCCGGCCTTCGGCACCGGCCTGCAGGAAGTCGTCGGCGTCCAGCTGCAGCACACCCAGCACGTCCGCCAGCTCCCGCAGGCGCGCCGCCAGACCGGCCGCCGCATTGAGATCGCTCTCGCGCAGACGGTTGATCTCGCGCACCATCTCGAACAGCACCGCACAGGCTTCCGGCGTGCCGAAGTCGTCGTTCATCACCTCGGTGAAACGCTCGACGAAGGCTTCGCCACCGGCGGCCGGTACAGTCGGCAGGCCTTTGAGGGCGTGGTAGAAACGCTCCAGGGCGCCCTTGGCGTCCTTGAGGTTGTCTTCCGAGTAGTTGATCGCGCTGCGGTAGTGGCTCGACACCAACAGGTAACGCACCACTTCCGGATGGTATTTGTCGAGCACGTCGCGGATGGTGAAGAAGTTGTTCAAGGACTTGGACATCTTCTCGCCATTGATGCGGATCATGCCGCAATGCATCCAGGCATTGGCGTAGGTCTTGCCGGTGGCCGCCTCGCTCTGGGCGATCTCGTTTTCATGGTGCGGGAACTCGAGGTCGCTGCCGCCGCCATGAATGTCGAAGGTCTCGCCCAGGCAGCAGGTCGACATCACCGAGCATTCGATGTGCCAGCCCGGACGCCCGGCGCCCCATGGCGATTCCCAGCTCGGCTCGCCCGGCTTGGCGGCTTTCCATAGCACGAAGTCCAGCGGGTCCTGTTTCGACTCGTCGACTTCGATCCGCGCGCCGATGCGCAGGTCTTCGATCTTCTTGCGCGACAGCTTGCCGTAACCGAGGAACTTGCCGACCCGGTAGTACACGTCACCGTTGCCCGGCGCGTAGGCATAGCCCTTGTCGATCAGGGTCTGGATCATCGCGTGCATGCCGGCGATATGGTCGGTGGCACGCGGCTCCATGTCCGGCTTCTTGATGTTCAGGCGCGCTTCGTCTTCGTGCATCGCCGCGATCATGCGCTCGGTCAACGCCTCGAACGACTCGCCGTTCTCGTTGGCCCGATTGATGATCTTGTCGTCGATGTCGGTGATGTTGCGCACATAGGTCAGGTCGTAGCCGCTGAAACGCAGCCAGCGGGTCACCAGGTCGAAGGCGACCATGCTGCGGCCGTGGCCCAGGTGGCAGTAGTCGTACACGGTCATGCCGCACACGTACATGCGCACCTTGTTGCCATCGAGCGGCTTGAAGACTTCTTTGCTCTTGGTGAGCGTGTTGTAGATCGTTAGCACAAGGAGTTCCTTAACTGATCACTGACCCCAGGAGTCGCGCAGGGTCACGGTACGGTTGAATACCGGTGCACCCGGTTTCGAGTCCTTGATATCCGCGCAGAAGTAACCTTCGCGCTCGAACTGGAAACGGTCTTCCGGCTGTGCGTTGCCCAGCGAGGGTTCGGCACGACAACCAGTGAGGACCTGCAGGGAGTCAGGGTTGATGTTGTCCAGGAAACTTGCGCTGTCTTCGGCCTTCTCCGGGTTCGGCGAACGGAACAGGCGATCGTACAGGCGCACTTCGCACTCGACGCTGGCGGCGGCCGGCACCCAGTGGATCACGCCCTTGACCTTGCGCCCTTCCGGGTTCTTGCCCAGGGTGTCCGGGTCGTACGAGCAACGCAGCTCGACGATGTTGCCATCGGCGTCCTTGATCGCCTCGTCGGCGCGGATCACGTAGCTGCCGCGCAGGCGCACTTCGCCGGCTGGTTCCAGGCGCTTGTAGCCCTTTGGCGGCTCTTCCATGAAGTCGTCGCGATCGATGTAGATTTCACGGGCGAACGGCAAGACCCGCACACCCATGTCTTCTTTCGGGTGACGCGGCAGTTCGAGGTTCTCGACCTGGTCTTGCGGGTAGTTGGTGATCACCACCTTCAGCGGACGCAACACGCACATGGCGCGCGGGGCGCTGTGGTCGAGGTCGTCACGGATGCTGAATTCCAGCATGCCGAAGTCCACCACGCCGTCGGAACGGTTGGTGCCGACCATTTCGCAGAAATTGCGGATGGATTTCGGCGTGTAGCCACGACGGCGGAAGCCCGACAGGGTCGACATGCGCGGGTCGTCCCAACCATTGACGTGCTTCTCGTCCACCAGTTGCTTGAGCTTGCGCTTGCTGGTGATGGTGTAGTTCAGGTTCAGGCGGCTGAACTCGTACTGGCGCGGCTGTGCCGGCACCGGCAGGTTTTCCAGGAACCATTCGTACAACGGGCGATGGCTTTCGAACTCCAGGGTGCAGATCGAGTGGGTGATGCCTTCGATGGCGTCCGACTGACCGTGGGTGAAGTCGTAGTTCGGGTAGATGCACCACTTGTCGCCGGTCTGGTGGTGATGCGCATGGCGGATGCGATACATGATCGGGTCGCGCAGGTTCATGTTCGGCGAGGCCATGTCGATCTTGGCCCGCAGCACACGTGCACCGTCCGGGAATTCGCCAGCGCGCATGCGGGCAAACAGATCCAGGTTCTCTTCGACGCTGCGATCGCGGAACGGGCTGTTCTTGCCCGGCTCGGTCAGGCTGCCACGGTATTCCTTGGCCTGCTCGGGGGTCAGGTCGTCGACATAGGCCTTGCCCGCCTTGATCAGCTCCACCGCCCAGTCGTGCAGCTGGTCGAAGTATTGCGAGGCGTAGCGCACTTCACCGGACCACTCGAAGCCCAGCCACTTGACGTCGCTTTCGATGGCGTCGATGTATTCCTGGTCTTCCTTGGCCGGGTTGGTGTCGTCGAAACGCAGGTGGGTGACGCCGCCGAACTCCTGGGCCAGCCCGAAGTTCACGCAGATCGACTTGGCGTGACCGATGTGCAGGTAGCCGTTGGGTTCCGGCGGGAAGCGGGTCACGATCTGTGTGTGCTTACCCGAGTCCAGGTCCGCCTGGATGATCGGGCGCAGGAAGTTGACCGGAACGGCCGGTCCGGTCTTGGAATTCGAGGTAGGGTCGACAGTGGGCTTGCTCATAGGATCCTTGAACGTACAAGTGCGCGGCCGGTGCGGCCTGATAAATCAAAACGGATATCATAGCCGATGCGGTCAAGCCCCTGACAGAGCGGGCTTTAAATCTGCCGCGATTAATCCGTCGCAAATGAAAAAACAGCCTCGAATTTCACGCCCGTCACGCTAAACTGCGCACCTTGGCGGATTTTTGCCAGCGCGGTTCCGGCCCGCGGGCCCCAGGCCTGCCTCCCGGAACCCGGGAATTCCTTGAAAACGCTCCTCCTTATAAAGAGTACCGATCATGACCCAAGTCAAACTGACCACCAACCACGGCGACATCGTGCTGGAACTGAACGCCGAGAAAGCCCCGGTCACCGTGGCCAACTTCGTCGAATACGTTAAAGCCGGTCATTACGAAAACACCGTATTCCACCGCGTCATCGGTAACTTCATGATCCAGGGCGGCGGTTTCGAGCCAGGCATGAAAGAAAAGAAAGACAAGCGTCCAAGCATCCAGAACGAAGCCGACAACGGTCTTTCCAACGACAAGTACACCGTCGCCATGGCCCGCACCATGGAGCCGCATTCGGCTTCCGCGCAGTTCTTTATCAACGTCGCTGACAACAGCTTCCTCAACCACAGCGGCAAGACCGTGCAGGGCTGGGGCTACGCGGTATTCGGCAAAGTGGTCGCCGGCACCGAAGTGGTCGACAAGATCAAAGGCGTGGCCACCACCATGAAGGCCGGCCACCAGGACGTACCGGCAGAAGACGTGATCATCGAGAAAGCCGAGATCGTTGAGTGATACTGCTGATTTCAGATTTGCATCTGGAAGAGGAGCGCCCGGACATTACCCGGGCGTTTCTGGATTTACTGGGCGGGCGTGCCCGCTCGGCGCAAGCGCTGTATATCCTGGGAGATTTTTTCGAGGTCTGGATCGGCGACGACGCCATGACCCCCTACCAACTTTCCATTTGCCAGGCACTACGCGAGCTCAGCAACAGCGGCACGCAGGTTTTCCTGATGCATGGCAATCGCGACTTCATGCTCGGCAAGGCCTTCTGCAAGGCCGCGGGCGCGACCCTGCTCAAGGACCCGAGCGTGGTCGACTTCTACGGCGAGCCGGTGCTGCTGATGCACGGCGACAGCCTGTGCACCCGCGACGAAGCCTACATGCGCATGCGCCGCTACCTGCGCAACCCGGTTTCGTTGTGGATCCTCAGGCACCTGCCGCTGCGCACCCGGCACAAGCTGGCGCGCAAGCTGCGCAATGAAAGCCGCGCGCAAACTCGCATGAAGGCCAACGACATCGTCGACGTGACCCCGGACGAAGTGCCGCGGATCATGCAGGCGTTCAAGGTGCGGACCCTGGTCCACGGCCACACCCACCGCCCGGCCATCCACAAGTTGCAGATCGGCGACCAGGCCGCCAAGCGCATCGTGCTGGGGGACTGGGACCGTCAGGGCTGGGCCTTGCAGGTGGATGAACAGGGCTTCCAGCTGGCGGCTTTCGACTTCGTGCCGTCGCAGCAGGCATTGCCCCGCCTGTAGCGCCGCCGCAGGCTGCGATAAGGCCCGAAGGGCCTTGTTGCGAGGCCTTCCAGGCGAACGCTGCGCGTTCTATCGCGAGCAAGCTCGCTCCTACAGCAAGACGTACCTTTTTGTAGGAGCGAGCTTGCTCGCGATAATTCCTCTGCCCTACCGCACCCTCAATGCCCCGCCGACGCCGGCCCGGCCTTGGCGGTGAACGGTGGCTTGGCCAGCCACACCAGCAGGATCAGCGCCATGAAGCTCCAGCCCAGCAGCGTGAAGTAGTCCACGGTGGACATCATGTACGCCTGCCCGGTCAGCACCTGGTCCAGCTGCGCGTAGGCCTGGTTGCTGGCACCGCCCAAGGCGTTCAGGGCATCGCGGGTGGCAGGTTCGAAGGTACTGATGTGTTCGCCCATGTAGGCATGATGCTCGTTCGCCCGGCGGATCCAGATCCAGGTGGTCAGCGAGGCGGCGAAACTGCCACCCAGGGTCCGAAGGAAGGTGGCCAGGCCGGCGCCATCGGCAATCTGGTGCGGCGGCAGGTCCGACATCAGGATGCTCAGGGTCGGCATGAAGAACAGCGCCACGCCGATACCCATGAACAGCTGCACCAGAGCGATGTGCTGGAAGTCCACCTCGTTGGTGAACCCGGCGCGCATAAAGCAGCTCAGGCCGATCGCCAGGAACGCCAGACCGGCCAGCAAGCGCAGGTCGAACTTGTGCGCGTACTTGCCGACGAAAGGCGACATCAGCACCGGCAGGATGCCCATCGGCGCCACCGACAGGCCGGCCCAGGTCGCGGTATAGCCCATCTGGGTCTGCACCCACTGCGGCAGGATC
Source organism: Pseudomonas sp. GW456-L12 (assembly GCF_059424045.1). Lineage (NCBI taxonomy): Bacteria > Pseudomonadati > Pseudomonadota > Gammaproteobacteria > Pseudomonadales > Pseudomonadaceae > Pseudomonas > Pseudomonas sp. GW456-L12. Next base: position 335,649 of record NZ_JBWKZA010000003.1, read on the forward strand.
AGGTTGATGCCGAAGAAACCGGCATAACCGCCCACCAGCACGATGGTGCCGATGCGGAAGTTGCGGTGGGCGAACAACCGCAGGTTGACCACCGGATGGCGGTCGGTCATTTCCCAGATCACGAACACCGCCAGGGCGATCACTGAGATCAACGTACCGATAACGATGAAGTTGGATTCGAACCAGTCCAGGTCGTTGCCCTTGTCGAGCACGATCTGCAAGGCACCGACGCCGACAATCAGGCTCAGCAGGCCGATGTAGTCCATCGGCTGGCGACTGGTCACCACCGGCCGCGCCTTCAGCTGCTGCCTGACCACCCAGGCGGCGAACAGGCCGATCGGCACGTTGATGAAGAAGATCCACGGCCAGCTGTAACTGTCGGTGATCCAGCCGCCGAGAATCGGCCCGGCAATCGGCGCCACCACCGTGACCATCGCCAGCAGCGCCAGGGCCATGCCCCTTTTCGCCGGTGGGTAGACTGCAATCAGCAGGGTCTGGGTCATCGGGTACAACGGCCCGGCCACCACCCCTTGCAGCACACGAAAGCCCACCAGCTCGGGCATGGAGGTGGAAATCCCGCAGAGGAACGAGGCCAGCACGAACAGCAGGGTGGCCCAGATAAACAGCTTCACCTCGCCGAAGCGCCGGCTCAGCCAGCCGGTCAGCGGCAAGGCGATGGCGTTGCTCACGGCAAACGAGGTGATCACCCAGGTGCCCTGCTCCGAACTCACCCCGAGGTTGCCCGATATGGTCGGCAGGGCCACGTTGGCGATGGTGGTGTCGAGCACCTGCATGAAGGTCGCCAGCGACAGGCCGATGGTGCTGAGCAACAGGCTGGGCGGCGTGAAAGAGGCGTTATTGCTCATCGCGAATCCTATGAAGCGAGGCAGACGCCGCGGCCGCTAACGGCCGCAGCAGAGGGATCGGCGAATCAGCGCTGCGCGGTCTTGCCGATGGCGGCGCTGTTGTCGTGGATCAGGCGGGCGATCAAGGCATCGGCCTCGCCCAGCTGGCGGTCGTAGACGCTGGTACTGAACGACGCCTTTTGTGGCGGCTGCTGGGCCAGCACGGGGCCGCTCTGGTCATGCAGGTCGACGTTGACCACCGTCGACAGGCCGACCCGCAGCGGGTGCCTGGCCAGTTCTTCGGCATTCACATGGATGCGCACCGGTACCCGCTGCACGATCTTGATCCAGTTGCCGGTGGCGTTCTGCGCCGGCAACAGGGCAAAGGCACTGCCGGTACCGGCGCCCAGGCTGTCGATGGTGCCGCTGTACTTGACGTCGCTGCCGTAGATATCGGCTTCGATGTCCACCGGCTGACCGATGCGCATGTCACGCAGCTGGGTTTCCTTGAAGTTGGCGTCGATCCACAGCTGGTCGAGCGGGATCACCGCCATCAATGCGGTGCCCGGCTGTACCCGCTGGCCCAGTTGCACGGTGCGCTTGGCGACATAACCGGTCACCGGGGCGATCAGGGTGCTGCGGGCGTTGGTCAGGTAGGCCTGGCGCAGTTGCGCGGCGGCCGCCTGCACGTCCGGATGGTTCGATACCACGGTGTCGTCCACCAGCGCGTTGGTGGTGTTGAGCTGCTGCTGGGCATTGGCCAGGGCGTTCTGCGCCGAGGTCAGGTCGTCACGGGCATGGGACAGTTCTTCCTGGGAAATCGCCCCGCTGCTGGCGAGGGTCCGGCGGCGGCTGAAGTTGTCCTGGGCTTTCTGCACTTCGGCCTTCTGCGCCGCCACCTGGGCGCGCATGCCGTCGACGTTGCTGTACAGCCCGCGCACCTGGCGCACGGTACGGGCCAGGTTGGCCTCGGCGCTTTGCAGGCCGACCTCGGCATCGTTGGGGTCGAAGTTGACCAGCACCTGGCCTTCGTGGACCAGGTCGCCATCGTCGGCGCCGATGCTGACCACCGTACCGGTGACCAGCGGGGTGATTTCCACCACGTTGCCGTTCACATAGGCGTCGTCGGTGCCTTCATTCCAGCGTCCGTAGAGTTCGTACCAGGCAAAGACCCCCAGCCCGCCCAGGACGATCAGCGCCACCAGGCCCAGCAGCATGACCTTGCGCTTGCGCGGGTTGGCGGTGTCCTGGGTATTTTCGGGAGCGTTGTTGGTTTCGACAGTGGCCATGATGAGTACCTTGAATTATTGAGTGCGCGAGGCTGGGGTCGGAGTGGCCGCGGCCAGATTGTCGGTCTGGAAACCACCGCCCAGGGCCTGCATCAGTTGGATCGACAGGTCGATCTGCTGGGCATTCAGGGTCGCCAGCTGACGCTGGGCCTGCAGCAATTGCTGCTCGATGCTGAGCACGTCCAGGTAATTGCCGATCCCCGAGCCGTAACGCTGGACCACGGTGTCGTAGGAGTCCTGGGCGATGTCGGTGGCGTGTTGCTGGGCGGCGATCTGCCGACCGATGTCACGCAGCTGGGAAATGGTGTCGCTGACATCCCCCAGGGCATTCACCAGGCTCTTGTTGTACTGCGCCACGGCCAGGTCGTAGTCGGCGTCCCGGGCATCCAGGTCGGCGCGCAGGCGGCCACCGTCGAAGATCGGCAGCGACACGGTCGGGGCGATATTGAAGAAGCGGCTGGCCGATCCGAACATCGCGTCCCCCAGCAATGCTTGAGTGCCGGCAGCGGCGCTCAGGTTGAGGTTGGGATAGAAGTTGGTCTTGCCGGCGTCGATGCTCTTGCTCGCCGCCTCGACCCGCCAGCGCGCGGCCACCAGGTCCGGACGGCGGCCCAGCAGTTCCGCCGGCAGCACCGACGGCAACGCCACCGCGCTGGCCTGCAGGACTTTCGGCCGGGCGATTTCGTTGCCCCGGTCCGGGCCTTTGCCGAGCAATACCGCGAGGGCGATCTTGGCGCTCTGCAGGTTTTTCTCGGCATCGATCAGGCTGGCTTCGGAGCTGGCCTCCAGGCTTTCGGTCTGCTGGTACTGGTACTGGCTGTCGATGCCCGAGCTCAGGCGTTTCTGGCTCAGGTCGAGCATCTGCCGGGTGCGCTTGAGGTCTTCAGTGGCCAGGTCATGGACGATATGCGCCTGGCCCAGGTCGCTGTAGGCCCGGGCCACGTCGGCGGCCAGGGTCAGTTGCGCGGCCTGGCGATCGATCTCGGCGGCGCGCGCCTGGCCCAGGGCGGCTTCCCAGGTATCGCGCTGGCCGCCCCAGAGGTCGAAGGTGTAATTGAAGTTGCCTGTCAGGCTGCGCATCGTGCTGTAGTTGTCGCCCTGCCCGCTCGGGTCCTGCGAACGGGACAGGCGCGAGCGGCTGACACTGCCGCTGGCGTCCAGAGTCGGCATGCGTGCCGCGTCCGCGGCATAGGCCGCCGCGCTGGCCTGGTGGGCCCGGGCGCTGGCGATCTGCATGTCGGGACTGTCGTGCAGGGCTTCGCGGATCAAGCCATCGAGCTGTGGATCGCCCAGGCTCTTCCACCAGTCGCTCTTCGGCCAGGCCGCCGGCGACAGGGTCACGCCACTCAGGGATTGTCCGGCCTTGAGGGATTTGGCATCGAGGCTCACCCCTTCGGTTGTCAGGCCACTGTAGTTGGCACATCCGGCCAGGCTCATGGCCAGCAGCACCAGGCTCAAACGGGCACGCAAGGTTTTACTGCTCATTTACTTATCACCTACCCGCAACACAGTGATCGGGTCACCGGCCGCCAGCAAAATTTTCTTGAGGAGCTGTTCCAGGGTTTTCAACTCTTCGGGGGTAATGGCGCCGGCCAATTCATTCATGGCGTCGGCACCGATGTGCGGCAGACGGTCGGCGAGCTTCTGGCCCTCCTCGGTGAGCACCAGGCGCACCTGACGGCGGTCGTGCTCCGAGCGTTGGCGGGCGAGGAAGTCCTTCTGCTCCAGGCGATCGAGCATGCGGGTCATGGAACCGCTGTCCAGGGACAGGTGGCGGCAGAGCTCGGCCGGGGTGTCGACGCCGAACTGGGCCATGATGATCAGCACCTTGAACTGCGCGGCGGTGATGCCGTGGGGTTCCATGTGGGTGTCGATGATCCGGTCCTTGAGCAGGGCCGCGCGGCCCAGCAAGAGCCCGAGGTGGCAATTTTGGAAACCGTCTGGGGTGAAGTGCTTCATCTGATCACCTGTTAGCTGCCTAGGCAGCGAAAGTATGTCGAGATGTTACTGCCTAGGCAGCCAATATCCAAACAATAATTAGCATGCTTACTATTAAGCTAATTAATGGGAAAGCCTTGAAGTCAAGAATCGGCGGGAGAAATACCGGCTGGAGGGGCGGCGTGGTGAACACCAGCCCCCTCGCCAAAGGGGACTGGATTGCCGACGAGCTAGAAGTCGCGCTTGTAGAAGATATCCAGCGAGCTGGCGACGCCGCTGGCCGCTTCCAGGTAGACCTTTTTGCTCAGCTTGTAGCGCAGGGCGATGGTGTTGGCCGGCTCGAAGACCCCCACCCCGTAACGCAGGCTGAGCCGCTCGGAGATATTGCCGCTGGCCACCACGCTGGTGGTGTTGCCGCTGCCCTGGGTGTCGAGCTGGAAGTCGTCGATCCCCAGGTCCTTGGCCAGCCCGCCGGTGATGTTCGAGCTGCCCATCAGGCCCAGGCCCAGGGCAGCTTGCGCCAGCATGTTGTTGTCCTCGCCGGTGGTACTCAAGGGACGCCCGAGCACCAGGTAGGACAGCGCCTGCTCCTGGCTCATGGCCGGTTCCGAGAAGATCTGCGTGGTCGGTTGTTCGGCGCTGCCACTGAGGCGGATACCGGCGATCACGTCATCGGTCTGGCGGATCGCCTCGATGTCCAGGTACGGCTGGTCGATCGGCCCGGCGAACAGCAGGCGTGCCCGGCGCACGGTCAGGCGCTGGCCGTAGGCGCGGTAGCGGCCGTCGTTGAGCCACAACTCGCCACGGGTGTCCATGTTGTCGCCGATGTGCACGTGGCCTTGCAGGTTGGCGGTCAGGCCGAAACCGGTGAAGCTGAGCTTGTCCTCGCCGACCACCACATCGATGTCCATCGCCATGGCCATCGGTGCTTTGCCCTCCTCGGTCTGGTGGCCGATGATCACCGTGTCGTCCGACACCTTGACCGTCGATGGCGGCAATTCACGGATGGTGATTTCACCCTTGGGCACATGGACCTTGCCGGCGATCGCCAGCTTGTCGTCCTTCATCGAGATCTTCAGGTCCGGCGCCACGTCCAGCACCGCATAGGGCTCGACGGTGACCGGCAGTTGCGAGCCTTTCAGGCTCAGGTCCACCACCAGCGCCTGACCCCAGGCGATATTGCCGTTCAGACTGCCCTGGCCGGCCTTGCCGCTCTTCCAGCCGCCGCTCAACTGCACGCTTTCACCGGCGATCAGCGCCTGCAATTGCAGGTCCTGGAGGCTGATGGGCAATTCAGGGCCGGAAACTTCGCCACCACTAAGGGCCAGGTTGCCATTGACCTGCGGCGCCAGCAGACCGCCGGAGATGCGCCCGCTGCCATTGAGGGTGCCGGTGAGCTTTTCGACCATTGGCACGAACGGCCGCGCCACCGCCAGGTCCAGGCCGCTGAGGCGGAACTCGCCGGACAGCGGCTTGTTTTTCGGCAGCGGATTGATCTGCGTCTGCAGCATCAGCTCACCGAGCTTGCCGCCACTGAACGCCAGCTGGGTGTCGATACGCTTGGGGTTGAGGGTGGTGTCGAGTTTCAGCGTCTGGTACGGGAAGTCCAGCCACTGCTGCTTTTCCTTGACCCGCAAGGTGCCGCCGCTGGCGTCCAGCAGGATCCGCCCCTGCGGGCCGCCAGCCGGTACGTCCAGCTTGATATCGGCATTGAGCCGGCCCTTCCAGGCGAAGTCCTTGGGCAACCACTGCGCGAGGCTGTCGATCGGGAACTGCTTGAGGTGGTAGCGCAACTTGGGCTCGGGCATCAGCCGCTGATCCTCGCCACACAGGCTGGCATCGCCGCTGGCCCAGCAATGGGCGCCGAAGTTGAGCTTGCCGTCGGCCAGGTATTCGAGCTTGGCCGGGGCTTGCAGCCTCCAGTCCTGGCCACCGGTCTGGATATCGCCGCTGGCCAGGCGCCCGCGCCAGTTGCCCTGGTCCAGCTTGCCGTCCAGGCCCAGTGCCAGCTTGAGCTGCGGGCCTTGCAGGTCCAGCTGCAGCTTCTGGCTCTTGATATCGCCCTGGCCGCTGGCCGTCAGCGTGCCCAGCGCGGTTCCACCGACCTGGATGCCGGCCCCCTTGAGGTCGATTTGCGCCCGTTGCGCGCTGTCCAGGTTGGCATCGAGCTTGAGGCTCTGCAGGCGATTGTCGGCGAACACTAGTTGCTGGCCTTGCAGGTCGAGCTTGCCCTGCGGCGCCTTCAGGGTGCCGGCCACATCGAGGCGGCCGTTGAGCTGGCCACGCAGCTCGGGCCACAGCTGGCCGAGACGCGGCAGCTTGATATCGAGTTGCCCGGCCAAACGCTGTTGCAGGCGGCCGGAACCGTTGATGCGGTTGTCGCCCAGGCGGATGTCCAGGGTGCTCAGGTTCCACTGCTCGCCAGCGCCATCGGCCTTGGCCTGCAGCACCGCGGGCTGGCCGCGCAGCCTGCCCTTGAGGTCGAGGTCGGCGTTGAGCTTGAGTTGCTCGTTCTTCATTTCGCCCTGGCTGCGCAGCGGCCCGGCCAAAGTGCCCGGCAGCTCGGCGACCCAGTACGCCGGGTTGATCGCCGACAGGTCCAGGGCGGTATCCCAGGCGATGCCGTCGGCGAATTGCAGGTTCAGGTGGCCTTCGGCCTTGCCCTGGCCGGCGGCCAGCTTGAACTGGGGCAGGAAGATTTTCGTCAGGTCGCCTCTGAACGGGCTGCTGAGGCTGAACGCCCCCGCCGGGCCATCGAGGTCACCCTTGAAGTTGCCCAAGTAGTTGCCATCGCGGTAGGCGACCTCGGCAGTGAAGCGGCGCACCGCCACCGCGGGCTCTTCGATCAGCGGGTACAGGCGATGCCAGGGGAAATCCAGCCAGTCGAGCCTGGCTTCGGCGTTCAGGCCCTGGCTCCAGTCCAGCTGGCCCGTCAGCTTGAGGTTCTGCTTGTCGTTGGCGCTCAGGTCCAGCGCGGCGATCTGCGCGCCCTTGGCGTCGACCTTGCCTTGCAGCGCCAGGGCCACCGGCCCCTGCTCGGCCGGCAGGCTGGCCTTGCCCAGCAGTTGGTAACCCGCCTTGAGGTCGCCTTTGCCGGTCAGTTCCAGCTGGTTGAGCATCAGGGTATCGGGCAGCTCGGCGCTGGCCTTGAAGCCATCGGCGGTGATCCGCACCTGGGCCGGCAGGTTCTCCACCAACGGTTGCAGCTCACCGCTCAATTGGCCTTGCAAGTAACCGCTGCTGTCGGCCGCAAGCTTGAGGGTCTTCAGCAGGTCGCCATCGACCTTCAGCGCCAACGCCCAGGGTTCACTGCCCGGCGCCGGCAGGGTCAGGGTACCGGTGGCACTCAGTGGCCAGTCGCCGCTGGGCGACAGCAACCCCGAAAGATTCAGGCTGAGGTCGTCGCGTTGCAGGCTCACCGAGTCGATCTGCAGGCCCTTGGCCGTCCACTGCGCCGCCAGCTGCAGGCCCTTGAGCTCCTCGCTGCCATTGAACTGCAGGCTGCCGACCCGTACCTGCCCCAGCTCGATAGCCAGGGGCAACTGCAGATCCGGCAGGCTGATCGGGCCGCTGCTTTGTTCTTCCGCGCCCGGCGGGAATTGCAGGCTGACCTGCTCCACGTCCAGTTGCTCGATGCACAGGGTCATGCGCATCAGGCACGCCGGCGACCAAGCGAATTTCGGCGCCTGGAGTTCGACCCGGCTGCTGTCCTGCTGCCACAGCAGATGATCGGCGCTCCACTGTCCCCCTAAGTGGCCGGCGAAGTTCTCCACCGTCAAACCCGGCACCAGGCCCAGGGCCCAGCGACTGCCGGCCTGGGTGCCGAGTATCGAAGCCAGCGCCAGTACCAGCCCCGCCACCAGCACAAGCAGCGCCAGCGCCGCGATCTTCAAACCACGCTTCACAGCTCAGGCCCCATGGAAAAGTGCAAGCGAATGCCGCCGTCATCGTCCAGCGCATGGGCCAGGTCGAGGCGGATCGGCCCCACCGGGGACACCCAGCGCACGCCGACACCGACCCCGGTCTTGAGGTTCGGCAGTTCAAGTTTGTCGAAGGAGTTGCCCTGGTCGACAAAGGTCGCCAGGCGCCATTTTTCCGCGATGGAGTACTGATACTCGACGCTGCCGGCCACCATGTAGCGCCCGCCGATCCGGTCGCCGTCGGAGTTCTCCGGCGACAGGCTCTGGTAGTCGTAACCGCGCACGCTCTGGTCGCCACCGGCGAAAAAGCGCAGCGACGGCGGGATCTTCTTGTAACCGTTGGTGGCGCTGCCACCGAACTGCACCCGGCCGAGGAAGCGATGGTTGTCCCACACCGTGGTCAGGCCCTTGAGCAGCACGGTGCCATATAACAGGTTGGTGTCCGAACCCAGCCCTTCCTTGGCCACCTTGCTGTCGAATTGCAGGCGATAGCCGTTGTGCGGGTCGATGCGGTTATCGCTGCGCAGGTAGGAATAACTGATGCCGGGCATCAACAGGGTACTCAGGCCCGAGTCGTCGCCCAGGCGGTATTCCTCGCGTTGCCACTTCAACGAGATGACTCGCTGCCAGCCGCTGGGCAACTTGCTGTGCCACTCGGGACCGAGGGTGAGCAGTTTACTCAGGGTGTCGGTATTGGCGATTTCTTCGTTCTGGTAGCCGCCGGCAAAACGCAGCTTGTCGGTCAGCGGCGGGTCCAGCGGTATGTCGTAGAACAGGCCGACGTTCTGTCGCGGCGCGGAGACTTCCGCCTCCCAGCCGTAGCTGTGGCCTTGGGCGTTGACCCAGTGCCGGGTCCAGTTGGCTTTGGCCCGCGGCCCGACGTCGGTGGAAAAGCCCAGGCCCAGGCCCATGGTGCGCGGCTTGCGGGTTTCCAGCTGGACCGCCACCGGAATCACCTCGGCGGCGGCCGCGGTCGGCGCCGCGTCGACCCGCACGCCCTCGAAGTAACCGCTCGATTGCAGTGCCTGGTTAAGCTCGGCGATCAGCTCGGAGTCGTAGGGAGTACCGGCCTTGAACGGCACCATGCGTTGCAGCAGGTCTTCGTCGAACGGTGTATCGCCGGCAAAACTGACCTTGCCCAGGGCGTAACGCGGACCGCTTTCGTAGACCAGCTCGATATCCGCCACCCCGGCCTGGGGGTCCACGGCCAGCTTCTGCCGGGTGAAACGCCCACTGAAAAAGCCATAGCGCGACGCCTGGTTCTGGATCAGCCGCTTGGCGTCTTCGTAATGACCGTGATTGAGGACCGCGCCGCTTTTCAGCTGGTCGCTCCTGGGCACCCGAAAGCCCTTGAGGGAGGCCGCCGGGCCGTCGACCCGGATGGTGACGTTGCGCAGGTGCACCGGCTCGCCAGGATCGATATTCAGCACCAAACGCGGCTTTTCGCCGCCTTTGACTTCGCTGCTGATCTGCGGCTGGTAGTAGCCCAGGGCCTGGGCGGCCTTGCGGGCCTGCTCCTCGGCGCCACGGCTGAAACGCAGCAGGGCTTCCTCGTCGCGATCGCCCACCCCGCCGATGTAGCCTTCCACATTGGCCTTGAGTTCATCGTTGGAGGGTTTGACCCTGACGTCCAATTCGCTTTGCGCCAGTGCCGCACAGCTTGTGAACAGCAGCAACAAGCCGCTGGTGAATCTTCCTGAAAACTTCATAGGCGCGAATGCTATCACGAGCTGGGAGCCCGATAGAGCGCACAAATGTGAGGAAAGTTCTGTTCAGCCGGTCGCGCTTTGCAGAACCTGCGGGTTGGCGTGAAAGAAAACGTGCTCGCGGACCGGACCGACGGCGATCTCGCCAATCTCTTCATAACCCTGGCGCTCATAGAACGCCAGGTAACGCGGGTTGCCGGTGTCCAGCACCACACCCTGGGAGTGTTCATCCACCGCGCACCAGTTGTGCACCGCCTGCAGCAACTGCTCACCGAAGTGCTTGCCCTGGAATTGCGGATGAATCCCCAGCAAGGGCAGGACGTGCACCGAATCGCTGGGCAGGCAACCCAGCACCGCGGCGTGATAGTCCAGGTAACGCCGGGTGCAACGGAAACCGGTACTGAGCACCATCCGCAGGCGCCAGGCCCAACTCTCGGTAATGCCCAGGCGACGCTGGGGCGGTGCGATCAGGGCGATGCCGATCAGCCGGTCATTGACCAACAGGCCGATGGCCGGCAGGTCCTGAATGAAGTGCTGCTTGACCAGCTCCCGCACCGTGGCCCGCACCCGTTGTTCGTAACCCGGGCGTTCGGACTCGAACAGATAAGCGAAAGTCGGCTCGTGGCGATAAGCCTGGTACAGCAGGGAGCGGGCTTCGCGGGCGTAGCCGCTGTCGAGCATGTGAATGTCGGCGATGGCAGTCGAAGTTTCAGGCATGGCGATTGGTCTCCCCCTGGGCCCGGCTTGAAGTGGCCGCGCTGGGTGGCGGCGTTCTTCTGCGCGGTTGTTATAGCTACGAACCTTTCAGGCTCGTGATCGTTCCACCGCCCATGGACCTTAGCAGCGCATCTGCCCTGCCGCCACGCTGGCCGCCGCGCGACTTGTCGGCTAGCATCGCAGTTTTGCCAGGACTGCCGACCATGAAGATCGTCTCGTTCAACATCAACGGGCTGCGCGCCCGCCCCCATCAGTTGGCGGCGCTGATCGAAAAGCATCAACCGGACGTCATCGGCCTGCAGGAAACCAAGGTGTCGGACGACCAGTTCCCCCTGGCCGAAGTCCAGGCGCTGGGTTATCACGTGCATTACCATGGGCAGAAAGGCCACTACGGCGTCGCCCTGCTCTCGCGCCAGGCGCCGCTGGACCTGTACAAAGGCTTCGATGGCGACGATGAAGATGCCCAGCGGCGTTTTATCTGGGGCACCTTCGCCGATGTCGATGGCACCCCGGTGACCATCATGAACGGCTACTTCCCCCAGGGCGAAAGCCGCGACCACCCCACCAAGTTCCCGGCCAAGCAACGTTTCTACAACGACCTGCAGCACCTGCTGGAAACCCGCTTCAGCAACGAGCAGCCGCTGGTGGTCATGGGCGACGTGAACATTTCCCCGGAAGACTGCGACATCGGCATCGGCCCGGACAACATGAAACGCTGGCTGAAAACCGGCAAGTGCAGCTTCCTGCCGGAAGAGCGCGAGTGGATGGCCCGCCTGAAGAACTGGGGCCTGGTGGACAGTTTCCGCCACCTCAACCCCGAGGTGGCCGATCGTTTCAGCTGGTTCGACTACCGCAGCCGCGGTTTCGAGGACGAGCCCAAGCGCGGCCTGCGCATCGACCTGATCATGGCCTCTCGCGGCCTGATGCCACGGATCAAGGATGCCGGGGTCGACTACGACCTGCGCGGCATGGAGAAACCTTCCGACCACGCCCCGATCTGGCTCGAACTGAGCTGATCGCCCGGCACAAAAAAGCCCATCCTGAGATGGGCTTTTTTAATGTTTCAGCGTCTCAGCACAGCTCGATCCGGGTGCTGGTGCCAGCCTGCATGATGGCCTCGATGGCGGACTCACGGGTCGGCTCCGAGTCATACAAGTGGCTGACCAGGATCACCTCCTTGCCGGCCTTGAGATTGAAGTAAGGTTTGCCACCGGGGGCGATCTTCTTTTCGTAACTACCCGGGGACGTGCAGTGCTTGCGGAGCAGCGCAATGGCTGCCTCGACACTCTCACGACAAGGGTAACGGTCGCTTTGAAGCATGGTCTGCGCGTCCTTGGACTTCAGCAAGAACCTGAAACCACCGCTGCCATATTGCTTCATCTCGAACCAGCCACTCATTTCATACTCCTTTGACACAAGCAAATTGCAGCCAGGGCTGCATCGACGCCTGGTGACGACGAGAGTCGGCGTGCGCCAATTCCCCTCCAGACAAAGTTTTCAACTCTACTGAGCCAGCCGTGCCGGGTCTTTAAGAGCATTCTGAAAAGCCAGGGGAACGCTCCGATTACCCCCATCAACCGTCACATCCCCGTCACCTCCCTGACTTAATCTCGCCGCACTCGCTCCCGCCATAGAAGGCCATTGCCGCATGTCACGCGTTTGTACCGTCAGTGAACCGGACCTCTGGTGCCGAACCCTCTGCCTGCTGCTGGTCGGCTTCGTCTGCTACGCCCTGCCCTGGTCGGTGTTCGCCGCCCTGCCCCTGGCTGGCGACAACCAGCCGGTGCTGCGCATCCAGGGCTCCAACACCATCGGTGCCGCGCTGGGCCCGGCCCTGGTCAAGGGCCTGATGCAAGAACAAGGTTTGCTCGACATACGGATCGAGGCGACGGGCAAAGACAACGAACGTCGGGTGACCGGCCAGAATGCCCAGGGCCAGCGCGTTGTCGTCGAGATCGCCGCGCATGGCTCCAGTACCGGCTTTGCCGCGTTGAAGAACGCCAGCGCCGACCTCGCCGCCGCGTCACGGCCGATCAAGGACAGCGAACTGGTGGAGCTGGAAGCCCTCGGCGACCTGAAAGACCCCGACGCCGAACAGGTGATCGCCATCGACGGCCTGGCCATCATCCTCCACCCGCACAACCCGCTGGCGCGGCTGGACACCGAACAACTGGCGCGGGTGTTCAGCGGCGAGGTGAAAACCTGGGAAGAACTGGGCGGCGTCGGCGGCGCCATTCACTTGTACGCCCGCGATGACCGCTCCGGCACCTACGACACGTTCAAGGAACTGGTGCTGGCACGCCGCGACAAGAACCTGAGCGCCACGGCGAAACGCTTCGAGTCCAGCGAACAACTCTCCGACGCGGTCAGCCGCGATCCCCAGGGCATCGGTTTTATCGGCCTGCCTTATGTGCGCCAGGCCAAGGCCGTGGCGATCGTCGACGGCGGCTCGCAACCGATGCTGCCCCTCGACAGCCTGATTGCCACCGAGGACTACCCACTGTCACGGCGCCTGTACTTCTACCTTCCTCCCGATGAGCAAAACCCCTGGGCCAGGGCCCTGGTGCGTTTCACCCAGAGCGCCAGGGGCCAGGCCATAGTCGCGACCACCGGTTTTATTGCCCAGACGGTGCTGGCCATGAGTGTCGCCCCCGCCCCGCAGATGCCCGAGGGTTACCAGGCCATCGCCCGGCAGGCGCAGCGCCTGACCGTGAATTTCCGCTTCGAGGAAGGCAGCGCCACCCTCGACAACAAGGCGCGCCAGGACCTGCCACGGGTCCTGGACTTTCTCAAGCGGCACGACAAGCTGGCCAAGCGCGTGACCCTGGTCGGCTTCGGCGATGCCAAGAACGATCCGGCACGCGCGGCGCTGCTGTCCAAGCTCAGAGCCATGACCGTGCGCCGGGAACTGGTGAGAAACGGTGTGGTGTTGCGCGAGATCCGCGGTTTTGGCGCGCAGATGCCAGTCGCGACCAATACCGCGGACGAGGGGCGGATCAAGAATCGGCGGGTGGAAGTCTGGGTGTATTGAGAGAGAAACCAGCGGTGTAGTCGAGGCAGCTTCGCGGGCAAGCCTCGCTCCTACAGATTCTTCCGTAGGAGCGAGGCTTGCCCGCGATCACTTTAATGCCCGCTGCGCAGCATTTCCTTGGGCACGTACTTGCCGATTTCGAACTTGCCGATGGCCGCGCGGTGCACTTCGTCCGGACCGTCGGCCAGGCGCAGCGTGCGCTGCATGGCGTACATGTAGGCCAGCGGGAAATCGTTGGAGACCCCGGCCCCGCCATGAATCTGGATGGCCCGGTCGATCACCTTCAAGGCCACGTTCGGCGCCACCACCTTGATCTGGGCGATCTCGCTTTTCGCCACCTTGTTGCCGACGGTATCCATCATGTACGCCGCCTTCAGGGTCAGCAGGCGCGCCATGTCGATCTCCATCCGCGAATCGGCGATCTTGTCGACGTTACCGCCCAGGCGCGCCAGCGGCTTGCCGAAAGCGGTACGGCTCACCGCACGCTTGCACATCAGTTCCAGCGCGCGCTCGGCCATGCCGATCGAACGCATGCAGTGGTGAATCCGGCCCGGGCCAAGGCGGCCCTGGGCGATCTCGAAACCACGGCCTTCGCCCAGCAGCACGTTCTCGTACGGCACCCGCACATTGTCGAACAGCACTTCGGCATGGCCGTGGGGTGCGTCGTCGTAACCGAACACCGGCAGCGGCCGGACAATCTTCACCCCGGGGGTGTCGACCGGCACCAGGATCATCGAGTGCTGCTGGTGGCGCGGCGCATCGGGGTTACTCAGCCCCATGAAGATCAGGATCTTGCAACGCGGGTCGCAGGCTCCCGAAGTCCACCACTTCTTGCCGTTGATCACCCATTCGTCGCCATCGCGCACGGCGCGGGCGGCCATGTTGGTGGCGTCGGACGACGCCACGTCCGGCTCGGTCATGGCGAAGGCGGAGCGGATCTCGCCGCGCAGCAGCGGCTCCAGCCAGCGTTGCTTCTGCTCTTCATTGGCGTAACGCACCAGCACTTCCATGTTGCCGGTGTCCGGTGCCGAGCAGTTGAAGGGTTCCGGCCCCAGCAGGGAGCGGCCCATGATTTCCGCCAGCGGCGCGTATTCGAGGTTGGTCAGGCCGGCGCCGAGTTCCGACTCGGGCAGGAACAGGTTCCACAGGCCCTCGGCCTTGGCCTTGAGTTTGAGCTCTTCCATGATCGCCGTCGGCTGCCAGCGATCGCCTTCGGCGACCTGGCGCTCGAACACCGCTTCAGCCGGATAGACATAAGTGTCCATGAACGCGGTCACGCGCTCACGCAGTTCCTGAACCTTGGGTGAATAGGCGAAATCCATGGGCAGCTACCTTCTTGGCGAGGTGGTTGAGGGCATGGAACCGATGCTAGAACAGCTTACGAAAATTTACCTAGCCTATTCTCGGCGTGTATTAACATTCATCACCGATATATGATTGACTGATCGGGCAGGCCAATCAGTCCAGCCTCCGGCCCCTAACAATACCGGCCCCTAACAATAAGAGTGCAGCGCAATGAATCTGAGCAAGGTCGACCTCAACCTTTTCATCGTCTTCGACGCGATCTACACCGAAGCCAACCTGACCCGCGCCGGGCAGATCGTCGGCATCACTCAGCCCGCTGTCTCCAACGCCCTGGCCCGCCTGCGCGAGACCTTCAACGACCCGCTGTTCGTGCGGACCGCCCAGGGCATGGTGCCCACGCCCATGGCGCAGAACATCATCGGCCCGGTGCGCAACGCCCTTTCGCTGCTGCGGGTGTCGGTGCAGGAAAGCCGCATCTTCAACCCCTTGCAGGCGGTCAAGACCTACCGCATCAGCATGACCGACCTGACCGAGGCGGTGATCCTGCCGCCACTGTTCCAGCGCCTGCGGCGCCTGGCGCCCACAGTGATCATCGAGAGTTTCCTGTCCAAACGCCGGGAAACCACCAAGGAACTGGCCGCCGGCCGCCTGGATTTCGCCGTCGATGCCCCGCTCAACACCGACCCGCAGGTCCGCCACGTCAAGCTGATGGAAGACCGCTATGTGTGCGCCATGCGCAAGAGCCACCCGCTGGCGAACAAGGAAAAACTCAGCCTCGACGACTACCTGTCGCTGACCCACATCCATATTTCCAGCCGTCGCAGCGGCCTGGGTTACGTCGACCTGGCCCTGGGCAAGATGGGCATCCAGCGCAAGATCGCCCTGCGTTCCCAGCATTACCTGATGGCCTCGCAAGTGCTGCAGCAGACCGACATGGTCATGACCGTGCCCGAGCGCTTCGCCCGCCGCCATGACCTGCAGGCATTCAACCTGCCGGTCAACGACGTACCGCCGCTGGAAACCCACCTCTACTGGCACGAAAGCACCGACCAGGACCCGGCCAACCGCTGGATGCGCGAGCAGATGATCGAGCTGTGCCAGCAGGTGACGGCCCACGAGAAAAAACTCGAAAAGTGATGCGCATGCGCAACGCTTACCCGCGATAAGGGAGAACGTGGTGGTTCAGGGAAACCTCTGCGGACCCATCGCGGGCAAGCCTCGCTCCTACGGATAGGGCGGCATCCTGCTTGACGTATACGTCAACCTCGAATTAGCTTAACGCCAAGACCTTTTTCGAGTGCCCCCATGAGCAGCCAGACCTACAGCATTTCCGACCTCGCCCGCGAGCTCGACATCACTACCCGGGCCATCCGTTTCTATGAAGAACAAGGCCTGCTCGCCCCCGAACGCCGTGGCCAGGAACGCATCTACTCGCCACGGGACAAGGTCAGCCTGAAGCTGATCCTGCGCGGCAAGCGCATCGGCTTCTCCCTGGCCGAATGCCGCGAACTGATCGAACTCTACGACCCCAGCAGCGGCAACCTGAAACAGCTGCACAGCATGCTGGCGAAAATCGCCGAGCGCCGTGAGCAGCTGGAGCAACAGTTGCTGGACATCGAACAGATGAAGCTGGAGCTGGACACTGCGGAAGAGCGCTGCACCCAGGCGCTGGAGCAGACCATCCAGAATCAGAAAAGCGCCGTGCAGTAACCACCCCAGGCGGCGATCGCTCGCAAAGCGGCCGCGCCAGTAACACAGACAATCTGCCAGACAGACCGTAGCGCCTGGTTTTGCGTCGACTTCGTCGCCGAGCGCAGCCTGCGGCAGCGGCTACATTAGTGCCCACTTAATATAGGTAAAGCTCTCATGTCCCTCCCCACCCATGTCCGCCTGGTCGAAGTCGGTCCTCGCGACGGTTTGCAGAACGAAGCCCAGCCCATCAGCGTCGCCGACAAGGTGCAACTGGTGGATGCCCTGAGCGCGGCCGGGCTCGGCTATATAGAAGTCGGCAGTTTCGTCTCGCCCAAATGGGTACCGCAGATGGCCGGGTCCGCCGAAGTGTTCGCGCAGATCCAGCGCAAGCCGGGGGTGACCTACGGCGCCCTCGCCCCGAACCTGCGCGGTTTCGAAGACGCCCTGGCCGCCGGGGTCAAGGAAGTCGCGGTGTTCGCCGCCGCCTCCGAGGCCTTCTCCCAGCGCAACATCAACTGCTCCATCAGCGAAAGCCTGGAGCGCTTCGTGCCGATCATGGAGGCAGCGAAACAGCACGGCGTTACCGTGCGCGGTTACGTGTCCTGCGTGCTGGGCTGCCCTTACGAAGGCGAGGTAGCACCGGAACAGGTCGCCGTGGTCGCCCGCGAGCTGTACAGCATGGGCTGCTACGAAGTGTCCCTGGGCGACACCATCGGCACTGGCACCGCCGGCGCTACCCGCCGCATGTTCGAGGTGGTGGCCGCCCATGTTCCGCGGGACAAGCTCGCCGGGCACTTCCACGACACTTATGGCCAGGCCCTGGCCAATATCTACGCCAGCCTGCTGGAAGGCATCGCGGTGTTCGACAGCTCGATCGCCGGGCTCGGCGGCTGCCCCTATGCCAAGGGCGCCAGCGGCAACGTCGCCAGCGAGGACGTGCTGTACCTGCTCAACGGGCTGGGCATCGAAACCGGTATCGACATGGAGCGCCTGATCCTCGCCGGCCAGCAGATCTGCTCCGTGCTGGGGCGGCCCACCGGCTCGCGCGTCGCCAAGGCCCGTTACCCAGGTTGAGGGCACGCCTGTTTCAGGGTGTTACCGGCCGCTCTGGCGCACGCTCGAAACGGGTAACACGGAAACAGTTTGTCGATTTTCTAGCGGTACAGATGAAAGGCCATTTTTATCAAACCATTGATTTTAAAGGGTTTTAAAAAGTTGGCATGGCTTCTGCTATATCTCTGGCATAACAAGAATAAAAAGCAGCAAAGCTAATAAAAATAAGACGAAACGACTCTGACATAACAAAAACAACACGGCAGAGACGCAGCTAACAGATTTTTTTGGAGAGGATGTGTTTTCCAGGGTGTCTTTAACAATAAGAGCCACCCGCAACCGGGCAGAGAACAATAAAACTACCCCAAGGTAGCTCCCGAACTGGTTGGTCGCTCAAGCGAGAAAATAGATCAGCGCTCAAAAAAATACGTTTGCTCTTGATCCCGGATGGGGATCGCCAAAAACAGCGGTAAAGGGTAACGGTTGCCAAAAACAACAACAGACCGCCCCTCAATAATAAAAAAAGAGCACGCAACGACAAAAATTAAAGGGGAGCTTCGGCTCCCCTTTGTGCTTTCCGGCCTTCCTGTTTCCCTCCCCTCTCCTGACTCGGCTGCGCCCCCCAAAACGGCTCGCGAGCCGCTCCCGCACATATTCGCGGGAGCCTGCTCGAATGGCTCAGGAACGCCCGCGCAACTCCTCGATGCTGATCTCGCGCATCCTGAACTTCTGGATCTTGCCGGTCACGGTCATCGGGAATTCCTCGACGAACTTGAAGTACCGCGGCGTCTTGAAGTGAGCAATACGCGCCTTGCACCAGGCCTGCAGTTCCTCCTCGCTGGCGCTGTGGCCGGGGTGGAACTTGATCCAGGCGACGATCTCTTCGCCATATTTCGAGCACGGGATGCCGATCACCTGCACGTCGGCCACCGCCGGGTGGGTGAAGAAAAACTCCTCCAGCTCGCGCGGATAAATGTTCTCGCCGCCGCGGATGATCATGTCCTTGTTACGCCCGGCGATGCACACGTAACCCTGCTCGTTCATGGTCGCCAGGTCGCCGGTATGCATCCAGCCGGCCTGGTCGATGGCTTCGGCCGTGCCCTGGGGGTTGTTCCAGTAGCCCAGCATCACGCTGTAACCGCGGGTGCAGAGCTCGCCGATGGTGCCGCGCGGCACGATATTGCCCGCCTCATCGATGATCTTGCTTTCCAGCTGCGGCTGGGTGCGGCCGACCGTGGTCACGCGCAGCTCGAGCTCGTCCGCCGGGCCGGTCTGCAACGACACAGGGCTGGTTTCGGTCATGCCGTAGGCGATCTGCACTTCGCTCATGTGCATCTCGCTGATCACCCGCCGCATCACCTCGATCGGACAGGTGGCCCCGGCCATGATCCCGGTGCGCAGGCTCGACAGGTCGAACTCGGCCCGCCGCGGCTGGTCGAGCATGGCGATGAACATGGTCGGCACGCCGTACAGCCCGGTGGCCTTTTCCTCGGCCACGGCGCCCAGGGTCAGCAGCGGATCGAAGGCATCGTTGGGGTAGATCATGGTCGTGCCGTGGGTCACGCAGCCCAGGTTGCCCATGACCATGCCGAAGCAGTGGTACAGCGGCACCGGGATCACCAGGCGGTCCTCGTGGCCCAGGCCCAGGCTCTCGCCGACCATGTAACCGTTGTTGAGGATGTTGTAGTGGCTGAGGGTCGCGCCCTTGGGGAAACCGGTGGTGCCGGAGGTGTACTGGATATTCACCGCCTGGTCGGGGTCCAGGCTGTCCTGGCGTTCGCGCAGCGCTTCGACGCTGACGCCGGCCCCCAGGTCGGCCAGCTGCGACCAGGGCAGAAAGCCCGACGGCGGCTGGGCATCGAGGCTGATCACGCCGCGCAAATCCGGCAGGCGCTCGCTTTGCAGCTGGCCGATGGACTGCTGCGCCAGTTCGGGTGCCAGGCCCTGGAGCATGGCGTGGTAATCGGAGGTCTTGAACGCGCCGGCGCACACCAGCCACTGGCAGCCGGACTGCTTGAGCACGTATTCCAGTTCGGAGCTGCGATAGGCCGGATTGATGTTCACCAGGATCGCGCCGATCTTGGCACTGGCGAACTGGCTGATGCACCACTGGGCACAGTTGGGGGCCCAGATGCCCAGCCGGTCGCCGGTCTTGAGCCCCAGGGCCAGCAGCGCCCGGGCATGCAGATCGACGGTTTCGGCCAGTTGCTGCCAGCTGTAGCGCAGCTGCTGATGACGCACCACCAGGGCTTCGCCCCGAGGGTATGACGCCACCGTGCGATCGAACGCCTGACCGATGGTCAGCGCCAGCAAGGCCTTGTCCTGCGTGCCTCGAGTGTAACTGCGCCCCGGCGCGGATGCGGGTTGATCCATGATGACCCCCTATTGTCTTTATTGTAGGAGCGAGGCTTGCCCGCGATTGGAGCGCCGCGGTGTCGCTATACGACCGCGTTATCCTTCATCGCCAGCAAGCTCGGCTCCTACAGATTCGCGCAAGTTGACGTTTACGTAAAGGGTGATTGACAGCCACCCGTCGCAGGCTTACGTTAACGTAAAGGTGAGAGCCGAATCAGCCGCTCTCCACAGCCCGACTCCCTTACATAAAAACAAGTTTGAAGGTGCCCCCATGAGCTATCCGACCCTGAACTTTGCCCTCGGCGAAACCATCGACATGCTCCGCGACCAGGTGCAGGCCTTCGTCAAGGCCGAGCTGGCGCCACGGGCGGCACAGATCGACATCGACAACCTGTTCCCCGCCGACATGTGGCGCAAGTTCGGCGACATGGGCCTGCTGGGCATCACCGTGCCGGAAGAATACAGCGGCGCCGGCCTGGGCTACCTGGCCCACGTGGTGGCCATGGAAGAAATCAGCCGCGGCTCGGCCTCGGTCGCCCTCTCCTACGGCGCCCACTCCAACCTCTGCGTCAACCAGATCAACCGCAACGGCAACCACCAACAGAAAAGCCACTACCTGCCCAAGCTGATCAGCGGCGAACACATCGGCGCCCTGGCCATGAGCGAACCCAACGCCGGCTCCGACGTGGTCTCGATGAAGCTGCGCGCCGACAAGCGTGGCGATCGCTACGTGCTCAACGGCAGCAAGACCTGGATCACCAACGGCCCCGACGCCAACACCTATGTGATCTACGCCAAGACCGACCTGGAAAAGGGCCCGCACGGCATCACCGCGTTCATCGTCGAGCGCGACTGGAAAGGCTTCAGCCGCAGCAACAAGTTCGACAAGCTGGGCATGCGCGGCTCCAACACCTGCGAGCTGTTCTTCGACGATGTGGAAGTCCCGGAAGAGAACATCCTCGGCGTGCTCAATGGCGGCGTTAAGGTGCTGATGAGCGGCCTGGACTACGAGCGCGTGGTGCTCTCCGGCGGCCCGACCGGGATCATGCAGGCCTGCATGGACCTGGTAGTGCCCTACATCCATGACCGCAAGCAGTTCGGCCAGAGCATCGGCGAGTTCCAGCTGATCCAGGGCAAGGTCGCCGACATGTACACCCAGCTCAACGCCAGCCGCGCCTACCTGTATGCCGTGGCCCAGGCCTGCGAGCGTGGCGAAACCACGCGCAAGGACGCCGCCGGGGTGATCCTCTACAGCGCCGAACGCGCTACCCAGATGGCCCTGGACGCAATCCAGATCCTTGGCGGCAACGGCTACATCAACGAGTTCCCCGCCGGCCGCCTGCTGCGTGACGCCAAGTTGTATGAAATCGGCGCCGGCACCAGCGAAATCCGCCGCATGCTGATCGGTCGCGAACTGTTCAACGAAACCAAGTAAGAGCAGCTGCAAGTTGCGAGCTACAAGCGGCAAGCCATAGCTGCCGTAACGCCGATTTACTCTAGCAGCTTGAAGCTTGTCGCTTCGAGCTGCGCTGGGAGCCTCAATGATTCTGAAATCTCAGTTAAACCCAAGATCGCCGGAATTCGCGCAGAACGCTGCCAGCATGCTGGCCCAGGTCGACGCCCTGCACACCCTGCTCGCCCAGGTCCAGCAAGGCGGCGGCGCCAAAGCCCAGGAACGGCACACCTCGCGTGGCAAACTGCTGCCGCGCGAGCGCATCAACCGCCTGCTCGACCCGGGCTCGCCCTTCCTCGAAGTCAGCCAGCTGGCGGCGTATCAGGTGTATGGCGAAGACGTGCCGGCCGCCGGGGTGATTGCCGGCATCGGCCGGGTCGAAGGCGTCGAATGCATGATCGTGGCCAACGACGCCACGGTGAAAGGCGGCTCCTATTACCCGCTGACCGTAAAAAAACACCTGCGCGCCCAGACCATCGCCCAGCAGAACCGCCTGCCTTGCATCTACCTGGTGGATTCGGGCGGCGCCAACCTGCCGCGCCAGGACGAGGTGTTCCCCGACCGCGAACACTTCGGGCGGATCTTCTTCAACCAGGCCAACATGAGCGCCCAGGGCATCCCGCAGATCGCCGTGGTCATGGGCTCCTGCACCGCCGGTGGCGCCTACGTGCCGGCCATGGCCGACGAAGCGATCATGGTCCGCGAACAGGCCACCATCTTCCTCGCCGGCCCGCCGCTGGTGAAAGCCGCCACCGGTGAAGTGGTCAGCGCCGAAGACCTCGGCGGCGCCGATGTGCACTGCAAGATCTCCGGTGTCGCCGACCATTACGCCGACAGCGACGAACACGCCCTGGCCCTGGCCCGGCGCAGCATCGCCAACCTCAACTGGCGCAAACAGGGCGAGTTGCAGCAACGCACGCCGATCGCCCCGCTGTATGCCAGCGACGAGCTGTACGGGGTGATCCCGGCGGACGCCAAACAACCTTTCGATGTGCGCGAAGTCATCGCGCGGCTGGTGGACGCTTCGGTCTTCGATGAGTTCAAGGCGCTGTTCGGCACCACCCTGGTGTGCGGCTTCGCCCACCTGCACGGTTACCCGATCGCCATCCTCGCCAACAACGGCATCCTCTTCGCCGAGGCCGCGCAGAAAGGCGCGCACTTCATCGAACTGGCCTGCCAGCGCGGCATCCCGCTGCTGTTCCTGCAGAACATCACCGGCTTCATGGTCGGGCAGAAATACGAAGCCGGCGGCATCGCCAAGCACGGCGCCAAGCTGGTGACCGCGGTGGCCTGCGCCAAGGTGCCGAAGTTCACGGTGATCATCGGCGGCAGCTTCGGCGCCGGTAACTACGGCATGTGCGGCCGCGCCTACGACCCACGTTTCCTGTGGATGTGGCCCAACGCGAGGATCGGCGTGATGGGCGCCGAACAAGCCGCCGGGGTGCTGGTGCAGGTCAAGCGCGAACAGGCCGAACGCAGCGGACAGACGTTCAGCGCCGCCCAGGAAGCCGAGATCAAGCAGCCGATCCTCGACCAGTACGAACACCAGGGCCATCCGTATTACTCCAGCGCCCGGCTGTGGGACGACGGCGTCATCGACCCGGCGCAGACTCGCGACGTCCTGGCGCTGGCCTTGTCCGCGTCCCTCAACGCCCCTATCGAACAGAGCCGCTTCGGCGTGTTCCGCATGTGACCCGGAGCGAAATCGACATGAACGACTTCAACACCCTGGAACTGCTGAAGGACCCGCGTGGCTTCGCTACCCTGTGGCTCAGCCGCGAGGAAAAGAACAACGCCTTCAACGCCGAAATGATCCGCGAGCTGATCCTCGCCCTGGATCAGGTGCAAAGCGATCCGGCCCTGCGCTTTTTGCTGGTGCGCGGCCGCGGCAAGCACTTCAGCGCCGGCGCCGACCTGGCCTGGATGCAGCAGTCGGCCGAACTCGACTACCACACCAACCTCGACGACGCCCGCGAGCTGGCCGAGCTGATGTACAACCTGGCCAAGCTGAAGATCCCGACCCTGGCCGTGGTGCAAGGCGCGGCCTTTGGCGGGGCCCTGGGCCTGATCAGTTGCTGCGACATGGCCATCGGTGCCGACGATGCGCAATTCTGCCTGTCGGAAGTACGCATCGGCCTGGCCCCGGCGGTGATCAGCCCGTTCGTGGTGCAAGCCATCGGCGAACGCGCGGCGCGCCGCTACGCCCTGACCGCCGAGCGCTTCAGCGGCCAGCGGGCCCGGGAAATCGGCCTGCTGGCGGAAAGCTACCCGACGGCCGAGCTGGAACAGCAAGTGGCGTCGTGGATCGACAACCTGCTGCTCAACAGCCCGTGCGCCATGCGCGCCAGCAAGGACCTGCTGCGCGAAGTCGGCAACGGCGCCCTGACCCCGGCCCTGCGCCGTTACTGCGAAAACGCCATTGCCCGCATCCGCGTCAGCCCCGAAGGCCAGGAAGGCCTGCGCGCCTTTCTGCAAAAGCGCTCGCCCAGCTGGCAGCCCGACCAGATCACCAAGGAGTCGCGTTAATGAGCGCCCCTGTCCTGACCACTCTGCTGGTGGCCAACCGCGGCGAGATCGCCTGCCGCGTGATGCGCACCGCCAAGGCCCTGGGCCTGACCACCGTGGCCGTGCACAGCGCCACCGACCGTGACGCCCGCCACAGCCGCGAAGCCGACCTGCGCATCGACCTGGGCGGCAGCAAGGCCGCCGACAGCTACCTGCAGATCGACAAACTGATCGCCGCCGCCAAGACCAGCGGCGCCCAGGCGATTCACCCGGGCTACGGTTTTCTGTCGGAGAACGCCGGCTTCGCCCGCGCCATCGAAGCCGCCGGCCTGATCTTTCTCGGCCCGCCGGCGTCGGCCATCGACGCCATGGGCAGCAAATCGGCGGCCAAGGCACTGATGGAAACCGCCGGCGTGCCCCTGGTCCCCGGTTACCACGGCGAAGCCCAGGACCTGGAAACCTTCCGCGTCGCCGCCGAACGCATCGGCTACCCGGTGCTGCTCAAGGCCACCGCCGGCGGTGGCGGCAAGGGCATGAAAGTGGTGGAGGACGTCAGCCAGCTGGCCGAAGCCCTGGCCTCGGCCCAGCGTGAGGCGCAGTCGTCCTTCGGCGATTCGCGGATGCTGGTGGAAAAGTACGTGCTCAAGCCGCGTCACGTGGAGATCCAGGTGTTCGCCGACCAGCACGGCAACTGCCTGTACCTCAACGAGCGCGACTGCTCGATCCAGCGGCGCCACCAGAAAGTCGTCGAAGAAGCCCCGGCCCCCGGCCTGAGCGTCGAGCAGCGCAAGGCCATGGGCGAAGCCGCGGTGCGCGCGGCGCAGGCCATCGGTTACGTCGGCGCCGGCACCGTGGAATTCCTGCTGGATTCGCGCGGCGAATTCTTCTTCATGGAAATGAACACCCGCCTGCAAGTGGAGCACCCGGTCACCGAAGCCATCACTGGACTGGACCTGGTGGCCTGGCAAATCCGCGTGGCCCAGGGCGAAGCACTGCCGATCACCCAGGACCAGGTGCCGCTGATCGGGCACGCGATCGAAGTGCGGCTGTACGCCGAGGACCCGGGCAATGACTTCCTCCCGGCCACCGGGCGCCTGGCGCTGTACCGCGAATCGGCGGCAGGTCCTGGACGTCGGGTCGACAGCGGCGTCGAGCAAGGCGACAGCGTTTCGCCGTTCTACGATCCGATGCTCGGCAAACTGATTGCCTGGGGCGAAAACCGCGAGCAGGCGCGTTTGCGCCTGCTGGCCATGCTCGACGAGTTCGCCATTGGCGGGCTGAAGACCAACCTGGCGTTCCTGCGGCGCATCATCGCCCATCCGGCCTTCGCCGCCGCCGAGCTGGATACCGGCTTTATCCCGCGCTATCAGGACCAGTTGCTGCCACCGGCCAGCGCCTTGAGCGACGAGTTCTGGCAAGCCGCCGCCCAGGCGTTCGCCCAGAGCCAGCCGGACCAGCTGCGCGCCGACGACCGCCACTCGCCCTGGGCCAAGGCCAGCGGCCTGCGCATCGGCCTGCCGTGGGAAACCGTGCTGCACCTCGACTGCGAGGGCCAGGACCGGGCGATCAAGCTGGCCCCCCACAACGCGGCCATGGCCTTGCACGGCGAGCAGCTGTCGATCGAACACAAGGGGCTGCGCCAGCAGCACCGGGCGATTCGCCAGGGCGACAGCCTGTACCTGCAGTGGCAGGGCGAGATGCACCGGGTCACGGCCTATGACCCGATTGCCGCGGTGGAAGCCAGCCACGGCCATCATGGAGGCCTGACCGCGCCCATGAACGGCAGCATCGTGCGGGTTCTGGTGCAAGCCGGGCAGAGCGTCGAAGCTGGCGCGCAACTGGTGGTTCTGGAAGCGATGAAGATGGAACACAGCATCCGCGCACCGCAAGCCGGGGTGGTCAAGGCGCTGTATTGCCAGGAAGGCGAAATGGTCAGTGAGGGAAGTGCCCTGGTGGAGCTGGAATAAGCTCCTGAGGCAGAAGATCGTTCCCGCAGCCTTGCGGGAACGATCGTATTTTTACGTCAGAATTTAGCGGTAGCCTGCACCACGACACCAATAATCCGACAGTCATCGCTGTAAAGCGCCTTCGGGTAAGTCGGATTCAGCGGCACCAGATAACGCTGCCCACCCTCCTCCACCAGCTTGCGGAAAATCGCTTCGGTGCTGCCCGGGCATTGCACGATCACCAGCTTGCCGGGAACCGCCTCCACCGCCGGGTCCACCAGGATCAACATGTCCTGGGCGATGCTCAGGCCGCTCGGGGCAATCATCGCGTCGCCCACCACGACCAGCCAGAAAGCCGAGCCTTCGGCCTGGTAGTCGGACAGCTCGTAACGCTCGCTGGCGTAGCCCACGCCACCGGCCTCGCGCACCTCGCCAACGCCCCGCCAGTCGCTGACCGGATAGCGGAAGTACGGGTTGTACTTCTGCACCAACGACGGCCCTTCCAGCAGCAGTTGGCCGTCGTCATCCACCTGTGGTTTTTCGCGGATCACCAGCGCGACTTCGAGAAAACCCAGGCCGATTTCTTCCAGCACCCGGTTCATGTCTTCGATCTTCGGCTGGCGTCGTTTGCTCAGCCAGTGGCCGATGCCGCCCTGGGACATGCCCAGGCGTTCCGCGAGCTTTTCTTGTGTGACCTTGCGGTCCTTCATGTTGGATTTAACCAACTCGATCCATTTGTCCATGGAGCGGAACAATACGTTGTGTATTTCGGCCCTCAACACACAAGTTGTAGTATTTGAAACCTAGTCACAAATACATTAAGTATTACCATTCCTCAGACCCTCTTATTCCACGTCAAAGGATGGAACCGCTCATGAGCACAACCAGCAAAGATGCACCGGAACTGGAAACCGATGTCGGCTTCAACGCCCTCAAGGACAGCGAGGCCGCTCGCCGGGCCATGGACTACTACTTGAAACCGGCTATTGCAGAATCGTCGATCGACGAGAAGTTCTTCGAGGTCAAACACAGCATCAGCAGCGAGGAAGCGATGATCCACGCTTCCGACCTGCTGCGTTGCGCCGCGGCCAGTGCCTACGAGGCCGCCGACCACCTGCGGGGTACCCGGCGCGACCTGGCGTTTTCCGTGGTGCACATGATCGACATGGCCAAGGCGCTGGTGGATCGCTCGCTGGACAGCCATCGCCCGGAATGAGCGCCACGGCAGAATTCGCCCACGGGCGATCCGGCCGATGAACAGGGCTGGCAACAGGGGCAGGAAATTATTTTCTAAAAGGCGGGGAAAAACATTTGACTTGCAAATGATAATGATTATTATTGCAAGCAACTGGTCGCGAGATCAGTCGATAACCCAAGAGACCTTAGGTCGGACTCCTGGATTATCTCCTCATCAGGCTAATCACGGTTTTTGACCCGGCTTTTTGCCGGGTCTTTTTTTTCTGCCAGTTTTTCTGGCTTGGCTTCAGGCTAATGAAGACTGGGTACCGCTAAATTGGCGGCGATGATAGCAAAAGAATGCCTCATTGCAAGCCGACGCCCGCCGCAACGGCTCGCAAATGCAAAAACAGCGCTTGAGAATCAATCGCATAGCTTCTAAGCTGCTTTCGCGTCAAGGACGACGCCCCCCTCTCCCGCCGAAATTGCCCCCCTGTAACTC